>JAIRKI010000093.1 GCA_031260185.1 Synergistaceae bacterium | reverse complement strand
TGATTGGAAACACGACTACAACGTCCGGTTTAAAAGTGGTATGCGTAAAGGATGAAAACACCTATGAAATCGGGATCAAGGTCAGCGACGACGATTTTGAGAAAATAAATATAAGAAAGGAAACGACATGTCCTGACTGGAACTATATTATATCTTCGAACAAGTAGATAAGTTATTTATCAACAAGTCCTAAGCGCTCGTTTCGCGCCGTGAATTATGTTGCCCGCAACGTAATCTCCGTTCTGAACCGTCATTCGAAATTATGGAAACAGACTTCCAAAATATTGCTTGACGAGTGTTTTTTGGAAGTGATATATTCGCGGCATGAAACTGATCAATTGAGAGGCTTGTCTTAAAAAGTTTATGTTTTACAAAGACAAGCGACTGATCAAAATCTTGACCGGCGCTCGTCAGGTGGGTAAATAGACGATTCCGGAGATGCTCAGAGGGAGTTTCAGAATGGTTTGCGCGAACAATCTTTCAATATCTTGCGGTTGCACGTTTTCGTGTTCCAGGCACGGGAAGTGTTGCGAGTGCGTGGCGCACCACAGGAGCGCCGGGGAATTTCCTGGCTGTTTTTTCAGCGCGAAGGCCGAAAAAACGGGCGACAGAAGTTTCGCTGCGCTGGCGCGAGACAGGCCGCGTTAGCGTCCGGGCGGTTTGAGAAACAATGGCGCGTGAAGAGGCGGATCGCCGCGGTTCAGAGCGCCTGTCGGAGCCTCGCGCTTGCGTCTACATCGTGGAGTGCGCGGACGGAACGCTCTACACGGGGTGGTCGAACGACGTCGAGGCGCGCGTCGCCGCGCACAATACGGGAAAAGCCGCGCGGTACACGGCGGGGCGTCGTCCCGTGACGCTTATTTATACGGAGAACTGCGGGACAAAATCCGCCGCGATGAAAAAAGAACGACAGATAAAAGGCTACAGTCGCGCGCGGAAATTGGCGCTCTCGGGAAGCCTCAAGATTTAGGGCGTATCAGCCGTCCGAGCAAAAGGGAGAGTTCAAACAATAAATACAGCGGGACGCCGAGAGCGATTTGGGATATCACGTCCGGCGGCGTCAGGACGGCGGCCATGAAAAAAATCACGAGCGCGATGTGTGGCCGGTATCGCGCGGCCTTTCGCGGCGTGGTCGCGCCGACGGCGAACAGCAGCAACATCACGAGCGGTGTTTGGAAGGCGAGGCCGGAGGCCAGCATTATATCGAACAGGATTTTAAGGTACTCGCGCAGTCCCCAAAGCGAATCTACCGCGTCGCCTCCGGCGAACGACAGAAAAAATCTCATTACGATCGGGGAAAGACAGAAATACGCCAGCGCGGCTCCTCCCGCGAAGAGAATCGGGATCACCGACAGCGCGGCGGCGGCGTAAACGCGTTCGTTATCCCGGAGTCCGGGCCGGATGAAAACGCCAATCTGAAGCAGCGCGAACGGCAAGGCGATCACGGCGCCCGTCCAAAGCGAAATTTCAAGATACGCCAAAAATTTTTCGGCCGGCGCGAACGTGTAGAGCTTCACCCCGAACTTCAATACCGGATTCATCAAAAAAAACACGATCGCGTCGGAATACCGGAAAGCCGCGCCCGCCGCCGCCGCGAAAATGACGAGAACGACTATTAAGCGCCGCCTGAGTTCGTCGAGGTGTTCAGTCCACTCGCTTTCCGAATCGCCGCGGCGCGCGTTCGTCATTCGCCGGAATTTTTTTCCTTGTCGACACTGTTGTCGCCGCCCGTGCCGTTCAGCGCGGATTTGAATTCCTTGATGGCGGAACCGGCCGCCCTGCCGACTTCGGGCAGGCGTTTCGCGCCGAAAAGGACGAGCGCCAGAACTATCAGCAACGCTATTTCGCCTATTCCAAGGTTCATCTCTAAATTCCTCCTAATCCCAGATAAACTGGAAAAGCAGTCTTCAAATTTTCGTGCCAAATTTGGCATGAAAATTCTCGCCAAGTATCTAAAATGGAAAATCGTCGGCCGGGGGGAGCGCCGGATACCCCTCGTCATCCGTGGGCCGTATTCCCGGCGTCAAAGTCTGCGCGCTCACGCCGCGAAGCGCAAACGCGTTCGGAACGGCCGGGCATACCGCGAAACACGCTCCGCAGCCGACGCAATACTCTTCGTCAAATTCGGGTTTCGTCAGCCCCGCCGCGCCCGATTCCGTGTAAGGGACCATTCGAACGGCCCTTGTGGGACAGACTTCGGCGCAGGCGCCGCACGACTCGCCCTTTGTTTTGACCACGCATTTCATGAAATCAAGGCTCGAAATCCCTATGCGCGTGCGGTGTTTTTCATCGACGCCGAGATGCCGTATCGCTCCGGTGGGACAGACGATGCCGCATTCGACGCAGTTGAACTGGCAGAAATCGTCGGTATAAACCAGCGACGGATGCGATGTGCGGTTTGGCTTTATCACGCGGACGGGACACGCCGCGACGCAGGCGAGACACCCCACGCAGCGCCGGCCGAAGTTTTCGGCGCTCACCGCGCCGGGCGGCAGGATGACGTAATCCATGCCGTATTCCTCTCCGCTCAAAAACATATCTCCGCCCGTATTTTTTCGCGCGTTTGGCGCGAAACGCGCGATCGTTTTGGCGATGCCGGCTCCCGACAGATATACGAGGCCGCAAATCCACGCCGACATTCTCATCGCGTTTGTCATGAAAGACCTTCGCGACGCTTCGCCATTTTCGGAAGGCGCACCGGCGCGCATTCCGTATCGCGCGAAACGGCCCGGGCACGCCGCGACGCAGGAGACGCACAGCACGCAACGGCTTGCGTCGACGCGTTTGTTTTTGGAGTCGACGCAACGCGTAGTGCATTTTTTCTCGCACAGCCCGCACGAAACGCAGCCGTCCGACAGAGAGATTCCAAACGGCGCGACAGACGAAAACAACCCCAGAGTAAGGCCCGCCGGACAGAAGCCGCAGAAAAACCTTCCGCGAGTGAAAAACGCGGCGATCAGTATCGCGAAAAACGGCAGAGCGATCCAAATGACCGGCGTTTCCTCGTATTTTACCGCGCGCAACAGCGCGATTCCGCGGCCGAAGATCGCGATTGGATCGAGAAACGTCGTGAGAGGCGAAATGTCGAAAATAATTCCCAAACCAACGAGAAGCGGTATCACGTATACTAAATCCACTGGGATCCACCCCGTACCCCGCAAGGGGACCAGTCCCTTTGACCCCTCGAAAGGGTCCGGGGAGCTGGCTCCCCGGCGGGTGCGGGCGGAGCCCGCGGGGTTTTGCCCGCTTTCTCTGACCCCGCAAGCCCTCCCCGCCAAACCCGCGAGTTCTTGGAATATCCCGAGGGGACACAGCGCCGAGCAAAATACGCGCCCAAATATGAGCGACGACAAAATGACGCATATCACTACGCCAGCCGGCAGTCCATGCCCAACCAGCGCGGCCGAAAACTGCGCGCCCGCGAGCGCCGTCAAAATACCGTTCGACTCCGCGCCGGACATGTAAGCGTATATGAACGCCGCCGGCACGCTCGCGACGATAAAAACGCGGAGCGTATGCGCGTGTTTTCCCATTTGCGCCAGCTTGGGCATTTATATCTTTATCCGTTCGATGTTGAGCTTCGATAAATCCATCCGACCGAAACCGGCTTCGGCCGCGAGCCTGATATGTTCGATCTCGCCCGGTTTGTGTCCCAGCATCATCGAAGCCGCCGTGTCGATCGCCACGATGTCCCGCGATATCAAGAGCGAGTTCATCTCAACTATATCACTGGGTGAACCGCCGCGAGGGCCGTTTTTGGTTATCACTTTGTCAGCGTCGACGATGCTGAGGTCGGGTTTTCTCGCCATGAGGAAATCGGCGACGCAGCTTTGAAGACCGTCTGAATGGTAAGTCCTCCGGTTCCAAACACAACCCATCAGATTTTTCGCCGCGATGCTGACCCCCGCGCCGCCGTGATGCTTCAGCACGGGGATGCTTATCAGCACGTCGCACTCCAGCACAGCCTCGTGGATCATGGCCTCTTTCAAACGCAGGCCGTTCACCGCCACGTTCTGGTAATATCCTTCGCTTTCGGCGGGCGCGTAAATGGCCCCCGCACTTGTCGCCGCCGCGTGGACGCCGCTGTTTTGGAGGCTGTTTTTCCAGAATTCTATCGAATGATCCATGACGACCACTTTCGCCGCGCCCGCGTCGAGGCAGTGTTTGACCACGGCCGCGACAAGCCCGGGCGAAGTGTTCGCGGCGCCGTCGGGCGTCGAGTCCCACGACATATTGGGTTTGAGAAGCACTTTCTGTCCGCGTTTCACGAAACGATCCATTCCGCCGATGGATTTTATCCCCCTGTCGAACATGGTTTCAGGCGTTCCGCCCCTGACCGCCACGAGATCGGGGTAAGATGCGGCGTCAGCGAGGCGGGACAAGCCGCGCAAGCTTTTCGGCAAAAACAGCAACCCCGCCCCCACGCCCAAAGCGGCCGATTTTTTGAGAAACTCGCGCCTTTCCATACATATCGCCCCTCACGGATTTGAATTACTTCAGCATGATACAGCAAACGAAACTTTAAAATTTTTATCGTATTTTACGCCTATACCTTTCTATATTTGCCGTTACCGACAAATTCAATTATACCTTTGTCGCGCAATATCTGAAGTTGTTATCGGATTTTTGGGTGAATATTTTGATTTTGCGGGTGTCTTGCCGCTAATTCGCGGTCAAACGAGTATATTTCCGCCAGACTGAAATTGTTTCCGAGTTTTTCAACGTATATTAGTATTACAGCTGTAAAATTCACCCAAAAGAGGTAAAATAAAAACGGGTGATAGAAATGGAAATAAACGAACGTGAAATAAGGGAGGCGAGCGTTAATGTACAAGCCAACCGAAATTGACGGAACAAACCTGACCATAACGGGAGTGCGTTTCCCTGCTCTCGATACGCTGGACAGGACGGCGGACGCCATTGGCTCGAATATGTTTCGAGGGTTTCTAGCCGACGCCGAAAATGCCGGACAATAATTTCAGAATATTCCTCAAGGGCGAGGATAAGACCGCCGGCGTCAAAGGGTACAGACGCGTTGGCGAAAGATACGAAATTACTTTCAATAACGACAAAGTGTTTACTTATAACGCCTATAATGTTCGAATTGTCGAATCCGCGCTCAAATCAGAGAAGTCCCGCGGTTGCTTTGAATATCTGAAGCGCGTTGCGGCGGAAGTGGGTTTGACCGTGGAAATTGAGCCCGGACGGATAATAAATATCCTGTCAAACAGTTATTCGAAAATAGATTTCGTACCTCCAGACGGAATGCTTGGAGCATTTTTGAGCGGTAAATTACCGCAATCGAAAACAGCAAAGGAGCGGGAGCTTGATCCTGTCTATCCTTTCGCTTTCAACGCGAGCCAAAAAAACGCTGTTGACCGAGCCTTACGCAACCCGTTGAGCGTCATCGAGGGACCGCCGGGGACGGGCAAGACGCAGACCATTTTAAATATTATCGCTAACGTTGTTATGCGCGGCGCAAGCATCGCCGTAGTCTCAAGCAATAACTCCGCGACAAAGAATGTGCTTGAAAAGCTAGAAAAGCATGGCGTCGGCTTTATCGCGGCATATCTTGGAAACAAAGAGAACAAGCGTGACTTTATCAATTCTCAAAAACCGCTTCCGGATATGTCCGCCTGGCGGCTCGAACCAAAAACCACCGCCGAGTTGCGGCTGACGCTCAAAACTCGTGATGAGGCATTGCGCGAAAAACTCTCGAGACAGAATGAATTATCCGCGCTGAAACATGAGCTATCCGTGGTTGAGACGGAGCAAAAACACTTTTTGCGATTTGCTGATAGCGTAATCTCGTTCGGAACGGTTCAGTCCATTCGCGTCACTAAAACCTCGAGGCAAGCCCTTGAAATGTGGTTGCTATGTGAGACTGGCGAAATTCATTCACAAGGCAAAGGACTCGTCTCATTTATCAAGTCGCTGCTCGAAAAAATCGGAGTGTTCGGCAAGAGTAGACGAGAAGCCGGAAAGCTGCTCGAGATGTTCCCGCGAGAACAACTTGTCGCGGCGTATCAGCGTTATTTTTATGAGTTGAAAATATCCGAATTGACCAAGGACATATCAGCCTTAACGCTCGAACTTGAATCATTTGATTTCAACGCTAAAATGAAAGAGTATGCGGACATATCACTGCGGCTGTTCCGAAGTAAACTCTCCGAACAATACGCGTCACGAATTCGCGGACAATACTCGCTCGACGACTTGTGGAGGAACCCGAAAGATTTTATCAAAGGCTATCCGGTGATTTTGAGTACGGCATACTCGCTTCGAAGCAGTTTATCGAGTCGCGTGATGTACGATTATGTCATAGTCGATGAGTCGTCTCAAGTAGATTTATGCGCTGGCGCGCTCGCGCTGTCAACCGCGAGAAAAGCGGTTGTCGTCGGCGATTTGAAACAGCTTCCAAACGTAGTGGATGGCAAGACTTCCGCCGCGACGGACGCGGTTTTCGCGGAATTCGATTTGCCTGAAGTATATCGTTATAAGAACCACAGCTTACTATCGGCGGTGACAAAGTTGTTCCCCGATGCGCCGAGTACGCTTTTGCGTGAGCATTACCGCTGTCATCCCAAGATTATTGAATTTTGCAGTAAAAAATTTTATGACGGGCAGTTGATTGTCTTAACCGAGCCGAAGTCCGATCGCGAACCGTTGCTTGTATATAAAACCGTCGAGGGGAACCACGAGCGGAATCGTATGAATCAACGGCAGATAGACGTTATACTGAATGAGATTATTCCACGGCAAAGCCTCGATACGCGAGACAATTCTCTCGGCATAGTCACGCCATACCGCAATCAAACAAACGCGCTTCAAAAAGCGTTTGCCGGAATGGGCGTAAAGGCTGACACGGTTGATAAGTTTCAGGGACGAGAAAACAATATCATCATTCTCTCAACCGTCGATAACGAGATAACGGAGTTCACGGACAACGCCAACCGGCTTAACGTTGCCGTGTCGAGAGCGATTGAACAACTAATCGTTGTCGTAAACAATAATGACACGCGGACAGACACAAATATCGGCGACCTTGTCCGCTATATTGAGTATAACAATTTTTCTGTTATCAACAGCAAGGTATATTCAGTTTTTGACTACTTATACAAGAGCTATGCCGATCGCCGGCGCGATCTTTTCGCGAAACGGAAGCGCGTGTCTGAATACGACAGTGAAAACCTGATGTATATACTCATTCGGAGCGTTTTGAAAGCCGACCGCTTCACGCGCTTTGACGTGATTGCGCGCGTTCCGTTGCGGATGATTATTCGCGATTTCGGGAAGCTCTCCGCGCCGGAAAAACAATATGCCGGAAATATCCTGACACACGTTGATTTTTTGATATTTGACGCAATAAGCAAGGCGCCGCGCCTTGCTGTTGAGGTGGACGGAATCGCGTTTCACGCGGAGGGTTCTCGTCAGTCGGAGCGCGACGCGATGAAAAATGAAATTTTCAATAAATATGGTTTGCCTATAATTCGTTTTCAGACTGACGGGAGCGACGAACGCAGTCGGCTGATTGCCGCGCTCGAAGTCGTGTAAACCACGAACAACAGACGGCGGAAAGCTCATCAATCGCATTGCGCCAATAACGGCGGTTTCGGTATTGCGGAACAAGTCAATTTTCCACAAACTTGCGAATTTTGTTTATAAATAATTTCTGATGACAGTTATTGAAATATACCAAACAACGGAATATATTTCGTATAGTGTAACGATAATACACTGTGAAACCTGTACCACTGTTGCATTACAAATTGTAACGATGGTGAAATGTTATCGCTGTCGAGTATAATTTGTGAAAAAATGAAAAATTTTGATAAAATATTTTTTGATAAGCAAGAGAAAAATTTTTAAAGATTTAAAGATAAAAATATATTCGAAGATGGTTATGGTGTATAATCCTTCAAAGTTATCGGGGAAAGGGTGGAAGGGTAATGATCGACGGAATGCGCGTGGAACCCGTAAAAGGTCCGAACCCGGCTGATTTGCCGGTCACTGTCGGAACTGTAAGGCACGATAAAGGACGCGGCGTCAAGCCCTTTTCGGAAGTATTGAAATCAAGCATAATGAAGGTAAATCAACTTGAGATTGACGCGAACAATCTCACGAATCGTCTCGCGCTCGGCGAAGTGGATGATATTTCGGAAGTATCCATTGCCGTGGAGAAAGCGGAGCTTGCTCTTCGTCTGATGGTGCAAATAAGAGATAAAATGGTGGACGCTTATCAGCAGATTTCCAGAATGGGCGCATAGCGCGGGGCGGGAAAAATAAATGCGTGAATACGCGGCCAAGGCTAAGGAACAGTTTCAGGCGTTATGGTCTTCGCTGTCGAAATGGCAGCGTATTTCGATCATCGTCGCGGCGTTGGCGGTGTCGAGCGGCATATTGGCGCTTGCCCTCGTGGTGGGGCGCACGGCGTACGAACCCGTTTTTACCGGCCTCGAGGCGCGGGATCAGGACGCGATCATCGAATATCTCAAAGAACAGAAAATTCCCTACCGCACGGACTCGTCATCCAATTCTATTCTCGTCCCCTCGGCCAATGTCTATGAATCGAGAATAGCGCTCGCCGCCAAGGGCATACCCAGCGGCGGGATCGTCGGTTTCGAGCGTTTCGACAACGCCAGGATAGGCCGAACCAGTTTCCAGGAGAAAGTCGATTATTACAGGTCGCTCGAGGGAGAGTTGTCGCGGACCATACGCGAGATGAACGCCGTGTCGAGCGCGCGCGTTTCGATCGTGGTCCCCGAATCCAGGCTGTTTTTGGAAGAGCAGCGCCCTTCTACCGCCGCCGTTCTTCTGAAACTGAGGCCGGGGGCGGAATTCGGCCAGGAACAGGCGAGAGCGGTAGTGCATCTCGTGGCGTCGAGCGTGGAGGGCCTCACGCCCGACAATGTGACCTTGGTCGACGCCGACGGGCAGATACCCTTCGACGACATACTTGACGACACGCTCACCATGCAGACCGGCAACCAGCTGGTTTTGAAGCAGAGGCAGTTCGAGAAGCAGTACGAGACAGAGCTGGAGCGTAAATTGAAGGACACGCTCGAAAAGGTTTACGGCCCGGGCCGGGTGAAGGCGGCCGTCAGGGTCGAGCTGGATTTCGACAAGAAACAGGATTCCAAGAGAACGGTTTTCACACTGCCGGAAAAAAATTACGGGCCCGTCCAGAGCGAGCAGAGTACGGAGGAAAGTTACACGGGGCCGGCCGGAACCAGCGGCGGCGTTCCGGGGACTACCACAAACATCCCGGGATATGTGGCGAATGCCGGCGCGGGGAACGAAAACGCGACGTATGACCGCTCGGACAGGGTGACGAATTACGACAACTCGACGCACGAATCGTCCATAGTCGAAACTCAGGGAAAGATAAAGCGCCTGACGGCCACCGTGCTGATTGACGGAACTCTGGAACAGCCCGAGATAGACAGCTGGCAGGGCGCGGTGGCGACAGCCATAGGCGCCGACGACGAGAGGGGCGACAGAATATCGATAATGGCGATGCCGTTCGACACGTCGATTGCCGACGCCTACGCGGCGCGATTAGCCGCGGAACGTCAGCGGCGCATGATAGTGGGAGTCTCTTCGTTTTTGGTTCTTCTTGTTTTCGTCGTCGCGCTTGCCGTGATGTGGGCTCGTAAGCGCAAGATGGCGGCCTTGCGGGGTGAGCAGGGGGCTGACGCGGCGCCGTCTTTGCGGGAATTGCTGGAAAAACCCGATTTGATGACGACCCAGGGCGAATTGTCGATATTGGAAGAGCAACTGCGAAATTATGCCATGAACAATCCCGAGGAACTTGCCAGCCTGATCAAAAGTTGGGTAGCCGATGAAGTATGAGCAAAGCCAGTGAACTGAAGGGGAGGGAGAAGGCGGCCATATTGATGGTGACCCTCGGCCCCGACGCTGTGGCGAAGGCGTATCATCATATCGACGACACCACCATAGAACTTCTCACCATGGAGATAGCGAATCTCCAGAAGGTCACGGCCGATGTAAAACTGGACGTCCTGAAGGAAGCCCAGGAAATGATAATGGCGCACGAGTTCATGACCCAGGGCGGCGTCGACTACGCGCGCAAGCTGTTGGAACAGGCGCTGGGCGCCGACAAGGCGCAGGAAATACTTCGCCGGATAACGGCGAGCATTCAGGTTCGTCCTTTCGATTTCGTACGGCACGCCGACCCGCAGCAGTTGCTGAACTTCATACAGAACGAACATCCGCAGACGATAGCCCTCATTCTTTCGTACCTGCCGCCCGAACAGGGGGCGCTCGTCGTGGGCGGCCTGCCTCCGAGCATGCAGTGGGACGTCACGCGGCGCATAGCCAAAATGGACAGGATAACGCCGGATATATTGCGTGAGATAGAGCGCGTGCTGGAAAGAAAACTGTCGACCGTCATGGGGCAGGATTTCACGGCGGCGGGAGGCATAGACGCGGTTGTGAATCTCATAAACCTCGTCGACCGCGGCGCGGAAAGAAATATCATGGAGGCCATGGAGGAACAGGATCCGGAGCTGGCCGAGGAAATAAAGAAACGCCTCTTCATGTTCGACAACATCGGAGCAATGGACGACCGCTCCCTGCAGCGCATATTGCGCGACGTCGACATGAAGGACCTCGGTCTCGCGCTGAAGGGCGCTTCCGAGGATCTGAGAGAGAAGTTCTTCAAGAATATGTCCAAACGCGCGGCGGACATGCTGAGAGAAGAAATGGAATTGATGGGACCGGTGCGGGTGCGCATGGTGGAGGAAGCCCAGCAGAAGGTAGTGAACGTAGTGAGGTCTCTGGAGGAAGCGGGCGAGATCGTAGTGGCCCGAGGCGGAGAGGACGAGCTGATTGTCTAGCGATCCATCGAGACAGCGTCTCATCCGGGCGGTACGCGTGCTTCCCGGCGCAGTCAGGGTGACCCGCGGCCGGATGGAGGACATATCTCCCAAAGACGCCGCCCCTATAGAACGCGAGGAAGACAAAACCGCGAAATCGGCCCTCGCGATAGCGGAGGCCGAGGTAAAAAAACTGCGATCCGAGCTTCGCGACCGCGAGAAAGACCTTTCGGAATCCCGGCAGGAATGTAAACAATTAAAACTTCAGATGGAATCGGAGCGCGCGGCGCTCGATCGCGAGCGGAACGATTTCCGCGCTAACGCGGCCGCCGAAGCGGCCGCTCTCAAGGAAATATCACGCGCGGAAGGAAGGAAGGAAGGGTACGACAAGGGTTATTCCGAAGGGCTCGCGAAAGCCGAGGCGAGCGTGCGGCATGAATACGAGGGCAAATTCGCGCGGGCGATATCTTTGCTGGAGGGCATAGCCGCCTCGCTCGGGCAAGCGAGGGAACATCTCGCCAAGACGCACTCCCCGCAGCTCATAAGGCTCTGGGAGATGATGCTGTCGAAGATGCTCGCGACGATGGTCGATATGGACCCCAAAGTCATCGAGCGCGTCGTCTCGGGGTTGCTCAAGAGAATAAGCGACCGTGAACGGATAATAGTGTACCTCAACCCCGCCGACATTACCATGATAGAGGAAAACAAGGACACGCTCATGGATTCCATAAGGGGCGTGAAATTTTTCGAGCTGATGTCAGACGATCACGTCGAGAAGGGCAGTTGCCTGATAGAGACGAACCTCGGCATTTACGACGCGAGGTGGAAGACTCAGTTGGAACAGGTGTCATCCGAGGTCAAAAATCTGCTGCTCGAAAATGAGGCCTCGGAAGAACCCGAAACGGCCGGGTAAAGGGTTATGACGGCGGCCGCGAGGGACAGCGCCGGGGATATTTTCGTCGCGTTGGAGGGACGTCTGTCGCAAACCGAGCTGATACGCATCAACGGCCGTGTCGTGCAGGTGGTCGGGCTGGTGATAGAATCCCGTGGGCCCGACGTCCAGATAGGCGACCTTTGCGAGGTTCGTTTCCGCAACAGGGAAACCGTCTTGCGGGCCGAAGTTGTCGGATTCCGAACGAACCGGGTGTTGATGATGCCGCTGGGGGAATTGTCCGATATAGGGCCAGGCTGCGACGTTCTCTCGATGGGCAGGCCGCTGGGCGTCAACGTGTCGCACGCGCTCCTCGGCAGGGTGCTCGACGGTTTGGGCAATCCCCTCGATTCCCTGGGCCCCGTTCCGGCTTCGCGTTATTATCCGCTCACTTCATCCCCCCCTCATCCGTTGAGACGTCAAATGGTGGAGCATCATCTTTCGGTGGGCGTCAAGGTGATAGACGGCGTATTGACCCTCGGACAGGGACAGCGCGTCGGTATATTCGCGGGCTCCGGCGTCGGCAAGAGCGTGTTGCTGGGGATGATGGCCCGCAACACCGAGGCTGACGTGAACGTCATCGCGCTGGTCGGCGAACGCGGCAGAGAAGTCAAGGAATTTTTGGATCGCGATCTCGGTCCGGCCGGGCTGGCGCGCTCCGTGGTGATCGTAGCCACATCCGATCAGCCTCCGCTGGTCCGCCTCAAGGCGGCTCTCACCGCCACCGCGATAGCCGAGTATTTCCGCGACGAGGGCAAAAACGTCCTGATGATGATGGATTCGGTAACGAGAATCGCCATGGCTCAGCGCGACGTGGGGCTCGCCATCGGCGAGCCTCCCGCGACGAGAGGGTACACGCCGTCGGTGTTCGCGTTCCTTCCCCGTTTGCTGGAAAGGGCGGGAACTGGAGAAAAGGGAAGCATAACGGCGGTATATTCCGTGCTGGTGGAGGGCGACGACATGAACGAGCCCATCGCCGACACGGTGCGCGGCATCCTCGACGGCCATTTCGTGCTGAGCAGGCAGTTAGCCTCCAAATATCATTACCCGTCGGTCGACGTTCAGCGAAGCATCAGCCGCGTCATGTCCGCGGTGGTCTCGCCCGAGCAGAACGCCGCCGCCGGCAGGATAAAGGAGCTTCTCGCGGTGTACGAGGAGGCGCAGGACTTGATAAACATAGGCGCCTACAAACCCGGCAGCAACCCGAAAGTCGACTGGGCGCTGAAACACATGAATTCCGTCGACGCCTTTCTCAAACAGGGCATAGGCGAAAATTTCCGGTTCGAGGAAACGGTGAAACAGCTTTTGAGCCTGGCGCCGACGCTGTGACTGGTGTAGATATTTTTATTTTTTTATCGCCGGTAAAAACAATCATCTCGCCAATTCATTGGATTTAGAACCTGATGTTCACCCTTTCACTGGAAATTAGGGCGTGTTGACGCTACGCAAGAGTATAAACGCCAGCCCCCAATGTATATAAGCCATGAACATCACATCGAGCTTGTCGTACCGAGTAAATATTTTGCGGTATT
This sequence comes from Synergistaceae bacterium, assembly GCA_031260185.1. Lineage (GTDB taxonomy): Bacteria > Synergistota > Synergistia > Synergistales > Synergistaceae > JAIRKI01. The sequence continues at coordinate 7 of JAIRKI010000093.1, read as the reverse complement.
CTTTCAT
>JAIRKI010000077.1 GCA_031260185.1 Synergistaceae bacterium | reverse complement strand
TTTATTCCAGACTCCATCTTTGATGACTTGCAATGCTATATTCCACTCCTTGATTTGCAAACACAAATTCCACTCCGCACGCCATACAGGGTGGAATTTACGTTTGCAATTGAGGTTTTCTCAGACGATTGACACAGGGCAATGCGGTCTATTGACATCCGTAAAAATAGTGATACTATAGCCGCACTTTGAATTATACGGCGTTGATGGGGACATGACTGCCTCGCGCGGGCGACAGAGAAGAGACGTCATCGGCTGAAAGCGTCTCGCGCAAATGACGAGGACAGTTCGCGCCCCTGAGCCGACACCGAAGAAAGACCTCATGGTCAAGTAGGCGTCCGGGTGGTTTCCGAAACAGAACCGATATGAGATGTCCGGGGCACAAGCGTCCCGGGCGAATGAGGGTGGCACCGCGGGCTTCAAGGCTCGCCCCTCGTTGCTCCATCACATCAATGGAGGACGGGGGGCGGGCTTTTATATTTTCATCAATCAAAATAACGGAGGGGATTTGTATGGCGGCGAAGAAAGCGGCGGACACGAAAGGAAAAGTGGTTCTGGCGTACAGCGGGGGGCTCGACACGTCGGTCGCGATTCCGTGGCTCATGGATCAGGGCTACGAAGTGGTCACGATGACGGCCGATGTCGGGCAGCAGGCCGACGATCTGGATGAGATCAACGAAAAGGCGATCCGGACGGGAGCGGTGACGGCTCATATGATGGATCTCCGGGGAGAGATGATAGAAAATTTCATCTGGCCCGGCCTCAAGGCGAACGCGCTGTACGAAGGCGTGTATCCGCTCAATTCGGCGTATTCCCGCCCGCTGATCGCCAAAGCCCTGATATACGTGGCGCAGCGGGAGGGCGCCGTCGCCATCGCTCACGGCTGCACTGGCAAAGGGCAGGACCAGGTACGCATCGAAGTCTGCGCGAACGCCCTCGACCCGGGCGTGGCTGTGCTGGCGCCCGTGCGCGATTGGCACTGGTCGCGCGAGGACGAGATGGAATACGCCGTCAAACACGATATTCCGGTTCCGATCACGAGGCAGAGCCCGTACAGCCTGGACGACAACCTGTGGGGGCGTTCCTGCGAGTGCGGCGTGCTGGAAGACCCCTGGAACACCCCGCCCAAGGGAGCTTACGGCCTGACCGCTGACCCGACGGAAGCGCCGGACAAGCCCGAAATCGTTGAAATCACGTTCGACAAGGGTGTCCCCGTCGCGCTGGACGGCAAAAAACTGAACGGCATAAAACTCATAGACCAACTCAACAAACTTGCGGGAAAACACGGCGTCGGCAGAATAGATATGGTCGAAAACAGGCTCGTCGGTTTCAAGAGCCGCGAGGTCTACGAATGTCCGGCCGCCGTCACGCTGATAACGGCGCATAAAGCGCTCGAGACGATAGTCCTCTCGAAGGACGTGATGAGGGTAAAGAGCGATCTCGAGAAGAAATTCGCGGAGCTGGCCTACGAAGGCTGCTGGTTCTCGCCGCTGATGACGGCCATTCAGGCTTTCATGGACACGACGCAGGAAGTGGTGAGCGGAACCGTGCGCGTGCGCCTCTACAAGGGTTCCGCAGTGGCGGAGGGCTCGAAATCGGAAAACGCGATATACCGCTACGACCTCGCCACCTATTCCGAGGGCGACGCGTTCGACCACGCGGCGAGCGTGGGTTTCATCAAAGTGTGGGGTTTGCCCATAAAGACCTGGACGCAGACGCACGAAAAGGGCAAAGTAAATTTCAAGTCGGCAGTCAAAGAGAAAAAACTCACCGCCCTCGCGCCCTTCTGCGAAATTTCAGCGTAAATGAGTGGCGGGAACGGCAAGCCGCTCCCGCCGTTTATAACTAACCCGGCGTAGGGCGTTTGATATTTGAGGATTGTTTATAAATAATTCTTTATTTGGCACGAAAATTTGAAGACTGCTTTTCCAGTTTATCTGAGTTATAGATATATCTCGCGCAGTTCGACCTCGAAACCGGCCTCCGAACCCGCCCATCGACTATCGTTATCTCGCTCATGAGGACATCACCGCCCCGTCGTCCGTTTCCGTTCCGCCGGCGTCGTATGACGGTTCCCCGTCTTCGCCGGCGGCTTTTTTGCCGGGGGCGGCGGGGTTTTTCCAGCTCACGTAATCGCACTCTGGGTATCGGGCGCAACCGTAAAACGACCTGCCTTTCGCCTTGCCTTTAGTTGCCTTGCGGCGAATCACCTCGCCCTCGCCGCATTTGGGACATTTTATCCCCAGGGTTTTGACGATATTGCGCGTGTACTTGCACTCGGGGTAGCCCGTACAAGCTATGAACTCACCGAAACGCCCGTGTTTCACCGCGAGGGGTTTGCCGCAGTCTGGGCAGTTCTCGCCGATAAATTCCGGTTCCATACTCATTTTTTCGGCGGTCGCGGACACATCGTCGAGCACGGGCTTGAAGCCGTCCCAGAAATTCCTCACCACGCCGATCCAGTTTTCCGCGCCGTTCTCGACGGAATCCAGATCGTTTTCCATCGAAGCGGTGAATTCGGTGTTGATGAGTTTGGGAAAATATTTCACCAAAAATTCGTTTACCGTCCTGCCAAGTTTGGTCGGCGTCAGTTTTTTGTCCTCTTCTCGCGTGGCGTAATTTCTGTCGGCCAGAGTCTCGATGATGGACGCGTAGGTGGACGGGCGCCCTATGCCCTTTTCCTCCAGCGCCTTGACCAGCCCGGCGTCGGTGTATCGCGCCGGCGGCTGGGTGAATTTCTGTTCGCGGCTCACTCCGTCGAGGGCCAGTTCTTCCCCGGGCGACGCCGGAGGAATGACCGTGTCCTTGATACCCAGAGGCCAGATTTTTCCCCAGCCGTCGAAGAGCACCGTCACGCCGTCCTGCCTCATGCCGTACCCTCCGGACAAGGCCTCTGCCGTGGAGCGAGCGACCCTCGCCGGCGACATCTGGCTCGCGACGAACCTTCTCCATATCAGGTCGTACAGCTTGAACTGGTCGGGAGCGAGGTACGGTTTTATTGACTCGGGGGCGAGCGACGCGTCCGTCGCGCGAATGGCCTCGTGCGCGTCCTGAGCGCGTCCTTTCGGCGTGTAGACGTTCGGATGTTCGGGCAGATAATCGGGGCCCATGTTTTTCGCTATGAAAGCGCGTGACGCGTCTATGGCCTCCGGGGCGAGGCGCAGGCTGTCGGTGCGCATGTACGTGATGAGGCCAACGGGCCCCCTGCCGGGGATTTCCACTCCCTCGTAGAGCGACTGCGCTATCCGCATCGCGCGGCGAGGGGAAAACCCGAGCCTGCGCGACGCTTCCTGCTGCAAGACGCTGGTCTTGAAGGGAGGCAATGGGGGGCGCTTTGTCTCCTTTGTCCTGAAACCGCCGACGATGATTTTGTCTTTCTTTATGGCGTCTTCCGCTTCGAGTGATTCGGCCAAGTTGGAAGGGACAAATTTTTTGCCGCCTTTTTTGTCGATCCTCATCATATAGCGCCGGTCTCCCGACGAGGCTTTGACGTCAATGAGCCAGTATTCCTCGGGCACGAACGCCTCTATCTCGTCCTCGCGCTCGCAGATTATGCGGAGCGCTACGGACTGCACCCTGCCGGCGGAAAGCCCCCGCTGCAATTTATACCAGAGGAGCGGGCTCAAATTATAGCCGACGAGACGGTCCAATATGCGTCTCGACTGCTGCGCATCCACAAGATTCATGTCGATGCGGTCGGGATTGGCGACGGCGTTCTTGACGCCGTGTTCGGTGATCTCCTGCATCCGTATGCGGCATTCGGAAGACGGGTCGATATCCAGGAGCGTCGCGAGATGCCACGCGATGGCCTCGCCCTCGCGGTCGGGGTCGGACGCCAAAAGCGTTCGCGCGCTCGCGCCGGAAGCCGCTTTGAGAGACTTTATTATTTCGCTTTTGCCCCTCACGTTGATGTATTCGGGCCGGAAATCGTGCTCGACATCCACCGCCATCCTGCCTTTGGGAAGGTCTCTCACATGCCCCACGCTTGCCGCCACCCGATACGAACGCCCCAATATCTTCTCAAGAGTGTGCGCCTTGGCGGGAGACTCCACTATGACGAGCGTTTTTCCGGAAGAGGCCGCCGCGACGTTTTTAAGATCGGCCTTCGTTTTTTGGGATGACGCCTTGCTTTTTACCGGTTTGGCCGTGGATTTCGCCCGCGGTCTCGCGGTTTTTTCGGATGCCGCCGCTTTTGGCTTGTCCTTCGTCTTGTCGGGTTTTGTCTCTTTTCCGGCCCCGGATTTGGTTTCCCTCGCCAATTCCCGTCCTCCTCAACAATACCTGTTTGCCGCACCGTCGCCTTCCCGGTCGGGATCAAACAAAGGCGTCCCCTCGTACTCGGATATTTTTTCGATGAGGAAAGAAAGAGTGTTCGCGTCCACGAGACACTGGTTGAGTTTGGAGATGATCACCGCGTGAAGGAGGGTTTTTTCGAGTATATCCGACGGACAGCAGTCGCTGCTGAGATATTTGTAAATCGACTCCGTCGCGTCCGGGGACAGCGCTTCCCTTTCCTCTTTGGACAATATCCTTGTGTTCATGGCTTCCCCCCTCGTCCCATTTCAGTCGTAGGAACTGTAACGCCCCGGCCCCGACGAAAAGACCAATCCGCGCAGGGACATCACGGTAATTATTTGAAATACGTCAGCGGCGCTCATTTTAGCTTCATCAGCCAGGTTGTCAATAGTATTGTCGGGATGAACCGCCAGCAGCGACAATATTTTCTTCTCCCCGTCCGTGAGATTTTTTCGTTCGGGCCGCGCCGGGGCCGCCGTTTCCTCGTCGGTGAAAAGATACGTCTCGGCGTACCGGGATTTCGAGCCGAACAGCAGTTCGAGGTCGATCAGCGGCATGGCGCCGTCGAAAATGAGCCGGTTGGAGCCCGCGCAGCGGCCGTCGTCTATTCTGCCCGGCACGGCCCAGACCTCTCGCCCCTCCTCGGCGGCAAGGCCTGCGGTGATCATCGCGCCGCTCTTGTGTGGCGCCTCGACGATCACTGTCTTGGACGCGAATCCCGTTATTATTCTGTTTCGCCTCGGGAAATGCCACGCCTCCCCATTCTCGCCGAGCGGAAATTCCGAACATAGCGCCCCTCTTTCGATAATCCGCCCGAAAAGCCCGGCGTGTTCCGACGGATAAACCACGTTCACCCCGGTGCCGAGAACCGCGGCGGTGACTCCGTCCGATTCGATACATCCGGTGTGGGCCGCGCCGTCGATGCCCTTTGCCCCGCCGCTGATCACGCTCCACCCGCGCTCGGCCGCGCGGGCGCCTACGGCGCGGGCAGTGCGCTCGCCGTAGACGGAGCACCGGCGAGTGCCGACGACGGCTATGGCCTTGTTTTCGGCGGGAGGCATGTTGCCCCTGACGTAGAGCAGGAGAGGCGTGTCCCTGATTTTGAGAAGAGCCGGCGGAAACATCGCGTCGGCAAACGTCACAATACGCGCGCCAAGGCGGTCGCAGGTTTCGAGTTCACGGTCGATCCAACCGGACGACAGGGCCCTCGACATCGCGTCCTTGTTTCTTTCGGTGATTTCGAGTTTGTCCCATACGGAAGGGCCGTCGTCGATGAACGCTTCCGGAGGCAATCCCAAAGCCTCAAAGCGTTTCCACATCCGAACGTCGTAGCGCGCGCACTTGTTCAGCAGCATCAGCGGACGTATCATGGAAGCGCCGCTCACTTTCTCCACCCGTAATTTCCGAAAGCCGCTTCCTCGCGGTACGACAGACTTTCTGCGACGTGCCGCACGGAGACTTTATCCGCGCCTTCCAGGTCGGCGATGGTCCGCGCGACCCTCAGTACGCGCGAAAACCCGCGTCCCGACATGCGCGCGCTTTTCATCGCGTCGGCGAGGAAGGGCCTGACATCGTCGTCCAGTTTGACGCCGCGCTTCAGCGCGCGTTCGGGAAGTTCCGCGTTGCAATGAAAGCCGAGTTTTCGCCATCTTTTTTGCTGTATTTCCCGCGCCGACTGAACGCGCGCTCTCACGGCGGCGCTGTTTTCCCCGCCGCCGCCGAGCGACACCAATTCCTCGGGCGACAGGCGCGGCACCGACACATGAAGGTCTATCCTGTCGAGTATGGGGCCCGAGAGTTTCTTTCTGTACCTGTCCAAATCCCCCTGCGAACACCTGCAGCGTTCCGCCGGATCGCCGCTGAAGCCGCAGGGGCATGGATTGCAGGCGGTGATGAGAAGCACCCGCGCCGGATATGTGACGCTGCCGGCCGCCCTGCTGACGGTTATCGCGCCGTCCTGCAGGGGTTCCCGCAAGGCTTCCAGAACGTCGCGCGAGAACTCGGGAAATTCGTCGAGAAACAGCACTCCCCTGTTGGCGAGCGACACCTCGCCTGGCCTCATGTTCGCCCCTCCGCCGCAGATGGCGACGGCGCTCGCCGTGTGATGCGCTGAGCGGAAAGGGCGCGCCCGGCTGGGCTCGAATGGCATACCCGCCGTGCTTCGGACGAGCAGCACTTCCATCATCTCATCGTCCGACAGCGGGGGCAAAATACCCTTCATCGCGCGCGCCAGAAGCGTCTTTCCCGAACCGGGCGATCCCGTCATCAGGATGTTGTGATGCCCGGCAGCCGCTATTTCGAGAGCCCGTTTCGCCGCGAACTGCCCCTTTATGTCCTCGAAATCCGTTTCCGCCGTTATTTCCTCGTCCGCGGCCGGCTTGTGCCCGATGCGGGGAATCATCTTTTCGCCTCTCAGATGCAGCATGACGTCGAGAAGACTGTTAACGGCGTATGCTTCCACGCCTTCCACGAGCGCGACTTCCTTTTCGTTGTCCCTCGGAACGAAGAGAGGCGTTTTTTCCTCACGCGCCAGCACGGCGGCGGGAACCGCGCCCCGCACCCACCGGAGACGTCCGTCGAGCGCGAGTTCTCCCATGAAAATGGCGTTATCATCCATTTCGATTCGCCCCGACGCGCGAGCCAGTCCTATCGCCATAGGCAGGTCGAGGAGCGCGCCCTCCTTTGGAAAATCGGCGGGCGCGAGGTTTATGGCGATACGCCCCTTCAGCGTGACGCCCAGCCCCCTCAATGCCGCGCGCACCCTCTCCCGCGCTTCTTTTACGGCCGTATCCGGCAGGCCGACGACCGTGATCGAAAACAGCCCTCCGGTGATTTCGACCTCCACCTCTATCGCGAGAGCCCGCGTACCTCTGAGAGCTATCCCGCATATTCCCTTCATCCCATATAACCGCCTTCCATGCCCCGCGTCACGTCTTCGAAAATTTCAACGCGCCACTCGCCGCTTGATGTCACGGTAACGGCGGCGACATCGATGCGCCAGTTGCCGTTGTACGAGATGGAATTCACGTAACGCCGCGCCGTTTTGATCAAATTTTTTATTTTTTTGGGACCGACGGTGGTCTCAGACGGGGAAATCGCGCCGATTCTGCGCGTTCTGACCTCGACTATCACCAATTCGCCGCCGTCGGTTGCGATGATGTCGAGTTCGCCCCTGCCGACGCGGACATTCCTGCCCAGTATCCTCCATCCCATCCGACTCAGATATGAGGCGGCAATGTCCTCCCCGCTTGCCCCAAATTCAAGATGATTCAAAACGCCCGATCCCGCCTAAAACCTACGGAGCTCGAGACCTCGGGCTCTGCCCGAACCCGGCAGGGAGCAAGCTCCCCGCGGGGGAACTGATTCCCCGGCGGAGTTTGAGGCGGAGCCTCAAGGTTTTGCCTGCGGTTTGAGGTCTTGTTTGTCGATTTCATAGAGAAAAGCGAGTATTTTCGCCACCGTCCTATACAACTCGACCGGAATTTCGTCTCCCAGTTCCAGCGCCAAAAGGGCGCTCACGAGCGCGGCGTCCTCGATTATGGGGATTTCGGCCTCGGCCGCTATATCTATTATACGCTCCGCCGTTTTCCCCCGCCCCTGCGCCGTCACTCTGGGCAGGGCGTCCCGCCGTTCGTCGTATCTGAGCGCCGCCGCTTTTTTCATACCGCGCGCCGTCTATATCTCCATATCCAGCCCGCGGCGTTCGTCCGTCGCCGTCTCGCCCCGAGGCGCGGCACTCGCCCCCAGGTACTGTACGCTCAAAGGGATCTCGGCGAGTTCTTTCCTCAGAACATCGAGCCCTGCCCTCACTTTTTCGGCGCTTTTCTCCGTTTCGAGCCGGATATTTATCGACACGGACATCCCGTTGCTCATGATATCGCCGCTCACCGGGCCGAGGGAGTCGCCCTCGAAACCGAACGCGCATCGCCATACCCTCCGCTCGCCGTGATGTTCGCCCGAAAAAGCCACTCTCGCCCGTTTCGGTTCGCCGTTCCCGTTCATCGGCCACCACGCGGGCGCCAAAAGCGCCGCCGGGTCTATGCCGTCCCTCGCCTTGCGCCCGGCAATCGCGTGAGACGCGAGAAACCGCGCGATTTCGGCGTCGCCGCCGTCTTTAAGCGCAACCAGAAGCCCCTTTGGAGACGAGGTTTTTTTGCCGCGCAGACGGGCGCGGATTTTTTTCCATATTCTCGTGACTTCCTCCGTGGTGAGCGCCATATACCACGAGAGCAATATGACATTCGCCTCGGTCAGTTCCGCTCCCCTGGCCCAGAGTTCGGCCATCGCCCCGAGTTTTGCCGGATCCCCGCCGCGCGCGAGCCAATGACGGCGAAGTTCCGCCACGCTTTCCTCGTCAACCGGCATGCCTCGCGAAAAAAGAGCCGACGCGACCTGCTGATCGCGGCCCGAAAAACGGGCCAGCATGGCGGTATCCGAATGCTGGAGGCGAAGCGTGGGCGGCGAGGTGGACGCGTCCCACAACGCCCTGAAGCGCTGGCCGGGAAATAAAATCACGCTCGACCGGGCGGACAATGTCTGCGCGCCGATTTTCACACGGTACATCTCGCCGTCTTTGGACGTTACAAGGCCTTCGACGAGCGAGCCGTCGGCGATGCCCCGTCCTGGAGTTTGCGGGCCGGGTCTCGATACCGGCGCGCCTTCGCCGGGCGTGCCTCTGACGCCCGAATCGACCGCGCCGCCGGAAAGACCGCCAATCTCAGCCACGGGGCTCTGCCCCGTACCCCGCAAGGGGACTGGTTCCCTTGACCCCTTTAAGAGGGTCCGGGGAGCTTGCTCCCCGGCGGGTGCGGGCAGAGCCCGCGGTTTTGCCCCCGCCCGCGAAAGACAGCCTATGTACTCTCGACGGTCCCAGCATATCGACCATTCGCCTGTGAAAATCCGTGGGATAACCCTTGTGTCTGTCGAAACCGTATTCGGGAAAAACTCTGTGCAGGGCGACCATCACCCTGTCCCTGAGCACTTTTGCGATGACGGAGGCCGCCATGACCGACGGAACCAGCGCGTCGGCTTTAGGCACGGCGCGCTGAATCGCGCGCGGTATATCGGGAATGTACGAGTTTCCGTCGACGATCACGAGATCCAACGGCGGGCCGACGCGCCTCACGGCCCGCCCAATCGCCCAGAGAGCCGCCGCCAGTATGTTCGTATTGTCGATCATCACGTTCGTAGCCGCCTGAGCGCCCCACACGACGCCCAATTCCCCCATGCGGGCGAAGAGACGCTCACGCCGCGAGGCGGAAAGTTTTTTGGAATCGTTCAGTCCCTCGGACAAAAGCGCCCTGAACTGCGGCGGAGTCAGCACCGCCGCCGCGGCTACCACGGGGCCGGCTATCGGGCCCCGCCCCGCTTCGTCCGCTCCGGCGATCCTCACCGGCATCCCTCGCGAACGGCCGGACAATCGGGTGTCTCCAGACTGAACCTGCCCAGTTTGCCCGCCGCCGCCGCGCCGATGAAAGCGCGTCCCGCCTCGGCCGCGTCCACTCCGCCGCCCGGCAGAAGTTTGCCCAGCCTTCGGCCTATGCGCTCCAACACTTCCGACGCGGTTCCGTAAGGTTCGATTCCCCACGCCGAAAGCGCGTTCGGGGCTATGTTCCTCGACCGCAGGTAATCGACGCACTCGCGCGCCAGATCGTCCCACGCTCCTATTACCTGTCCTTTGGACGACGACAGCCAGGAGAGCATTCTCTGCGCCGCGGCGTCCGAGCGCGGATCCAGAATACCGGGAGAATCGGCCACGACACAGCCGGCGCCCTTGAACCACGACACGCCTCTCGTTACGCCCGGAATACCCCCGACAGGCGCGGCCCTCCTGCCGACGAGCCTGTTCAGTAAAGTCGACTTTCCGACGTTCGGCGCGCCGACCACCGCGACGCGCGATTCCCTGTAATTTCGGCGATGCGACGACGCGGGGGCCGACGCGGCGATGGATTTTTTAAGCGAACCCGGAATATTTTTACGGAGGTCGAGCGACCATGCGGGCCGGCCAAGTTCCTTAAAATGTCTCAGCCATTTTGAAGTGACTGATTCGTCCGCAAGGTCCGCCTTTGAGAGTATCGTCCAAACGGAAACCGAAGCCGGAAATTTTTCGGCGACGGGCGACATCGTGAGCATGGGCGCTCTGGCGTCGCGAACCTCCAATATCAGGTCGAGGGCGCCGCACAGCTCCAAAAGCTGTCTCGACCCCTTTGCCATATGCCCTGGATACCATACGGTTCTGCCCACGGTTCACTCCAGCAATCCGAAACGGTTCAGCGGCCAGTACCTGAACACCGCCGGGCCGCGCAGGAAATCGGCCTTCACCGTGCCCCAGAAGCGGCTGTCCTGCGAGTTTGCCCGGTTGTCGCCCAGGCAGAAATAATTGTTCGCGGGGATTGTCTCGGCGGGCATGGTGAAATTATCGGGATGTCTCACGTAGGGTTCGGATATCTCGCTATCGTCGATAAAAACGCGCCCTCCGATAATCTCGACTTTCTCTCCCGGAAGCCCGATCACCCTCTTCACGAAATCCCTCTTCGGGTCGACAGGGTACTTGAACACCACTATCTGTCCCCGCTTGGGACGAACGGCCGGAAGATGATACCAAAATTTGACGACCATCACCCTGTCGCCCGGTTCGAGAAGCGGTATCATGGAACCGCTGGGTATCCAGAAAGCCTGAATCACGAAAGTTCTGATGATCAAAGCCAGCACGACGGCGTAAACGACGGTCTCGATGACGTCACGCCACCATGGCTTGGGTACGGGCATACTCAAAAACCTCCTTCGCGTCACATAACCGGCTAACAGTTTATACCCGCCGGCACACATGGGCAAGTCCTCTTGACTTGAAACGGGGACGCGTATTATTATACAAGCAGGATGAAAATACAAAAATTCACAAAAAATCAAACAAATAAAATGGAGGTGTGAGATCATGCGCCGGTATCGTTGCATAGTGTGCGACCACAAGTTCGAGACGGAAAATAACGAAGACGCGTACAAATGCCCGAAATGCAGGGAGCGCTTCGTCGAATTGGTCGAAGGCCCTCGCGTCAAGGGAAAGCAGTGGGGCAGCAAAAGTTACAGCGTAAAATAAAAAATGCGATTTGGCGGGCTTGAAATAAACCCCATTGAAGTTTATAATGCGCTTCGTTGCGAGAAGGGCAATTAGCTCAGCGGGAGAGCGCCTCCCTCACACGGAGGAGGTCACTGGTTCGAAACCAGTATTGCCCACCAAGAATAGCAGGGGTTTACGGAATTTCCCGTAAGCCCTTTTTTCACGCTAGGGCGTGTTGACGCTATACAAGAATAGAGTTATAAATTATGCATGAAACTTACTTTAGACCAATACAATAAGATAAAACATGCTCTTCCGGTACAATGGGATAATGTCGAGATAGACAACCTGACGCTCCTGAATGCGTTGCTTCATATCACGGAAAACGGCTGCAAACGGAGGGCAATGCCGGACAGATTCGGCAAATGGAACACTGTATACAGACGGGTCAACCGTTGGGCAAAGAGAGGGGTCATAGAAAGGATATTTGAAGCGACGCGGCGAGAGAGGATATTGGCAGTTGAGGTCGATTTCATTGCGCTTGACAGTACGAGCGCCAAAGTTCATCCCGACGGGACGGGAGCGGCAAAAAAAAACGGCAGGCAGTCCATTGGCAAGTCGCGTGGGGGCCGGACAACCAAGATTCATCCGGTTGCCGCTGATGACAGGACGGCCGTGACTCTCTCGCTTTCAGGGGGTAACGAGCGCGACGCGCCTGAGGGGAGGAAACTCATCGGACGTCTTGGCA
>JAIRKI010000030.1 GCA_031260185.1 Synergistaceae bacterium | reverse complement strand
CCGCTATAAAAAGCGACGACGATTTTGAGAAAATAAATATAAGAAAGGAAACGACATGCCCTGACTGGAACTATATTATATCTTCGAACAAATAGATAAGTTATTTATCAACAAGTCCTAAGCTGTTTTTTTATCTCGTAATCGAATTCGCTCGTTATCAAAATGACAATCCGCCCTTTATCGTCCAATAATTTTTGAGGCGGATATATCTTTACGCCTAATAATCCCCCCCCCCATGCTTTGCATTGTCATTGTCGACAAAATATTTAATTTTGTCTATTTTTTCATTTCTGACAGTCTTCAAAGCGCAACTCGAAGCGCCAAACAAAACCAGTTCTTTCCCCGAAGCCAAAGAATCCAAAAACAGTTCGTAACTATAACCCTCGCAAGCAGAATTCATGGTCCAATACCCTCCCAAAAAAATTTTTGATTTTAAGGAACAAATTTTCCGTTCCAAAATAGTATCGGATTATCTTAATGTTTTCTTTATACGCACAGACAAAAAGACAACGCTTTCGTCCGCAGGGAAGTATAGCCTGTTCGCGCGATGCGTTGATGATGCGCCGCACGGAAATATTTGTTGAAATCCAAAACACGGGGAAGTATAATAATTACAAGGGGAGGTGCGCCGTGCATATACCGAAAGCCTATTTGGAAACATCCGTGTTCAACTTTGTGTTCGCGGATATGGAACGCGCCGCGCTCACGCCGTGAATTTTCGCGCGGACAAGGGGAGGAAATTTGGCAATGCGCATAAGAAACCCACTGGTGATGCTGCCCGGCCCGACTCCGATGGTTCGCTCGATACAGGAAGCGCTGGGACGAGAAACCATATCTTACAACGACCCCAGGCTTGTCGCGGATTTCAGTACGCTCATCGGCGACCTCGTGAAACTCTGGAGATGCGACGGAATCGCCTTCGTGATCGCCGGTTCGGGGACGATGGCAATGGAAATGGGGATAGTCAACGTAGCCGCTCCGAACGACAAGGTGCTCGTCTGCTCGAACGGCTATTTCGGCGACAGATTCGTCGATATCTGCTCGCGAAAGGGTTTTGAAACCGAGGTTTTGCGGGCGCCTCGCTGGGGAGAATCCGTACAAACAGAGGATATCGACGCGAAACTGAACGAAAAAAAATTCGACGTCCTTTGCGTAACTCATATAGAGTCTTCCACCGGCGTGGAACTTCCGCTGCGCGAACTCACTGAGATGACGCGCGCGTCGCATCCCGACGTCCTGGTCGTAGTCGACGGGGTCGCCTCCATGGGCGGCGTCGAATTCTACATGGACTGGGGAGTGGACGTGATGCTGAGCTGCTCGCAAAAATGTTTCGGAACCGCCCCCGGCTTGGGTTTACTCTGGGCGAGCGAGAGGGCCCTAGCAAAACGAAGCGCCATTTCCCACATCGCCGAGACGTACATCGACTTTGAAAAATGGGTGCCGGTCATGAGAGAACCTATGAAATACTGGGGAACACCCCCCGTCAACATGATATGGTCGCTGTGCGAGGGCATGAGGATAATAAAAGAGGAAGGCCTCGAAAACCGTTTCAGGCGTCACAGGGAACACGCCTACGCGATACGCCGCTCGCTTTCCGCGATGGGTTTTTCCATAGGCGCCGGCGAAAAAGCGGCATCCCCCACCGTTACGGTATCCCTGTATCCCGATAACCGCGGACCGGACGACACGGCCTTCCGCGAAGCGGTATACGAAGAAGGCGCGCATATCGCCGGGTGTCTCGGCGATTTTGCCGGGAAGGGATTCAGGGTTGGGCATATGGGAAACATAGACGACAATATCATCGTGTCCCTGATTGCCTCCATCGAAAGGGCTTGCGTTAAACGTGGCTGTGATATTGAGCCTGGAGTCGGGCTGGCGGCGTTGCAGCGGGCCCTCATCGAACGCCGATGCCGATAAAAACTCCGGTCTAAATAAACGACAGGAACGCTATGGTCGATCCAGTCTTTTTTGTCGCGGAAAATTTTCGAGGAGCAAAAAACGAATCCGGCACAAACCGAGAAACCTCATGAGGGAAGCGCGCGCGTCTCTTCGGATGAAGAGCATGTTTCATAAACTGAAGCGCGCGCCTTGACCCGACTATCCGCCGGAGCCGCTCCGTCACTTTTCCGTACTTATGTGCGCCTTTATCTCGTCGAGCGATACCCTCGTGAGATCGCCCCTCGGCAGGGAGGAAAGAATATCCCAGGCCATGTCGAGCGAATGTCCTATCTCGCGATCCTCATCTTTTTCCTGTCTCAGGAACTTGTTTTCGAACAGCTCTCCGAAGGCGAGGGACTGTTTGTCGGTTTTGGAGAGTTCATCCTCGCCAACAACGCCGGCAAGGGAACGCACGTCCTGAACGTGGCTGTACGACGCGAAAAGCTGGCTCGCCAGATTCGGATGGTCGTCCCTGGTGAACCCCTTGCCGATTCCGTCCTTCATGAGCCTCGACAGGCTCGTCAGCACGTCGATGGGCGGATATATGCCCTTGCCGTCGAGGTCGCGGGAGAGCACGATCTGGCCCTCCGTGATGAATCCGGTGAGGTCGGGTATCGGGTGCGTGATGTCGTCGTTGGGCATCGTGAGTATCGGCAGCTGCGTCACGCTGCCGTCGCAGTCCCGAACCACTCCGGCCCGCTCGTAGAGGGAGGCGAGATCGCTGTAAAGGTACGCCGGATATCCCTTGCGGCTCGGCACTTCGCCGGCCGCGACGCCTAGTTCGCGGACGGCCTCACAGTAACTCGTCATGTCGGTTATTATCACCAGGACGTGAAGCCCCAGTTCATAAGCCATGTACTCCGCGGCCGAAAGCGCCATTCTGGGCGTTGCGATGCGCTCCACGACCGGGTCGTCGGCCAGGTTGAGGTACGTGACGACGTTATTGCTGCGGCCCCTTTCGGACAATTCCCTCATCAGGAACTCCGCGTCGTCGTGTTTTATGCCTATGCCGGCAAAGACGACGGCGAAATTCTCCGCGCCCATGAGCCGTGCCTGCGTCGCTATCTGAACGGCGAGTTGGTTGTGGGGCAGACCGTTGCCCGAGAAAATGGGCAATTTCTGTCCCCTTATCAGCGTGGTGAGTGTGTCTATCGAGGATATGCCTGTGTGTATGAAATCTTTGGGATACTGCCGCGCCATCGGGTTCAGCGGCATTCCGTTGCAGTCGGTGCGGCGTCCCCCGAAAATCGGGCCGCATCCGTCTATCGGCTCCCCCAGTCCGTTGAAAGTGCGTCCGACTATCGACGGGGCAAGCTGAACCTGCAAGGGACGCCCCAGGAATCTCACCCTCGTCTCCGTGGGAACGAGGCCGTCCGTGCCCGAGAAAACCTGCACCAGCGCCGCCTTCTCAGAGAGCGAGACTATCCTTCCGCGGCGAACTTTGCCGTCCGGTACCCACACGTCGGCCAACTCTCCGTAAAACACGTCGCGGCCCATATCCTCCAGCAGTATGAAGGGACCCGTCACCTGTGATATTCCGATGTACTCCGCCTGCGGCATTATTTAGCGCCTCCCTCTTCGCGGGTGCGTTCGACGCCGACCCTGTTGAGATGATTGTCCAGTTTTTTCCTGGCGCGTTCGAAGGACGATTTGTCGTCCGCGGCGAATTCCCTCAGATGCGTGATGTCCTCCACCGCGTCACTGCCTTTTATCAGCGATATCGGAACGCCCTGTTTGACCAGCTCGACTCCCCTGTCGTAGAAATGCAGTATCATCTCGAGTATGGCAAAACCCTTCTCCGGCGGGGAATACGAGTCGGGGCCGAAGGCCGCTTGCTGCAAATAACCGTTTTTCACGAGAAACGCGGTGTAGTTCACCAGCCTCTGGTCGTCGGGAAGCACGTCCTCGCCCACGAGTTTTATCACCTGCTGAATTTTCTCGTCCTCGATCAGGATGGCGCGCGTCTTTTCCCTGAGTTCGCCCCAGCGCGGTTCGACGTTTGCCTGAAACCAGTTCTCGACCTCGCCGGCGTACTCGCTGTACGATTCGGTCCACGATATGGCCGGGAAATGCCTCGCGTTCGCGAGGTTCTTGTCGAGCCCCCAGAAACATCTGATGAAACGCTTGGTATGCCTGGTCACCGGCTCGGTGAAGTCTCCCCCAGGCGGGGAAACAGCGCCTATTATCGACACGCTGCCGTTTTCGCCGCATTGGGTGACCACGCGCCCGGCGCGCTCGTAAAATTCGGCGAGGCGCGACGGCAGGTACGCCGGAAATCCCTCTTCCGCCGGAATTTCCTCCAAACGCCCGGATATCTCGCGCAGCGCCTCCGCCCAACGGCTGGTCGAATCCGCCATCAGCGCCACGTCGTAACCCATGTCGCGGAAATATTCGGCTATGGTGATGCCCGTATATATCGACGCTTCCCTCGCCGCGACAGGCATGTTGGACGTATTGGCTATGAGGATCGTGCGCTCCATAAGTGGACGTCCGGAGCGGGGATCCTCCAGCACCGGGAATTGCTCCAAAACGTCGGTCATCTCGTTGCCGCGCTCGCCGCATCCTATATAGACGACCACTTGAGCCTCGCTCCATTTCGCCAGCTGATGCTGGGTGACGGTCTTGCCGGTGCCGAAACCGCCCGGTATCGCCGATGTTCCGCCCTTGGCGAGCGGGAACAGCCCGTCTATCACGCGCTGTCCGGTGACGAGAGGCTCGTTTGGGCGCAGTCTGTCGCGGTACGGTCTCGGCGAACGCACCGGCCACCGTTGAGTCATCGGTATGTCAATCGTGCGGCCGAGCGCGTTTTTCACCTGCGCGACGATCCCCCCGCTCGCTACACTCGCCCGCGGCGTTATCCAGACGATCTCCCCCTCGACGTCCGGCGGACAGATTATCCGGTGCAACAATAAATTCGTCTCCTGTACCGTGCCCAGTAAGGTTCCCGACGAGACCATGTCTCCGACGCCGACAGTCGGGGTGACGTCCCACATTTTGTCCGGCGGTATCATCGGCGTCTCGATGCCGGGCGTTATGTACCGGCCCTCTTTTTCGAGAAGGGAAGAGAGCGGGCGCCCTATGCCGTCGAAGAATCCACCGATGAGGCCGGGGCCCAGCGATACCGACAGGGCTTCGCCGGAGCCCTCTATTACCTCGCCCACTTTCATTCCCTGAGTTTCCTCGTACACCTGTATGGTCGCCTCGTCTCCGTCCATGCGGATTATCTCGCCCAAGAGACGCAGTTTCCCGACATGCACCATCTCGCGCATCCCGAAATCCTTCATTCCCGTCGCGCGTATGACGGGACCGTTTACTATCGAAACATAGCCGATCTTGTTCAATTCCGGCTACCCCCTTTTAAAGAAGAGACAGAAGCCGGCCGGCGATGACGTCGGCCATCTCCTGCGTGCGCGACTGCCAATCCGCGTTTATCTGTCTGCGTCCGTCCTCGCTGGTCACCCAACAGCCGCCGATTATGGGGACGGGATCGTGATCGAAAACCATTTTGAATCGCGGGTTTTTCGCCGAGACGGCTTCGGCCACCTTCTCCCCCAGAGACGCGTCGAGCGACGCGAGCTTCAGTTTCAATGTTCCACGCTCGTCGGACAGGGCGCGCGCAGCTTCGAGCGCGAGGCCTGTCAGGATATCGCCGTAATCGCCGCGATCCCTCAGACGCGCCAGGCCGTCCTGAAATTTCCTCAGCGCTTCTCCCAGCAACTTGTTCTGCTGTCTCAGCGCTTCGGTGGATTTTTCCCTCCCCGCCGTGAGTATCTGACGTCTGTGGATGTCATCCGCCCTGGATTTGGCGTCCGCCAGCACCGCGTTCGTCTCGCGGTCGAGTTTCGCCGTCTCCTGTGTAAGCCACGCGTCGGCCTCTTTCCGCGCGTCGGTCGCCAGCGCTTCCCTCTGCTGGTTGGCGTGCTCCAGTATTATCTTTTGCAGCGCGGAGATTTTCTCGTTGAAGACCTCGTTCATTCCATTTTCACCCCAATCGCGTCCCGCACGTATCCGGTAAGGAAGTCGGGACTGCGTTTCGTGCCGTGCCTGTCGGGTATCTCGATGACAATCGGCAGTTCTCCCTGTTCCCTGAGACGCTGTATCGTTTCCGGCAGCAACTCCGATATCTTCTCCGTGACGGCGAGTATCGCCAGGTCGCGTCTTTTGAGGGCGGAGGCCATCGCGTCCGCCGCCTCGCCGTGACCGTGAACGACCACGCCCTCAATGCCGGCAAGTCTCATCCCGACAAGCGTATCGTGATTGTCGCTGATGAGGAACGCTTTCACGGCCGGCCTCCGATCACGCCAGCTTGCTGAAAATGAGCATTGAGATCACTATGCCGTATATGGCGACGCCCTCCGCCAGGCCGACGTATATCAACGTCGTCCCGATCGCTCCGGGCTGTTCGCCGACGAGACCGATCGCGGCGGAACCTACGCTTCCCACCGCTACTCCGGCGCCGATGCAGGCGAGTCCGGTCGCGAGGGCCATGCTGATGAACCCCATCCCGTATCCGGCTTCCGCTGGCGCCACTCTGGCCGCAGCCTCGCCCGCGGATTCTGCGGCGGACGCCGCCGGCACGGCCGCGGTCAGGTTGACGGCGGCCCCCAGAAGCAATACGCCGAAGGAAAACGCCGCGATACAGGCCAACATCCTTTTGGAACCCCTGAAACCGGTCCCGCGCATGACGATTCCGGCGGTCACGGTGCCAAATACGGCGACACAGCTCAATATCAATCCAAACATGTCAACTTCACCTCTCGTTTAGTTTAGTAAATGGGTCCAATTTTTCGAGCCGTCTACGACGGCTTCCGCATATACCGGTCCCTGTGCCATGTGACCGGCTTGAACACGTTGCCCCCGCCTCTGTAGAACTTTCCGAAAAACTCGTAATACTCGAGACGGAGCACCTGGATAAAGACTATCAGTCCCTCCAGTCCCACGATGAAGATATTTCCCAATACTAGTATCAATACCCTCAAAAACTCCCCTCCGGGCAAGTCGCCCAGCATTTTGGAAATCTGCAGGACCGCGAAGGAAAGCGCGACGTGGTTTAAGGCAAACGCCGCCAACCTCACGAAAGAAGCGGTGTTTGTGAAATAATTCATCAGGTTGTGCAACACCTCGAACATCTGGAGGGCCTTGCTTTCGTGTTCCGAATGCTCATGCAGGATGGTGCGCGCCAGTGTGTCGCGGAACAAGGTGAGCGCCAGAACCGCCGCTATGACGTACCACAGCCACGAGAGCGGAAACGGCGTTTTCACGCCGGCGACGGCGACGAATATGCCTATGGCCGATCCCCAATAGACGAAGAGCCCGGCTAGCCCCTGTCCGTCGAACAGCAGGCGTCCGAAATCCCGTTCGCGGTACCTGACGACCATATTGAGTATCATCCCGACGCTTATCACGACGACTCCGAAAACTATGGCGACGCTGAACAATTTGCCGGTATTGTGCATCGGGGAGAGCCACAGCGCGGGCAAAACATCCTCCACTCCCATGACACTGCCGTAAAGGATGCCGAATACCATGGAGCTGTACGACGCGCACTTCATCACGTAAGCGAGAGAGCGGTTGAGTATCCTCTTTTTGCTCATGTACGTCGCGCCGAGCAACAGGAGCGCGCCGTGCCCCACATCCCCGAACATGAACCCGAAAAAGAGTATGAACGTCAGCGCGACGAAGGGCGACGGGTCCACTTCTCCGTATGACGGCACGCTGTAAAGAGCCACCACGTCCTGAAAAGCGCGTACCAGCCTGTTGTTGCGAAGCATGGTGGGTATGCGGACCCCGGAAGCCGCGATATTTTTGACCTGCTCGACCGTTATCGACGTTCTCGGAGCGTCGCGCTCGATATGTTTCTCTATCGCGGCGAACGTGTCCTCCGGCACCCAACCCGAGAGGACGTACATGCCGCTTATCTCGCCGCGGCCCTTGCACAGGTCGTAAACCCTCTGCATCGTGTAGAGCCTGGAGTAAAGGTTTTCGAATTCCTCGCCGCGCTCCCTCAGAATGGCGGATGCCGCGTCCTCGAGTTCCTTGATGGAGTTTTTGTGAAAGTCGATGTCGCGCTCCATCTGACCAAGGGCATCGTCCTCCGACATGCCGTTCGATATTTCCGAGAGCGAATACTCCTTGAAATACACCGCGTCCAGAATTTTCCGGGCGCCTTCCCTGTAACCGGAAACGGTGAATATCAAGGCCCATACGTTGTCGTTCGAGCGCGACAATTCGACGGCCAGTATGGGCGCGTCGAGCGTCGTCTCCTCGAGCCGCTTGAAACTGTCGGCCGACATCCGGCCGAAACGCGCGACAGCGAATTGGGTCTCCGACAACTCCCGCGGCTTCATCTCCAGCTCGGTTAGCGCCCCGACGTAAACTTTGGTCGCCTCAAGCTGTTCCAGTTCCTCCGCCAATGTTTCCTTGCGCCTGTTCCACGTCTCCAGTTTGCCCGCCGTTTCCTCCACGAGACGACGGGCCTTGTGGAAACTGAATCCCGAGTCGAACGGAGTCGGTTCGGGGTCGGGAATGTTCTCTCCCGCCGCCTTCCACACGACCGACATCTTGTTCAGCAACTCGTCGTATGGATTCGCGCTCTCCGTGGTTATCCTGGAGCGCAAGTTCCGGTCGTTTATCAAAAAATCAAGCGGCAGGGGCTGAAACCCTCCCGAAAGGACCATTTGTCTCGCGACCGGCTCCATTTCCTCGTGCGGCCCCACCATGGTCACCGCGACCATTTTCATCACTGCCATTCATGTTCACCTCCCGCGACGGCGATGGGTTTCGTGAGATAAACGGCCGCGTCGCGCTTGTCGTGAGCGTAACGGACGTATTCTATGATTCTCGTCAGGTCGGTTATCTCGAATTGCTTCAATATATAATAGCCCACCGCCGTGTGAAAACCGGGCGGGCCGTTATCGAAGACTTTCTTCGCCTGGATGTATATGTATCTTTTTATCTTGCTTTCGAGGGCGAGTTCGGGGATTTCATCGTCCAGCGCGGATGATATGAGTTCCGCGTACGCCGGGAATCCGCCGTTCAGCGTTTCCGTAAGGCGCGGGCCGGACTCGGCGCGGGCGAGTTCGCGCAATACGGGCATCGTGACGCGGTATCTGGAGGGCAGAAGCCTGTTCAGCGTCTCTTCCGGCGTCATGCTGTAATACGCGACGGCCCTGTACAGTATATATATATTGTACAGATCCGCCCTGGCGCCGAATATGGGGAGCAACCTGCTCCGTTCGCCGGTCTCGAGTTTTTTCAGCGCCTCGTTCTGCAAAAACTCCACGAACATATCGAGAGCCATCTCAAGGGGAAACAAGCTGCGTTCCTCCCCGGAATGCAGGCGCTTCAGAGACTCGGCCAGGCTCCTGTGATAAGGGGTATTCCTCAAGACATCCGAGACCTCCGAAAAATCCCGCGCCGACAGTATATTGTCGTACGAGACCATCGAATGTTTCGACACGTTTAGTACGCGCCTCAGTTTTTCCCTGTCCGCGCGTCCGGAGGCGATATGACGGAAGACGCTCTTGAGATCGTCCGCCTCATATTGATACATCAATGTCTTGAAAAACTTGTCGCGGGGACTCGACATGTGAAAGAGAAAACTCTCCGCCTGGGAGATGAGCGTGCTGTGAATGGCCGATTCGAGGTCGTGCCTGTGCGCTTCGGCCGGCAGGGTCTCGAAAAATTCCCCGTAAGCGGTGGACATCAATTTCTCTTTTATCTCGGGAACCGTGTTGCTCGAGAGCAAGTCCCAATAGTCGTCGTCACTCAAAAGCCGGCTGTAGAGCACGTGGGCTTTGACGCCCACCGCCAAACATTCCCCTCTTGACATCCAGGACAAATCTATTCGCCCCCGGACAGTATCTTGTCCACCGTCTCGGCCAGCACGGCCGCGACCACGGTATCCACGTTTTCGTCGAAACGTTTGAGCACGCGTTCGCGTTCCTCGCGGCCGAGGTCAATTATCTGCTTCGCCTCGGCCTGCGCGGACAATACGGCGTTTTCCATAAGCCCTCTCGCCCGCTCCCGGGTCGAAGCCATGCGGCTTTCGCGGTCGGGCAGAAATATTTCCTGCGTGTTCTTGATGATGCTCATCGACTCGCTTTTCGCGTCCTCGACTATGCGTCTGCCCTCGCTTTCGGCTCCCAGAAGAATCGTCAGGACTTCCTGCAATGCGCTCATATTCATCCCTCCCCCGCGTCCGCGTAAAACATCTCCGGCGCGTTCATACCCATTGTGATATTACACACGGCTTTCCCGTATCCAAATCATTCCGCCGCCGGGCGACAGCGCCAGGCCATATCTCATCGACTCAAAAACGTTTCGCTCTTCTCAAAAGACGCGGCGAGACCAAGCACGGCCGCACTGTGATATGTTGTGTGAAGTGAGTTCGCCGCGATTCATTCTCTCGCGACAGTATCCGAGCCGCCCTCGCGCGGCGGCGCGGTAAAATCACGCGCGCTCGTCCCGTCGGTATGGGAAGCGGCGGAGGATGTAAACGAAATATCCGCGCAATGCCCGGAACCGAGCAAGGCGCGCGCCGTCGGGAAACGAGGAACCAGCGTGCTCAAGTCATCCGCGCAACTCGTCCCGTCGATTATTTCGAGCGCGCGGAGTATGCCGTCATACACCCTGTTTTGGGGCGACAACCCGGCAAAAAATTCAGCGGGGGTCAGTGACGCCGTAAAAATGGTGAACGTCAAAAGTGTCGCCACAAAAAGGGCGGCGCATACGCGTCCCGTTTTTTCGCATCTCCGTCTGAAGATCAAAATATCACCTCCCCCGCGATTCGCTTTTTCATATGGATATTATCACGAAACCGCCGTTCACGCCAATTATCGCGTATTGCCCGAATCCGCCGGTTTTTTGCCCGCGGTTCCGGGCATTTGCGCGCGTATTATTCGGCTTCGGCTTTCGCTCCCGATTCGCGTTTTTCCCTGCTGCCTTTGGCTATCTTCATGCGCACGAAATCCTCCCGTTCTCCCTCTTCCAGCGTGTCTTCGATAAAAGCGCCCTCGCGCCTGTTCATCGGGATCACCACTTTTTCAAGCGCGTTGACCCTCCTGTGCGTGCGTCTTATCTGGACGGCAAGGCGATATACGCTCGTCTCCACCTCGGCGAGCGTGACGAGCGCGGAAAGGACTTTTCTGAACGAGAGATAGGCGTCGTCCATCGCGCCCGTGGAACTGAGAAAAGAATAGCTGGGATTCACGGAAACGCTCACTTCGTCGATATCGGGAATCTCGACGCCCATCACCGAACGCAGGCGCACAACGATTTCATCGGTAACCGGCACGCTTCCCGCGATATCCTCCACCGTATCTATCCCCAGCGATATATTCGCTTTTCGCAGTGCCCCGTAAGCGTCCGTGAAGGTCTTCATGACGTCGTGCTGAAGGTCGCGGGCCGAATCGATATGACGGACCATCTCCAACATCAAAACCTGTCTTTTCCGCTCCAATAAATTATGCCCGTTCGTGGCCTGAGAGAGCGCCTTCCGAAGTTTTACGAGATTGCCCCTCGTGGGCGCCATTCGCGCCATTGCCAATCACCCGTCTTCATCATATAATATTATATAGTGTTTCAAAAATCACTTTTCGGTAGATTCTAAACCTATCCGCGAAAAAAACAAGGGGTTGACGAAAAATATTATAAAATATTCTCAAGAATAATGATTTAAAAATTTAACGAGGTGTTTTGTATGTTTTTCCTTTTCATCAGCAACACGGATTTAGCCGCCGAGCCAGGGCTTTCGGCGGCCGGGGCGAACGCGGAGGTGCTGCCCCTCACGTCGGCGGCGGACGCCGACGTGATTCGTTTCGGGCATCCCCGCGCCATCGACCGTTTCCCCGCTGACCCGGAGGGACGTCCCACACCGGCCGTCATAACGCGGGCCGCGGTCGTGAGCGCGGATATACCGGTCGCCGTCGTCCGCGCCGGCTCCATTCTGCCCCCCGAACCTCCTTACGTGGAACTTGGGGCGTCTGTGGGAAAAGACCCTCGAAAAGGTCCGTCTGTTCCTGACGCGCGGAAAATATTCGAACGCGCGCGTGATCTGGCCCGCAATCTCGCGCCGCGCGGGGGAAAAATCATGCCGGCCGAGAGCGTTCCCGGCGGAACGACCACCGCGCTTCTCGTGCTGAGAGCGTTGGGACATGACGTGATGGTGTCGTCCGCGTCAAAGGTAAATCCGATCGGGCGGAAAGAAAAAATATGGGCCGACGCGTCGGCGCGCGCCGGAATAAAAATGGGCGATTTGAGGGACGACCCCATAAAAGCGCTCGAAGAACTGGGAGATCCCATGCAGCCCGCCGTATTGGGATTTATTGCCGGCTCGCGCGACGAATCCGAGATCGTTCTGGCCGGAGGCACCCAAATGCTCGCCGTGGCGGCCTGTCTCAGGGCGCTTGGCGACGATCGCCCCATCACTGTCGCCACGACCAAATATATCGTTCAAGACTCCTCGTCTTCATTCGCCTCGCTCGCCTCGGCAATCGAAGTGGAAACTTACGCCGCCCCGCTCGATTTCTCGGCATCGCCCTTCAAGGGCCTCAGGGACTACGAGGACGGATACGTCAAAGAGGGCGTCGGCGCCGGCGGCTCGGTGCTCTACGCCGCGTGGAACGGAGTCGGCGTTTCCGAGGTGATACGCGCGACAAATTCCATATACGGGGAAATCGCGGCTTCTCAGATCAAGTGACGCGGCGCGGGCGGTTTCCTCTCTCTCTCGGCTGTGCCGGAGCGATTTCGGCGTTGCTGGCGGCGGTTGTCTGCGGCCTTTATTTCGGCGACGTCAAAATGTCGCTCGCGGAACTTTGGGGCGTATTGAAAGCCGGTCCGCTGTCATACCCCGATGAAACCTTCCGGCACGGCGTCGTCTGGAGGATAAGGATGCCGCGCGTGATCGCTTCATCCATATCGGGCGCTGTGCTCGCGGCGAGCGGCGTCATTTTTCAGGCCGTCCTGAAAAATCCTCTCGCGGAACCGTATACCCTCGGGGTATCGGGGGGCGCCGCTTTCGGCGCGTCCTGCGCCATCTTGACGGGCATGGGATGGATAACCCCGGCGGCTTTTCTCGGCTGCGCGGCGGCGCTCGCGGCCGTCATGCTTCTCGGATGGCGCGGCGTCGAATCCGACCTCTCGGGAATCATTCTCGCGGGGGTGATAGTGGGCAATATTTTCGGCGCTGGAATGACCTTGATGAAAGCCATAGCCGGAGACAAGGTTTCGGCGATCGTTTTCTGGCTGATGGGAAGCTTTTCCGCGGCCGACTGGCGGGACGTGACCCCGCTTCTGATGTCGCTGCTCGTAGTTTTATCGCTTTGCCTGGCTTATCGCGACGAGCTCGACATCTTCGCGTCGGATTCCGACGTGGCGTCGCTCGGCATAAACGTCTCCGTCACGAGGGCGATTCTCCTCGCGGGAGCGTCTCTCGCCGTATCGTTTGTCGTGAGCGGATTCGGCGTGATAGGTTTCGTCGGGCTGATCGTCCCCCACTTTTTGCGGATACTGTTCGGCCCGGTCCATCGCGGCCTGCTGGCGATGTCTCTTCCGGCTGGGGCCGCGTTGCTGTCCGCCGCTGATACGGCGGCAAAAACTCGGAACGAGATGCCCGTCGGCGTCCTGACCGTTCTCGTGGGCGGCCCCGTATTCTGTTTTATCCTTTGGAAACGAAAATAACGGTGCTTTCGGTCGAAAACGTTTCGGTGGACATTCAAGGGACGCGCATCCTTCGCGAAATTTCCTTCGGCGCGCGCGCCGGCGAGGTTCTGGCAATACTGGGTCCCAACGGATGCGGGAAAAGCACGCTTATCGAGGCCATCCTCGGTTTACGCGGCACGGTCTCCGGACGCGTCTCTTTTGAGGGACGCGATATTTCTCTTTACAATCGAAAAAAAAGGGCGCTCATTTTCGCTTATATGCCGCAAAATACGGCGCCGAACTCTTTTTTTACCGTTCTCGAAACGGTAGTGATGGGACGATACCCGTATCTCGGAACATTCGGCGGTTACGCGAAACGCGATTTCGACATCGCGCGCGACGCCATAAGGCGGACGGGCTTGTCTGGGTTCGAGGACAGAGTCGTGTCCGGCCTGTCGGGAGGAGAAACCGCGACGGTCATGCTCGCGAGAAGCCTCGCGCAGGACACTCCCGTAATACTGCTGGACGAGCCGACGTCCTCGCTTGATCCGGGACACGCCCTCGCGATCGCGGATATCATAAAAAAACTGGCGGCGGCGGGAAAATTACCGATCGTATCGATGCACGACGTAAATATGGCGCTGAACATGTCCGACCGGCTCATTCTGCTCAAAAACGGACGTATCTTCGGGGATATCCCCGCCGCGCGGATCGACCGGAATATTTTGGCCGGTTTGTACGGAATTTCCTGGGAAATACGGCGCACTTCCAAAGGACATATCGCGGCGATTCCCGAACGGGGATTCCCCGAACGGGATCGATGAGTCTCATTCGTCATCGAACACCAGGCTTTTTATCAACTGATCCAAAATTTGCCCGCTGACCTGCTTTCCGACATTGCCCGGCGAATTCTCGCCCCCTCCGGGGCCTACCGGGATTTCGACGGTGATTTTGACGCCCGCGTCCTCCCCGGCGCCGTTGCTGCCGTTATTTTTCAGGACGTCCGGGAGTGTGTCCATTTTTACGGGAGACGCTATCGAAATATCGGAGAACGTCAATTCTTCCGGCTTACCCCTGACGTTCATGGCAACGCCGCGGAATTCATCCGCCGAGTAACCCGTTATGGCGTTCCCCAGGAAATTCCTGAGCATTTCCCTGGAATCGTCGAATTCACCTTTTTCCACGGCCGTCGAAAGCACCCCCCGTAACCCGGAGACGAGCGCGTTGAGCGCCCTGAGGTTTATGTTGCCGTCGCAGTTGAGGTACATTTCCAAATCCGTCGTCACATTGCCGTCAAACATGACGTATTTGTATATCTGATCCTCTTTCGGAGCGATTATCCTGCTGCCGGGTATGATATTTACGTTTTTGCCGTCCAGACTGAAAGTGAAATGTCCGGAGTTGTATCTCAGCGGTTTGCCGCCGAACATCTCGGATATTTTCCGAGCCCCGTCGAATCCCGAGATTTCGCCGTCGTAAATGTCGAGCGCGCCGCTTCCGTCCAGCATACTCGTCCTTCTCGAATCCCCGGTGAATCTCGTCGTGAAATTCGCCGTGCCGGTTATCGAACCTTCCGAATCGGGCATGAAATCCCCGAACGCTGGCGCGATGTCGGCGCTCTTTATCCGCAAAGTGCCGCCCCAATCCGTGCTGTTGAAATCCTTGACAAATTGGACGTTTATCTCCCCGTCATAAGCTTTCGCCGAGGAATCCTCCACGATCGCGAATCCGTCGTTTACGGAGAAACCGGCCTCGACGTCCCGGGCTTTCAGACCGAAGACCGTCAATTCCGGAATTTTCCCCCATCCTTTTCCCTTGAACGCCGCCATCGGCCCCCGCCCTTTGAAATTAAAATCGAGCGCGCCGGTTATCGCCCGCCTCACGTCGCGTTCCAGGGTCGAAGTCAGCGCTCTTATATCCACGCTCGTTCCCGCCGCGTCGATGAAAAGCGCGGGATCGCCGGATAAATCGACGCTCCCCGAGACGTTTATAAATCCCCTGCCCACCGCGGCGCGGACGTCGGGAAATTCGACGCGTTTTTTATCCCCTCTTACGCCGCGAAAATCTACGACCGGCAAAAAGAACCCGAAAGCCCTCACCCCCCGAAGCGTTCCTTCGGCGGATATCCTCGGCGAGGCGAGATCCCCCTTTATGGAGACGAGACCGTTGGCCGTTCCCTGAAATCCCTTCGACATGGGATTGAAAATACGGGCCGCGCGGTCGATGTCGGCGCTCGTGACCGTCAGCGCGAGATCGAGCGGAACCGCGGACGGTTTCCCGTAGGACGCAGCGTTTCGAATCGTTCCGCCGAGACTGATATTTCCCGCGTTCACGCTTGTCCTCAGTTTGTCGAAAAAGACGCTTCCCCCGCTGTAAGTCACCGTCCCGTTGATACCGGACAACTGAGTTTTTTCGCCGTAACCCAGCGACGCGTCCTTGAAGAAAACACTGACCGACGGAGGGGCGCCGCCCGTTTTCCGAATTCGGACATCCCCGCGCAAATTTCCCGACACATCCTTCGGAACCCCAAATTCGGCGAACGCCGAGGGATTTATTTCGTCAAACGCGCCTTTTATGTCGCAGCCCAAAGGCGAATCTCCCGAAGGCGGCGTTACGAAACCGGAAGCTGTCACCGGAGAACCGTCAACGTTGAAAGCGAGTTTTGAGACGTCGATTTTGTGGCGGGCGTACGACACGGCGGCTTTGACGTCCGTCATGAGCTTGTTTTTACCCGACCTGAACGCGGGGATGCTTATCTCCCCCTTCGCGATCGGGGTTTTCGCGTCGCCGTCGAGCGACCATGATCCCGAGGCCGTCCCGCTCAATTCATATTCCCCGATCGCTGGGATGAAGCCGCTCAAATTCGCGATATCCAGACCCGATATTTTACCCTTCAACGCGAATCGCGCCGGGGCGTTTGCCGATAATTTCAAATCCCCGTTCGCCGTCACGGACGCCCCGTTCCATTTCGCCTCCGACGATTTTATCGACAGGCTGTCCCCGTCGTAGGATATTTCAGCAGTTACGGGGGATAATCGATAATCGTCCATTATCCCGACGTTCCGGAGGGAAATCGACGAGACGTATCTGAGCGCCGACGCCGGACCGTTTATTCCCAGATTTACCCCGGCGGTTCCGGTGACCTTCAGGTCTTTGAGCGGCGGGAATTTCTTGTAAAGAGATTCGGCGGATATCTTTGGGATCGAGATGTCTGCGCTCACGTTTACCCCGTCTTTCATCAGGACGACGCCTTTGCCCTTCATCGGAGCCCCCTCTATGCCGCCGAGAAAATCCGCGTCGAAAACGGCGCCGTTTTTTATCGATATGTCGGCGCGCACGCCGGCGCAGGAAAATCCCGCAGGATTGAATGACGGCGAATACAGCGAGGCGCGGCCCGAGAGGGAATTCAAAGGGCCGCTTACGTCGCAGGACGCGGCCTCGATAATGCCCGGGAACGACGCGAGCCACGGCAGAGCTGTTTCCATCGTCTTCGTGTCTATGGAATCGGCGTTTAAGCGCGCCGTTATTTTCGGCGCGGCGTCAGGGGTGAAATCAAGGTCGAGCGCTCCGGAAACGCGCCCTTTGAATATATCGAGTTCCGCGTCGCGAAAACGCAAACTCCCGTCGCCGTAATAAAATTTCGCCGACATTCCGCCGAAAAGAAATTTCCAAAGCGTGCCGCCCGGGGACGTCACCGTCCCGGATATCTCCGGGGCGAGAGGGGACGAAAAATTCGGAAGCGCGGCGGCAAACTCCGCCGAATAAACGCCGCCGACGTAATTATTCTCGAACTCTGGAAAGAATGACGAGACAAATGCCGCGTCGATATTTCGCAATTCGCAGTTCATCGCGAGCGACGGCGCCAATTTGCCCGCGGCGAAGACGCGCGTGTCGCCGAAGCCGCCTGAGAATTTCTCCAGATTTACGGTATCTCCGGACATATCGCCTTTCCCGTCGGCCGAAATCGCGGTATCCCTGAATTTTCCCCGCAGCCTGAACGAAAAATCAGCGGCGTTCGATGAAAAATTCGCGTCGCTTAAAAACACGCTTCCCCATTTCGTATCGATCGTGGAATCGACGAGCGTTACTTCTACGTCCAATCCAGTGCCCGAAGAATTATCGATATTGAGCGGCAGCGAGGTCAACGCGCCGAAATCGGAAACAAATTTTTTTATGACCACCTTAGAGATCCGCGGCTGAGACGACGCGATCGTCTCAAGCGAAAATCGCAGCCCGAACTCGCCCAGCGAGGCTGTTTCAGCGCCGTGAGCGTATATTTTCAACCCCGACATCGTGATTCCCGTTATGGGGTTGCCGGCGGCGCTTTCCCATGTGACTTCCATCCCGTCGATTTGTTTTAGGGTTTCTTCGACTTTTTGCGCGACGACATCCGCCAGGAAAGTGCTTCCGGAAAGAACATAGTAACAGCATAACGACAAAACCGAGAGGAGCGCGAATGACGCGCGGAATATCTTTATTTTTCCGACATTGAACAAAACAGCGACCCCCATGCGACGGACGCGCGGTGCGCGACCCTGCGCGGCTGCTTGTGACCAATCAGCGGCTGAGAAACGATCACGTCAACGCACGTATGGTTTTTTCGTCCAACCCCGTGCATTCGGCAATGGTCGCGATAGGTATTCCCTCGGCAAGCAACGAACGCGTGACACTTTCAATGCCTTCTTTTTTACCCTCTTTTCTGGCTTTGGCTATTAAATATTCGTGTGTGTGTTCGGCACTGTAGGCATCCATTAACATACGCTCGTACGCGAAATACTTTTCTTTTTCATTTTTGTCGGCCCAAAACATGGAATCCAACTCCTTTGCCGCCAAAAGAACGGGATTTTCCGCCACCGCCTTGTTCATGCGCTCTCCCTCCTCATTCGAGAAATATTTCGCGAACCTGCCATTGAGCCTGTTTATCCTGTTCTGGCCGACATCAATAATTTTAAGCGTCTCGTCGTCATATTGCGCCGTCATTTCAACACTCCCAACCATTTACCGGCATGAGTCAATTATACATCGGAACAGAACAGGGCCGCAAATCTTTCAATTCTAAATATGATTTGGATAAACTTCATTCCGTATATTATAATCTCTTCATCTGGGAGACGGAGTTATAGCCGGTCACCCGCGAAAAAATTTTGAAAATTTGGGATAACTGAATATTTTGGAAAAAGGTCAATTTTTTTCCGTTCGCGGGTTGGCTTGTTTTGAAACAACGGTCAGGCGCTCCAGGTTTATCGCCTGCGTAGGACCGGCGTCCACTCGCTCGGAAGCGGAGCGTTTCGTGAAGGATATGGCGTCAAAATATCCGAAAGCGAATCATTATTGCCGGGCTTACAGATTCTTCGGCCCCCCCGGGGAGGAATATTCCGCGGATGCCGGGGAACCGGCGGGAACGGCGGGACGCCCCATTCTGGGCGCGTTAAAAAAATTTTCCCTGCTCGATGTCGCGGCGATCGTAACCCGATATTATGGCGGCATTAAATTGAGAGTCAGAGGTTTGATCGCGGCATACGGAGAAACCGTCACACGCGCCGTCGAAAGCGCGGACATAATCGTCAAGGAACCAATGACCGCGATATCCTTCGCTTGCTCATACGAAATATTTTCAATTCTCAACGAAACATTGTCGCGGGCCGGCGCGGATTTTTCCGCGTCAAGTCCCGTCTTCGGCGAAATTATTTCCGGCGAGATAAATATCCCTAAAAAACACAGCGATTCAATATCAAAAGAACTTTTGGACTTGAAAGCGCGCGCCCGTTTTTTCACGTATTCGATTTCCCGATAAATATGTCATCACGCCTGACCATATACACGGACGCGCAATGCATAGACGAAAAGGTCTGACGTAAAATTTTTGAGAGTGATGAATTGCCCCGAGTATAGAGGAGAGTAATGATTCCATTAAACAGAAGGAGGAGATTCAGAGATGTCATCAACAAGAAACACTTCAAACAGTCCGTCAGGTTTCAATCGATACCCCGAAGAACTCAAACGTCAGGCGGCAGATCTGTTCAACAGCTCGCTTCCCGAACACGAGACACGTCAGGCAGCGGCAAAACACGTCGCCGGTTTGTCAGGTGCGGACTGTTTCGACACTGTGCTCACACGGGCGAGTCAGAGCGAGATTAACCGCGGCATGAGGTCGGGAATAACAACGGAAGCCGCCGAAGAGCCCGGGCGTCTCCGCCGCTTCGCGGCGGAACTCAAGCGAGCCGACGCGATTCTCGGAGCGGCGTCGGTTTGTTTCGCGGCCGAGGTCGACCGGCCGCCAAACAAGTCGTTCATGGACAAGTTTCTCTCACATCGGGAGGCCGGCGGCCTGATGCGGCGAATCGAGCCGGTCTGTGCGGTTTTGGAGAAGAATTACGGGATATCGGTGTCCCGGTCATGTTATTACGCGTTCAAGAGACGCGGCAAGTCCGCCCGCGAGGAGGGAGAGGAAGATGACCGCCTGAGCGCGAAGATTGAGGTTATTTACACTGCAAACTACGGTTGTTACGGCATTCGCGAGATATGGCGCGCCCTTCCGAACGAGGGGGAGAAAGTTGCCCGCCGCGCGACAGAGCGGCTGATGAAGCGGCTTAGCTTACGCGGCGCGGTACGCGGCAAGATAAAACGCGCGACCATTGCGCGCAAAGACGCCGACTTTGCCGAAGATCCGGTAAAACGTCAATTCGACGCTCCGAAACCGGATGAGTTGCGGGTGGCGGACTCCTCATACGCAACTGCCGGGAGCGGCTGGTGCCATACAGCGCTCATTACTGACGTTTTTGCCGGAACGACAGTTGGTTACAACGTCTCCGCGCGCATGGACAGGAACATGGTTAAGTCGGCATTTACGATGGCGCTTCACGCTAGTATTATAGCGGTTTAGTATAACGTATACTATATATCGCTCCGTAAATAGCCTATTTTCAGCTATCTACAGAATGCTGTTATAGTATAGATTATATGAAACCGCTATAGAACCCGTTTTCAATAAATTCTAAACATAATGAGCAAAGCGGACGATATAAATTATGAAACCTGATTTCCGGAGAAAGGGTGAACATAATGAAATATCCAAGCGATTTGACCGTCACGCAATGGCGCGTCATAAAGCTTTTTTTCAAAAACGACGGGCGGGGAAAGCACTTTACGAAACATCCGAAAAAGAAACTCGTAAACGCCGTTTTGGGAACCTCTAGAAACCGATTTTTAAATTGCTTTAACCCTCACCAAGGGCTTTATGGAACAGATATTATAACTTAACTATTATTTTTGCTCTCTGTGGAGCCCTTTTTGCTCCTTTTTC
>JAIRKI010000127.1 GCA_031260185.1 Synergistaceae bacterium | reverse complement strand
ACTCAACGTTGGCAACATCATTTCAATGCGCATTTGTAGTGTGTTTTTGTTAGTTATTTTCATCATTCAAGTATAACTATTTATAATATACTTGTCAAGTTTATTTTTGGACGCTTCCTTACTACAAGGTGAACAGGGAATTCCCGGACGATGCCCCCTGCCCATAGGCAGGCCCTGCGAAAATACGGATATCATCATATTGGATGAAAACGACCGTCCGGGGGAACGTGTTTGGCGCTCGGTTACTATAACGATCCGGAAAAAACCGCGGAATCGGAGCGGGACATCCTATTCGGCAGGGGCTACCGTGTACCCAATTGTACTTGTAACATCGATGTCTAATGTCAGCCGGCGAATTTATCCTTGATTCGGTCAAACAGCCCTTTGTTTTCGGCAATATCTATTTTCATCTCGGCGGCGAGTTCGACCATCAACTGCCTGCCGCGCGCGGACAGGTTCTTAGGGACATTTACGCGGATGTGAACGTGCAGATCGCCGTTGCCGGTGTCGCGCAGCTTCGGCATTCCGCGGTTTTTTATCCTCAAGACAGAGCCGGGCTGAGTGCCGTGGGGAATGTCGAGTTTTTCGATTCCGTCGAAGGTCGATATCGACACCGTCGTGCCCAGTACAGCCTGCGGAACCTCGATATCCACCCGGACGTGAAGATCCTCGCCGTCGCGCCGGAAACGCGAATCGCCTGCCACCTCGATGTGAATGAAGAGATCGCCGGCGGGGCCTCCGTTGCGTCCGGCCTCGCCCTCGCCCGAGATTCGCAGTCTGGTTCCCGTGTCGACTCCGGGCGGTATTTTGACGTCTATCTTGCGGCTGCGCCTGACGCGCTTCGCGCCGCCGCACTCTTTGCAGGGCGTCTCTATCTTTTTGCCGCGTCCGCCGCAGGCCGTGCAGGGAACCACCTGCACCATTCTGCCGAACGGGGTGTTCGCGGCGCGTTCGACCTTTCCGCTGCCGCCGCAAGCGGAACACGTAGTCACCTTGCTGCCCGGCTCGGCGCCGGAGCCGTCGCAATGAGGGCAGTTTTCCTCGCGCGGAACCTCGACCTCGCGCGAAGCTCCCCTGTAAGCGGTCTCCATGGTGACGCGCATGGTCATTTCGAGGTCGGAACCGCGGCGCGGGCCGCTCGATCCGCTCCGCGTCCCCGCGCCGCCGAAAAAGTTCTCGAATATATCGCCGAAAAGGTCCCCTCCGAAGTTGAAACCCCCTCCGGCGAAGGGGCCTCCGTACCCACCGCCCGGGGGGACGTCGCCGACAAAGCCGAACTGATCGTATTGCGCCCTCTTCCGCGGATCGCTCAGGACGTCGTTCGCCTCGTTGATCTCCTTGAACTTACGCTCGGCGTCCGCGTTCCCCTGGTTGGCGTCCGGATGATATTTCCGGGTCAGCTTCCTGTAGGCGCGCTTTATCTCGTCCGCAGTGGCTTCTCTCGAAACGCCCAGTATTTCATAATAGTCTTTTTTGCCCGGCGCAGCCACCGCCAATCACCTCTCGCTCTGTGTCCTCAGTTGTTGTCGCGCGTGTTGAAATCCGCGTCCACCGTAGTGCCGCCGGAACCGCCCTGTTCCGCCGCGCCCGCTTCGTTGCCCGCGGCGCTTTCCTGAGCTTTTGTCGCGTATAGTTTCTCAGCTATCGGATGCATCGCGGAGGCGAGTTCTTCGCGGGCCGCGTTGATGCGAGCCACGTCCTCGGAGGCTATCGCGTCGCGCAGGATGTTTATCTTGCCTTCCACCGCGGCTTTCTCGGACTCGGTCACTTTGTCGCCAAGGTCTTTGAGGCTCTTTTCGGCGTTGTAGACGAAGGAGTCGGCCTCGTTGCGCGCCTCGATGAGTTCTTTCCTGCGCTTGTCCTCGTCCTCGTGGCTCTCGGCGTCGCGGCGCATCTTGTCGATGTCGGCATCCGTGAGGCGCGACGATTGAATCGTAATATGCTGCGCCTTGCCGGTGCCCTTGTCCTTAGCCGTGACGTTAACTATTCCGTTGGCGTCGATGTCGAACGTCACCTCTATCTGCGGGATGCCTCTCGGCGCCGGAGGAATGCCGTCGAGCGTGAATTTGCCCAGCGTCACGTTGTCGGCAGCCATCGCGCGCTCGCCCTGGAGCACGTGCACTTCGACCTGCGGCTGATTGTCGGCAGCCGTGGTAAAAATCTGACTTCTCGAAGCCGGTATGGCGGTGTTGCGGTCGATTATCCCGGTGAACACTCCTCCCATGGTCTCCAGCCCCAGCGAGAGCGGCGTGACATCGACGAGGACTATGTCCTTGTGCTCTCCCGAGAGCACCGCGCCCTGAATCGCGGCGCCCACCGCGACGCATTCGTCGGGGTTGATTCCCTTCGTCGGCTCGTGTCCCAGAAGCTCTTTTACTTTTTTCTGCACCATCGGCATACGGGTGGAACCGCCCACCAAAAGAACTTTACTCACCTCGGAGGCCGACAGGCCGGCGTCCTTCAGCGCCGATTGCGTCGGCGCGACGACGCGCTCCAACAGATCGCGCGTGAGATCCTCGAACCTGGCCCGCGTAAGGGTGAGTTCCATGTGTTTTGGGCCGTTCTGGTCGGCGGTGATGAACGGCAGGGATATCGTGGTCTCCGCCATGGAGGACAACTCGACCTTCGCCTTCTCGGCCGCCTCGCGCAGACGCTGCACGGCCATTTTGTCGCGGCTCAGGTCGACGCCGTCGGATTTCCTGAACTCGGCGGTCATCCACTCCACTACCCTGTTGTCCCAGTCGTCGCCGCCGAGCATGTTGTCGCCAGACGTCGCGAGCACCTCGAACACTCCGTCGCCCACGTCGAGTATCGATACGTCGAACGTGCCGCCGCCGAGGTCGAAAACCAGTATCTTGTGCTCCCCCTCCTTGTCGGCGCCGTAGGCGAGACACGCCGCGGTCGGTTCGTTTATCACGCGCAGGACTTCGAGGCCGGCTATTGTGCCGGCGTCCTTCGTGGCCTGGCGCTGCGCGTCGGTAAAATACGCCGGGCACGTGATGACCGCGTGGGTGACGGCCGAGCCCAGATACTCCTCCGCGTCGCGCTTCAGTTTTTGAAGTATCATGGCGGAAATTTCCTGTGGGCTGTAGGACTTGTCGTCGATCCTGACCTTGTGGTCGGAGCCCATCTTCCTCTTTATGGATATAACGGTGCGATCGGTGTTGACTATGGCCTGCCGTTTGGCGAGCTGGCCGACGAGACGCTCGCCCTCTTTGGTGAAAGCCACCACCGACGGCGTCGTCCTGTTCCCCTCCGCATTCGGTATGACGGTTATATTGTCGCCTTCCTTGATCGCCACGCAGCTGTTTGTGGTGCCGAGGTCTATTCCTATGACTTTTCCCGTTGGCTTTGCCATTTTGATTCCCTTTCTTCCCCTTTGGGGCAGTGAAATTTTTTAATCCCGTTTATCGTTTTCTTCGATTTTTTTTCTGCCGACCTTGACCTTCGCGGCCTGCAACACCTTGCCGCCGAGCATGTATCCCTTATGAAACACTTCCACGACCGTTCCGTCGCGCTCGTCGTCACCGACATCCACGATGGAGATCGCGTCGTGCAGCGCGGGGTCGAAAACGCCGGAAACTTCTATGACCTCGAGTCCCATACCCCGCAGCGCGGAAAAAAATTGCCTCTGAACCATCGAGACACCCTTGTACATGGAAGAATCCTTGTCGTTTTCGGCTTCCAACGCGCGTTCGAGATTATCCAGCACCGGCAGCAGGCTCATCACGGCGTTTTCGGCGGCGAGTTCCATGTCGCGCTTTCGGTCGCGTTCCACCCGCGCGCGGTAATTGTACAAATCGGCCTTCGCCCGCGCGGCCTCGTTTTTGAGAGCGTCCGCTTCCTCGCGAAGCGCCTCGAAATCGGCCTTCAATGTTTCGGCGTCCGCCTCGCCCTCCGCGGCGTCCCGGTCGAGTCCATCGTTTCCGTCCGACAAATCATTCATCTCCTTCCGCGCCGTCCATGTCGCGCAGCACCCTGTCGAGTACGGCGACGACACGCTCGTAGTTCATCCGCTTGGGCCCGATCACCCCAAGTATCGCGCGCGTCCCGCCGTCGCCGGAGCCGGAAAGCACCACCGAGCAGTTTCGCAGCTCCGGGGCGGCGTTTTCCTCCCCTATCACGACGCCTATTCCGTCCTTCATGCCGTACCGCGCGAGTAGTTTAGCCAGCTCGTTTTCCTGTTCCAATATGGAAAACAGCGCCCTGAATTTTCCTATATCCTGAAAATCGGGCACGTCGAACAAGTTCGACATGGAGCCCGTGTAAAGCGTGGTGCGCTCGCCCGCCAGTATCGCGTCGAGTTCTGCGAGCGCGCTGACGCACGAATCCGCGTAACGCCCCAGTTCGCCGGAAATATAACCGCCGAGCATCTCGCGCACTTCGTTCCATTCGTAACCGGCGAGAGCGTTGATCTTTCTCGCGAGGTCTTCGAGAATGTCCTGCGACAGGTCGCAAGGCATCGTGACCATCTTGTGGTGAACGATGCCGCCCTCCAGAATGACGAGAAGCAGAAAATGCGCGCTGTCGACGCGGATAAAATCTATCTTTCTGAGGCGGATTCGTTCCAATTGCGTCACCGCCGCCATTCCCACGTAATTCGACAACCGCGACAGCATCTCGGACGCCTTCGACAAAGCCCCCCTCAAACCGTCCCTGTGCGCCTCGATGTGCTTTATCCACCCGCGCCCGCGCTCGTTGTGAGGCAGACGCTGGAGCATCGTGTCGACGAAAATCCTGTAGGCCATGGTCGTGGGCACCCTCCCCGCCGAAGTGTACGGTTGCGTGAGGTATCCCATTTCCTCCAGGTCGGCCATCTCGTTTCTTATCGTGGCCGCGCTGCGCCCTTTGAGATAACGTTTGGAAAGCGTCCGCGACCCGACCTCCGCGCCGCTCTCGATGAACTCGTGAACGACGGAAAGTATCACTTCCAACTGTCGTTCGGTCAACACGCGGACACCCCCCTCGCCTCAATATTTTTACCCGGCTATTAGCACTCGCGAACAACGAGTGCCAACCCCCGGCAATTTCGTTAAAGAATATCAGTCATTAAGGGAAATGTCAAGACAAGTCAAAAAAATTGGATGTGGACTATGATAATGTCACCCCTTAACGGGACAGTGAAAATGTCATCCCCCCCCCCTTCTCCAAAAAGAGAAGAAGGAAGACGCGGATAGGGCGGCGCGGAAAATTTCTCGGTAATTGAG
>JAIRKI010000137.1 GCA_031260185.1 Synergistaceae bacterium | reverse complement strand
TCGCTCAATTGCGTTGCTTTTGCATATCGTGTCACTTGTATCGCCCTTGTAAATTATACTCCTCTTCAGCCCTCTCAATGGTTGATGGTTGAACGGATTAATTCCCGAGGAGATCTATTAGATAACACCGAGTAACGATTGACAGAATCCCAGGTAATTTATATATTATCCGCGGTTATTATTACCAACTACTAATAATGACGAGAGGCTCAAATGAACAAGGGCAGGTCCCTGGCAAGGAAAAAACGTCATAAGCGGCTCATGGGGCTCATAGACGCGGATCCTTTGATGTCCGACAACAAGCTGGCGCGCGAGCTGGGGGTCAGCGTGGGGACGGTGCGTCTCGACAGGGAGACTCTGGCGCTGCCCGGTTTGAGGGAAAGAACACGCCTCATGGCCGAACGCGCGGGAAGCCGGCTGGTCTCGATGAGGCAGGACGAGGTGATGGGCGAAATACTGGAACTGGAGCCCAATCGCTGGGCGCTGTCGGTTTTTTCCGCGAACCGCGAGTACGCGTTCCGCCACACTAATCTGATAGCCGATCACTATATATACGCGCAGGCCGCCACGCTCGCGATAGCGGTGGTGCGTGAGGCGCTCGCCGTGGTGAGCGCGGCGAGGGTTCAATTCAGCCGCGCCGCTTTCGTCGGCGAAAAATTGGCGGCGGCGGCAAAAGTAGGGACGCACAAGGACGATAAATACGTCGTCAGCGTGCGCACGCGCGCTGGCGAACGGGAGGTCTTCGTCGCGCGTTTCGTCGTGGCGGCCGTCGGCAACATTTCCGCCGTACAGGAAGGGGGAATTCTCTGATGCTTTTCGCGCTGGACGCGATGGGAGGAGACAAAGCCCCCGCGGAACCGTGCAACGGCGCCGTACTCGCGTGCGGGGAAGACCCTGAACTGTCGGTGGCGCTCGTGGGCAGAAAGGACGCGATCGCGCCTTATCTCGAAAACGCGGCACGCGGCGTGCTGTCGCGGATAAATATCGTCGAAGCGGACGAAGTGATAGGCATGGGCGACACGCCGTCAACGTCCATACGCGGCAAGAAAAATTCGAGCCTCAGAATAGTCATGGAGATGGTTCGCTCCGGGGAAGCGGTCGGTTGCGTATCGGCCGGCAACACCGGCGCCATAGTGGCGGGCGGAGTGCTGGTGGTTGGCAGGATAAATGGCATAGACAGGCCGGGGCTCGCGGTCCCCATTTCGTCACTCAGGAAAACGACCCTGCTCCTCGACGTGGGCGCCACGGTGCGCTGCAAGGCCGAGAACCTCTATCAGTTCGCGCACATGGGGGCGATATACATGCGCTCGCTCGCCGGCATAGAAAACCCCAGCGTCGGGCTTTTCTCGAACGGGGAGGAAGACATAAAGGGCGACGACGCGATAAGCGAGGCGCGCGCGATGCTGGGTAGCTCGAAACTCGCCTTCGGGGGTTTCGTCGAGGGCAAGGACGTCGCGATAGGCCGCACCGACGTCGTGGTATGCGACGGGTTCACGGGCAACGCGCTGATAAAGTTCGGCGAGGGAATCGGGGAAATGGTCAAGGTCGTGGTCGCCGAGGAGATTAAAAGCGGCCTGCTGCCGAAAATAGGGGCTTTCCTGATGAAACCGGCCCTCAAAAAAATGGCGGCCCGTTTCGAATACGAAAAAAACGGCGGCTCTCCGTTGCTCGGGGTAAACGGCATAGTCATAAAAGCGCACGGAAATTCGAGGGACAGGGCGATAGCGGGGGCGCTCCACGTAGCCGCAGGCTTCGCGCGCCTCAAGGGAACGGATTTGATAAAGGAAAGTTTCAAGTAGGGGGCGCGTATCGCGCGTCCGCCGTTAATGAGCGTAGGGGCGAAACTGTGTGCTCGCCCGCGGGAGGATAATTTATGGCGGCAATTGAAGGGCGTCCGGTCGGGATACTCGGGACCGGCAGTTATTTACCGAAAAAAATTCTCTCCAATTTCGACATGGAGAAGATAGTCGACACATCGGACGAATGGATCGTCGAACGCAGCGGAATCCACGAACGCCGCGTGATATCGGGGGACGAGTCGAACGCGTCCATGTCGGCGGCGGCATCTCTGGAAGCTATCGAAGACGCGGGGCTCGCGCCCTGCGACATCGATATGGTGATAGTGGGCACAAATTCCCCCGACAGGCTTCTGCCCGGCGTGGGCCCCACGGTGCAGGCGATGATCGGCGCTTCCCGCTGCGGCGGGATGGACTTGCAGGCGGGCTGCCCGGGAGCTTTGTACGGGATGGTTGCGGCGGCGGGCGGGGTGGCTTCCGGCATATGGAAAAACGTCGTTGTTGTCGGCTCCGAAGCCATCAGCCGCCTCGTCGACTGGAAACACCGCGGCACGTGCGTCCTCTTCGGAGACGGCGCGGGGGCTTGCGTGGTTGGGGAATATCGCGAGGGAGCGCTCAAAATCACGCACGCCGACCTCGCGGCCGACGGGGAACAGCGCGAACTCATCACGCTACCGGCGGGGCTAGCCGCCGAGCCCGCCACCGAGGAGACCGTCCGCGACAGAAGGCATTTTATCAGGATGAACGGCACCGAGGTATTCAAATTCGTGAACCGAAAAATCCCCGGTTATCTCGAAAATTTTTGCGCGAATTGTGGTATAAAGACGTCGGAAATCGATTGGTGGATTTTTCATCAGGCCAATATCAGAATTTTGGACGGAATCGCGCGCAGAATGGAAATTCCTATGGAAAAATTCGTGATAAACGTTGACAAATACGGCAACACGTCGGCGGCATCCGTCATGATCGGCCTGCACGAAGCCGGAGCGGACGGCAGGATAAAGCCCGGACAACGCGTTTTGATGTGCAGTTTCGGAGCGGGGATGACTTACGGCGCGATGCTGATGGAGTCGTAGCGGGCGGGAGGCTGAGGTGTCATTATGTTTGGCTCGAACAGAATAACGAAACTTTTGAATATCAAATACCCCATAATTCAGGGCGCGATGGCCTGGGTCGCGGACGCCGACCTCGCCGCCGCGGTGAGCAACGGCGGCGGGTTGGGCATCATAGCCGCCGGCAACATGCCGCCGGAGGCCCTCGACCGGGAACTGCGAAAAATACGCACGCTCACCGACAAGCCCTTCGGACTCAACATCATGCTCATGTCGTCCACGGCGCGGGACGTGCTGGAACTCGCCGCAAGCCATAAAGTTCCGGTCGTCACCACGGGGGCTGGCCTGCCCGGCAAGGTCATCGAACGCCTTCTGCCTCTCGGCGCGACAGTGATACCGGTCATAGCGTCCGTCGCGCACGCGGAACGCGTCGAAAAACAGGGCGCGAGCGCGGTGATAGCCGAAGGCATGGAGGCCGGCGGTCATATAGGCGAGATCGCGACCATGCCGCTGACCGCGCAGGTCACGCGCGCGGTGAAAATTCCGGTAGTCGCGGCGGGTGGCGTCGCCGACGGCAGGGGGATGCTCGCGGCGTTCGCCCTCGGCGCGGAGGGCGTTCAGATGGGGACGAGGTTCGTGTGCGCGGCGGAGTGCAACGCGCACGACAATTTCAAGAAAAAAATAATCGCCGTGGGCGACCGCGGCACGGTCGTGACGGGGCGCACGCTGAAACATCCGGTGAGGTGCGTAAAAAACAAGTTCACGCAGATGTTCGCTGAGATGGAGGACTCGCACGCCTCCATAGAGGAACTGGACAAATTCGGCTCCGGCAAATTGCGCGCGGCGGTGGTCGACGGCGACATGGAACACGGCTCGGTGATGTCGGGGCAGATAGCCGGGCTCGTGAGCAAAATTCAGCCGGCGCGCGAAATAATCGAAGAAGTGATAAACGAGGCGGCGAAACTTGCCGGCGAAATCAGCCGGCGTTTTGAATGATCTTCGAACCGCGGATTTGGGATGACACTGGAGGCTCGCGATGTCTGGTTACGTTATTGTCTTTCCGGGGCAGGGTGCCCAGGAAGTGGGGATGGGGCGCGATTTCCGCGACGCGTACGCGGTCTCGCGCGACGCATTTGACGAGGCCGACGAGGCGCTGGGTTTTGCGCTGTCGAAAATTATTTTCGAGGGCCAGGAAGATGAGCTGACCAAGACCGCCGTCGCTCAGCCGGCGATACTCGCGGCGAGCGTAGCGATCCTGCGCGCCGTGGAGCAGGAATTCGGGGGAGAACTGTGCCCGAAGTTCTACGCGGGGCACAGCCTGGGCGAATACACGGCTCTCGTCGCGAGCGGCGTTTTAAGTTTGGGCGACGCGGCGAGGCTCGTGCGCAAACGCGGGGCTCTCATGCAGGAGGCGGTTCCGTTGGGCGAGGGCGCGATGGCGGCCGTGATGGGGCTGGACATGGCGGCGGTCTCCGAAATATGCGCGACAGCGGCCGGGGACGAGGTCTGCGGCCCCGCCAACGTCAACTCGCCGAACCAGATAGTGATATCCGGCAACGCCGCCGCCGTGGCCCGCGCCGGAGAGATGGCGAAAGTCCGCGGCGCGTCCAGGGTCATTCCGCTGAAAGTGAGCGCGCCCTTCCACTGCGCTCTGATGCGTCCGGTGGCTGACAAGTTGATGGAGGCCTTCGCGGCGTGCGAATGGAACGAACCCAAAGCGCCCATAACGGCGAACGCGGACGCGAGCGCCAAAAATAGCGCCGACGCCATAAAGGCCGCCCTGTACGAACAGACGTACAAGCCCGTCCTGTGGGCCGACGGCGTTTTATCCATGACGAGCGCGGGCGCGGAACGTTTCGCTGAGTTCGGCCCCGGCAGCGTCCTCTCCGGCCTGATCAAAAGGACGGCAAAAGGCGTCCCGGCGTTATCCGTCAACAAGGTCACGGACATCGGAAAAGCCCTCGATTTCCTGAACGGAGCGGCGCGATGAACGGCAGGGTGGCGCTCGTGACGGGGGCGGGCAGGGGGATTGGGCGCGCGATAGCCATCACTCTGGGGGCCAGGGGACACAAAGTCGCGCTGAACTACCGCAACTCGGCGGCGGCGGCCGGGGAAGCCGCGGCCCTGATAAACGGCAACGGCGGAACGGCGGAGATATTCCAGGCCGACGTTTCCGTGCCCGAAGATGCGGCGGCTCTCGCGGAAGCGGCGGCGGCAAGGTTCGGCCCCGTCGGGATACTGGTGAACAACGCCGGGATCACGAGGGACGGTCTGCTCATGCGAATGAGGGATTCCGACTGGGACGATGTAATGCGGACGAATCTCGCTTCGGTTTTTTACTGTACGCGGGCGGTGGTTCGCGGTATGATGAAGGCGAGGTTCGGACGGATAATAGCCATAAGTTCCGTCTCGGGATTGGTTGGCAACGCCGGACAAGCCAATTACGCGGCCGCGAAGGCCGGCATCCTGGGTTTCATCAAAAGCACGGCGCGCGAGTGCGCTTCGCGCGGCGTCACGGCAAACGTGGTCGCGCCCGGTTTCATCAAGACCGATATGACGAACGCGCTGCCGGACGAAATTAAAAAAGCTGTCATCCCGGCCATTCCGGCCGGCAGATACGGCTCGCCCGAAGATGTCGCCGAGGCCGTCGCGTATCTCGCGTCGGATGAGGCGGGTTACGTAACGGGGCAGACGCTTGCCGTCGACGGCGGCATGACAATGTGAAAAACCGGAAGGAGGTGTTACCCGATGCAATCCGCCGAAATACTGGAAAAACTCAAG
Organism: Synergistaceae bacterium; assembly: GCA_031260185.1. Classification (GTDB taxonomy): domain Bacteria; phylum Synergistota; class Synergistia; order Synergistales; family Synergistaceae; genus JAIRKI01. The sequence goes on along the minus strand of JAIRKI010000137.1, from coordinate 7,265 downwards.
GCGTTGGTCATAGACCGCCTCAACGTGGAAGAGGAGCAGATAAAATCCGACGCTTCTTTCGTCGAGGACCTGGGCGCAGACTCCCTCGATATCGTGGAACTCATAATGGGCATCGAGGAGGAATTCGACGTGGAAATTCCCGACGAGGACGCGGAGAAACTCAGAAACGTCGGAGACGCCCTCGCGTACATCAAACAAAAACTCGACGTGGAGGACTAAGGCCCGAAACCGCGACAAAACCTCGGGCGCTGCCCGAACCCACCAGGGAGCAAGCTCCATGGACCCTCTTCATAAATTTTTTTTCACTTTTCGGGTGAAACCCGAAAAGTGAAAAAAGTTTATAAAAGGGGGTCAAGGGGGCTTGTCCCCTTGAGAGGTTCGGGGCGGAGCCCCGAGGTTCTGTCGCGCGATTGCCAAGGAGGGATTCTGTGAGAAGAATCGTCATAACCGGTTTGGGAGTCGTAAGCCCAATAGGCTGCGGCAGGGACGATTATTGGGATGCCCTCGCGGAGGGACGCAACGGGGTGGATTCGATATCCCTCTTCGACACCGAGGGACACTCCGCCAAAATCGCGGCCGAAGTGAAAAACTTCAGCGTGGATCCGTGGCTCGACAAAAAAGAAGCCCGCAAGACCGACAGGGTCATACATTTCGTGATCCCGGCGGCCGACATGGCAGTGAAAGACGCCGCGCTCGCGCTCGACGGCGAAGACCCCACGAGGATGGGAGTTTACATCGGCAGCGGCGAGGGCGGCATCACCACCACTCACGACAATTACGACATATTGAGGGAAAAGGGTCCTTCGAGGGTCAGCCCGTTTTTCATCCCGATGATGCTGAGCAACATGCCCGCCGCTTACGTCGCCATGAGGTTCGGCGCGCAAGGCCCGAACATGGCCGTGGTGACGGCCTGCTCGACGGCCACGCACTGCATGGGAGAGGCGATGCACGCGATACGCAGGGACGACGCCGACGTGATGATAGTGGGCGGCGTGGAGGCGGCCATCACGCCCGTCGCCATAGCCGGATTCGCCAACATGAAAGCCCTCTCCACGAGAAACGACGAACCGGCGCGCGCGTCCCGCCCCTTCGACGCCGAACGCGACGGCTTCGTGATGGGCGAGGGCGCCGGAATACTGATATTCGAGGAACTGGAACACGCCAAATCGAGGGACGCGCGCATATACGCGGAGGTGACCGGCTACGCCAACACCTGCGACGCGTACCACATAACCGCCCCGTCCCCGGATGGCGAAGGCACGGTCAGGGCGATAAACCGGGCGCTCGGGATGGCTGGATGGAACGCCGGACAGGTCGATCTTTACAACGCCCACGGAACGTCCACGCCTCTCAACGACAAAACCGAGAGCGGGGCTATACGCCGCGTGTTCGGCGACTACGCGGACAAACTGCCCGTGCAGTCGACCAAGTCGATGATAGGACACTGCCTCGGCGCGGCTGGCGCGGTGGAAACCATCGCCGCGATAATGGCGATAGAGCGCGGGCTGATACATCCGACCGTCAACTACGAGCGTCCCGACCCGGATTGTCCCGTGAACGTCTCCGCGAAAGCGACGGAACGGCGCGTCGGCAGGGTCATAATCAACAACGCCGGATTCGGCGGACACAACGGAGTATTGGCGATAGAACGATTTCAGGGTTGAGACGGATGGAACGCGAACACGATCCGGAACGGGAACTCGGCTACGCTTTCCGAAACCGTGAGCTTTTCGAGGAAGCGCTGACTCACGCGTCATACGCCAACGAAAACGACTGCGTCTGCAACGAGCGGCTGGAATTTCTGGGAGACGCCGTGCTGGAATTGTGCGTCTCGGAAAATTTGTATTCCTCTCGCGGCGACATGGACGAGGGAGGACTTTCGCGGGCGAGGTCGCGTTTGGTCAGGGAGACGACGCTGGCTTCCTGGGCTCGCGCCGTACATTTGCCCGAAACGCTGAGATTGGGCCATGGGCTTGAATGTCAGGGAGGCAGGGGAAACGAGTCCATAATGGCCGACGCGATGGAAGCCGTATTGGGCGCCGTCTTTCTCGACGGAGGTTACGAGGCGTCGATGAGCGTGGTGACGGGCCTGCTGTATCGCACTGAACAGATCGTCTCTCCCGGCGGCGAGGCGGACGTCAAGGACGCCAAGTCGGCGCTGCAGGAACTTCTGCAGGCGGAGGGCGGCAAACCTCCGGCATATCGCCTCGTCAAACGGACCGGACCTGACCACGCCGCTACCTACGAGGTCGAGGCGACGTCATTGGATGGCCGTGTCCTCGCCACAGGGAGTGGAAGTTCCATAAAAACGGCTGAGTTCGCCGCCGCGAGACAGGCTTTTATCGCCCTTTCCGAACGGAAGCGCGGGCGGGGACGATAGCGTTGAGCCGCACCGGGCCGCGCGAAAAACCGCGTTGTATGAGTTTGCGCCTGACGGCGTTTTTTTTATGCGTGGCTTGCGTGATCGCCGGCGCGGCGGAAATACGCGCGGCTGAGCCGCCTCCGACGATTTACGCGTCGCTTCCGTGGCTTGTCGGCGTGACGCGTTTCATAGCCGGAACCACGGCCGACATACAGGAAGCGTCTCAGTGGAACGCGTCCGGCGCGCTTCGGATACCCAAAAAACTTCCGCGCGGGGCGCGGGTCGTCGCGCTCGATCCAATTGACGCGTCCCGTTTCGGCATGGCGAGAGGGGAAACGGGACTTTATCTGCTTTACGAAAATTTGCCGATAGAAGAGCACGAACGCGGCGCGCTCCCTTTCAATCCGTCGGTTCTGCCCTTTTTGAGCCAGCGTATCGTCAAAGTGCTCTGCGAGATAAAACCCGAAAATTATTCCTTTTATCAGAGAAGGCTCGCCGAATTTCAATCGCGCCTCGAAAGCACGGTTGAAGTCGGACGGAGCCTCATCGGAACGATATCCGTCCTCGACCTCTCCGGTTCCGTCAGCCCATGGATCCGCGCGGCCTGCGGACACGCGGTGCGGCCCCCCAGCGAATTGTGGGACGCGTGGACAGGCGACACGCGCACCGCCGATCTGACGCTCGCCGTCAAAGAGGCCGAATCGAGAAACTGGTGGATAATAACCGACCCCTGGACTCCCCCGCAAATCAAAACGAGGATATCCGCCTCGCCCAAACTGATCTCCGTGACCCTGCCCCAAGCGGAACAGGACTTCTTCGACTACCTGCACGCGATTTACCTGGAAATCTGGACGGCCGCCGAGACGCCGTGACGGGAACTGACGGCAGGGATGATTTTGATGTTTTGGCTTGAAGTTGCCAAACAAACGCCATTCATATATACTTTTTCTCGTGGTAAATACTGAAACCCAAAATGGGGGGAGCCGGAATTATCGTGCGAAACGCTCTTGACAAATTCATCAAAATAATTACAATGGCTCACAGGCTCACACTGCTCATAATTTAACACTCTCTTTACGGCGGCCGTGATTTACAACGTGGGGCTGCTGTTCGTCTTCAAGTACCTCTCTTTCACCTTGCGCGGCGTCGATTACGTATTCCATACGGGGGTCGCGGCAGATATCGCGTTGCCGGTCGGGATATCGTTTTTTACGTTTCAACTGATGTCATACGTGTTCGACGTCTGCCGGACGCCGGAACTCGCGCGGCGAAACCCGCTCGACGTCGCGCTGTACGTGTCGCTTTTCCCGCAGCTCATCGCGGGGCCGATCGTGCGCTTTGAAACCGTCGCCGGTGAAATACGCGGGCGGGTCGAGACGAGCCGCGATTTCACGGATGGAATGACGCGGTTTGTATTCGGGCTCGGCAAAAAACTTCTGATCGCGAATTACGCGGGGTTTTCGGCCGACGAAATTTTCGCCTCGGCACTTCCACTGTCCGCCGCCACGGCCTGGATTGGCGCCGCCGCTTATACGCTGCAAATTTACTTCGACTTCTCCGGCTACTCCGACATGGCCATAGGACTGGGGCGGATGTTCGGATTCCACTTCGAGGAGAACTTCAATTATCCGTATGTCTCGAAATCCATCACGGAGTTCTGGCGGAGGTGGCATATATCCCTCAGCGCGTGGTTCAGGGACTACCTCTACATCCCGCTGGGCGGTAGCAGGGGCGCGAAAGGCCGGACTGTTTTCAACCTGTTCGTGGTCTGGCTGTTGACGGGGATATGGCATGGGGCGAATTGGACTTTCATAGCGTGGGGGCTGTATTATTTCGCGCTGCTGCTGGCCGAGCGCGCGGCGCGCGAACGCGGGCTGTCCGGCCGTTTCCCGGGTTGGGCGGGGCATTTGTACGCGCTGTTTTTCGTCATGATCGGGTGGGTGTTGTTCCGTTCGGAGTCCATTGCCGAGGCGGGAAGATATCTGGCGTTCATGTTCGGCGCGAATGGATGGGCCGACGAATCGGCGCGGCTTTATTTCCGTGACGGCAAGACCGTGCTTCTGGCCGGGACAGTCTTCTCGATGCCGGTCGCCGCGTGGTGCAAAAAGCGGTTCAACGTCGGCGCCGGGCTGAGGGACGCCGCAATCTCCCTGTCGCTTCTGCTCGTCTTCGTCCTATCGCTACTGGCCTGTATAAAAAATTCGTACAACCCGTTTATTTACTTCAATTTTTGAGGTGACATGAGGATGAAAAGCAAAAAAGATATGACGGTCCGGCGCGTCACGGTTTACGTCCTCGTCGCGGTCTTGTTCGCGTTCGCGGCGTCGGTGACGGTAAATATATTTGAAATAAGCATGTCTCTGCTTAAAATAGATCAGCACGACGAAGTTGATTTACCATATAAAACCATACAAATCGACTGGACAAAGTTGTATCCTTTTGAAAATGAAAGCATTCAATATCCCACTATTTCCCCCAAAAAAGCAAGTTTTTGGGAGTCATTTCCCGGTTTAATAACAACATTTAAAGAGAGAATCGCGGCATATACCCAAGAGAGGCTTCTTTTTCGTCTGAAATTTATTGAAACAGCCTCGATAATTGAAAATTTTTTAGGCGCCTCTTATATTGCGCTTAACGAGGACGAAGATTATTTGTACGCATCTGTGGCGCGTATCGATGTGACAGAATGCGCGGAATCCTTGGTGAATTTCAATGATTTTTTGCGGAATAGAAACATCCCTTTGCTTTACGTTCAAGCGCCGGACAAGGTTAGTAAAGATGACGCGGTCGCATTTACTCGCAATCTCTCCAACCGGAACGCGGACGATCTGCTGTCCGCGCTGAAAGGGGCGGGCGTTTTCACTCTCGACCTGAGAGAAGAAATTCATCGGCAGAGGCTTGTTCACCACGATCTGTTTTTTAAAACCGACCACCACTGGAAACCCGAAACAGGGTTGTGGGCCGCCAAAATTATCGCGGAGCGGCTGAACGCTTCGTTCGGTTTTGATATTGACACGTCTTTGTATGATCCCGAACTTTACAACTATCAGGTTCAAGATGGTTTTCTGGGTTCCATTGGCAGACGCGCGTCTTTAGGCGCGACACGTCCGGAACCGTTTACATTTATATTTCCGAAATTCAAAACGGACCTGACCCTTAGCATTCCGTCCCGCAACATCAATGAGCGCGACGATTTCATCGTGATCTATTATAAAGAACTCAGGGAATACATGTCGAAAGGAAAAAATATTTATGAAAAAGATTATTACTCCGTTTATCTTTACGGGCTCAACCCGGTTACTTTTATGCGCAACAACCATGTGGCGAGTGAAAAAAAGATACTGGTCATAAGCGATTCTTTCAATTTAGTTGTATCGCCCTTCCTGGCGTTGAGCGTCAAAAACACGGACATTCTGAATCTCAATGGTTTCACCGGAAGCGTGCGATCGTTCATCGATAAAACCTCGCCGGATATTGTTCTTGTCCTCTACTCTCCGGGAGGAATAAGCTACACCATAGACCACGACTTCGATTTCCGGTAAACCTACCAAAAGAAAATGAATAAATATGCCTCTAAACGCCATGAATCAGGTTTAGAGGCATATTTATTATGTCCCGAAATGCTTCAACTCTACGCGGTCTATTCGGCCGGTGCTTGTCCCGGTGAAAGTCAAGCACTTCGCGAGTGGTTCCCGCGTCGTGCTTTACGCGGTATAGTGCATTAACATAACAAGTATAAATATATTCACTTGGGTATAACCCGATTTAAAAATCTTGGGCAAATATGAAACGCGCTTTGATTGATATAATTCCTATTCGTGAAGATGTGCCGTCGGCGGTTTATCGGTATTTTGATATTAATATTTATTAAGTTAAATCATTATAACAGTACCGCAGGAACGGCAGTTTCCCCGCCGTGCGCGTCGCCTTGATCAGTCCTCTCAAATCCGGAACTTTGGGAAACGCTGAATAAATCGCCTTTATAGCTTTAATTTTTCACTGAGAGTTCAAATTTTCTCAGCGGCAGGCATTTCGATCATTTATGGGCAATTTCAGCGCTCAAAACACGCCATTTCCTCACCCCTCTTATCTTTTTCCCACCTTTTTTCGTATTTTGGACACACTTCCTCCCGGTGCTCTCATAACTTCTCCGCACGGCCGGACCGGGCGTAGCCCGGCCGGCTTTTTGCCACTCGCGATCTGTTCGCGTTCCTCTTTTTTATAGTGCTGCATCGGCACTTCCACAATAGTCGCTTATATGTTCGCTGTCGCTGGCTCTACGTTCTTTCCGCATACCAACGGTTTCGTCCATGACTTTTGAAAGGCATGACTGATTCGAAAAATCTCTTCATGAAAATCACGCTGGCCTGTGAGGTGGTATTGCTCATACTTTCTACCATTTCGACATCGATTCTTTTCTGTTTTTCCGACATAATATTCACATCTCGCCAGTGAAAGTTTTTGTTCCGCTAGACACACCTTAACACCTGTTCTCGCAACAGGCCAGCGAGGTTTTATCTTTTTCTCGGCTGTGGTTTGAGGTATGCCGAACGCCCGGTGCGATTTGACCGCGCTTTTATTCGGCTGTAGAATGAGCTTGGTTTTCAAAAAGAACGACGGTAAGAGCCTGTCTAATATCTTTTTAATAGCAAAGACACAAAAGCCAGTTTAACCATATTCAGCGTTGTTTCAATGAGGCGTTCACAGTTTTTCCAAAGTCGTCTGCATTTATCAAGCCAGCCAAAGCTTCTCTCTACAATCCATCTTTTGGGCATTATCACAAACTTAGAGCCTGTCTAAAAACTCTCGTATATAGTGTATAATAATGGTGTAAGCATACACAGATGGGAGAGGATCAATGTGCGCCGGGCATATGACAGTGATGTAAGCAGGAAACAGTTTG
>JAIRKI010000107.1 GCA_031260185.1 Synergistaceae bacterium | reverse complement strand
TCATATACGGTCATTTTCCCGTTCTATTGTTCTCCATTGGATTAATTGGCGCAGAGCGCATCAAGCTATTGCTATGTGGTATCACTATCGTCACTCGCGTGTTTTACAACTGTAATACTAACCACAAATGCATTATACGAGAAGTAAAAAAGGCTCCACAGAGAGCAAAAACAATGATTTTTCGGCGTGTTCTTTCAACCGCTTCCCCGTCTCATCGCCTCGAGCGTTTTTTTATATGATCCCTGATCCACAGGCCGACTTCGGCCGCGCGGAGCGATTCCCTGTCCTCCGGTACTTCGACCAGCTCTTCCGTGGACAGGGAAAATTCCTCGCCGTTTATCCTGTGGACGTATTTCCAGTTTATCTCGGGATGTCCCATGAAGAGCGCCATGATTGTCGCCGGCATGTCGCCCGGCGGGGGGCGGTCGATGCTGTCGTACGCGAAAACGGCCTCGATATGAGTGCCGGCGCCGATCTTCGAGCGCAGGATGAATTCGCCGCCGCACAGCTCCGCCGACTGTTTCAAAAACGGAATTCCCATGCCGACTTTTCCCGTCGCGCGCGTCGTGGCGAAAGGATCGGTCACCCGGCTCAAAAATTCGGGAGACATGCCGCGTCCGTTGTCCTCGACCGTCATCGAGAGTCTGTTACCCTCCTTGTCCTCGTCAATCTCAATCGACACGTCCGAAGCGCCCGCCGCCACGCTGTTTTCGGCTATATCCAGCACATGCATGGATAAATCCTCGAGCACATTTCATCCCTCCGGTATTTTTTTCGCGTTTTCGCGGCAATTATATCCGAATCGACGCCGATATTTGTATCTTATTGAAGCATAGTAGAGTATAATCATCGTATCGACTGGAGGGGTGGCTTTTGAACGCACCGGCTTGTATCTGTATTCACGCGCATTTTTATCAGCCGCCGAGAGAGGATCCCTGGCTCGAATCCATGCCCGGGGACGTTGCCGCGGCTCCTTATCATGATTGGAACGAATGTGTGTACGAACAATGCTACAAACCGAACATGGCCGCGAGACTGCTCGACGGTTCCGGCTATATCGTCAGTATAAACAACAATTACAGGCATATCAGCTTCAATATCGGCCCCACTCTCCACAGTTGGATAGCCGCGCACGCTCCCCTGCTCGCCGAGGGCATACTGAAAGCCGACCGGGAAGCGGCAGGCGCGCTCGGCGCCGGGGGCGCCGTCGCTCAGGCGTATAACCACGTGATAATGCCTCTCGCGAACGACAGGGACAAACGGACACAGGTCAAGTGGGGCGTCGCCGATTTCGTGAGCAGGTACGGAAGAAAACCCGAGGGCATGTGGCTTCCCGAGACGGCCGTCGACATCGCCTCACTCGAAGCGCTCGCGGCGGAGGGAATAAAATTCACCATACTCGCACCTCACCAGTGCGCCTCGGTTCGCCCTCCGGGGGGAAATTGGATTCGGACGCCGGGAGGCGAAGGGCTCGACGTCACGAGGCCGTATTTCGCGACGCTCCCCTCTGGACGGAAGATAACGCTAATTTTTTATTACGGCAGCGTCGCGCACGATATAGCTTTCGGAGGGCTTCTCGACAACGGCGATTTTTTCGCGGATTCGCTGTTGCGTAAACTGCCCCGCGACGGCGAGCCGCGGCTTTTGACCATAGCCACCGACGGGGAGTCGTACGGACATCATCACCGTTTCGGCGAAATGGCCCTGGCCCGCGCGGCGCAGGTGCTGTACAACTCGCCGGACGTTACGCTCACCAACATCACCGCGTTTCTCGGGAACTATTCAGCCAAATGGGAGTGCGAAATCGCGGAGCGCACCTCATGGTCGTGCGCACACGGGGTCGAGAGATGGCGAAGCGACTGCGGATGTCATACCGGAGGCGAAGCGTGGTGGAACCAGTCGTGGCGGAAACCGCTCCGCGACGCGCTCGACAAAATTCGCGACGCCGTCGACGAAATATACGAGGATCAGTTGAAACCCTTGTGCGATTCGCCGTGGGAACTTCGCGACGACGCCATAGAGCTTTACCTCAACGATTTGACCGGACTGTCGGCCGATGAAACGCGCGCGAAAAAACGCGCGTTTCTGGCGGAAAGACGCGCCGGCGGCAACGACCGCCGCGTCTTGACTTTGCTGGAGGCGCAGCGGATGCGCATGTTCATGTACACGTCGTGCGGCTGGTTTTTCAACGATATTTCCGGCGTCGAAACCAGGCAGATATTGGCTTTCGCCATAAGGGCCATAGAGCATACGCGGGCAGTGTCGGGCGTCGATCTCGAACCGGATTTTTTGAACGCTCTCGAACGCGCGCATGGCAACACCGAGGAATTGAGAAGCGGCCTCGACGTGGTGAAGCGCGCGGTGTTCCCCAACCGCAGGAGCATCAGCGACGTCGCGGCGATGGCGTCGCTGATGAAAGCCGGACGCGACTTCTACGCGTTCAAGATATCCCGTGGCGTGAATGTTTATCGGTCGGCGAATATTGAAATGGAAGTAACGGAGGAGGAAGCGCTCGACACCCGCACGCTGGAATCTTGGAGAGGAGGCGCCGTAGTGACGGTGTCCGGAGGGCTCGACGACGTCTGCCGCCTGTCGGAAAAGGGCGTTCCAAACCGTTCGGAAATGTCGGAGATTTTCTTCGCGGGAGATATTTTTTCCGTCACCGAGTACGTCGAGCGAAATTTTGAATTGGGCCCCTGGCATTTCGCCGACCTCACCGCGGACGACAAACGCGAAATAGCCCGCGAGCGCACCCGCGCCGCCGAGCGCGAACACGCCGAGTACGCCCGGACGATTCTCCACGAAAACCGGCGTATGCTGGCGCGGCTCAACTCGATGAAGGTGGAGACCACTCCGTTTCTGGCGTCCGCCGGCAAACTCGTGTATTCGCGAAAAATGGAGGAACTGCGCTGCACGGCGGAGTCGGTGCTTGACCTTCTGAGACCCGGCTCGGAACTCGAATCCCTGATATCGGAGGCGCGCGGCATGGGGATTGATGCCCCGGTATCCGAATTGGCCCCCGGAATGGAAATCGCTTTTTATGATAATCTTGTAGGGGCTTACGAACGGGACGACGAAAACGCTTTCGACGGATTGCTCGAACTTTGGAAGAGGACCGCGGCGCTCGGCATAATCATAGACAAGTGGAGGCTCCAGAACGCTGTGTGGGGTATGCTCGAAGAACGCGCCTCGGCCCCTTCGAAGGCGCTTCTCGAATTTGCCGGCGAGCTGGGTTTCGCCCTCCCCGACAGATAAAAGGCAAAAAACGTACTTAAAAAAATTTCAGCAAAGCGGAGGTCATGCAAAGATGTCAATACTGACATACGACGAGAACATCACTACATCCATGGTAAACACTTTCGAGCGCAACCCGATTTTCCGAAACGTGGCTTATTTCTCCATGGAAATCGGAATATCGCGGCACATTCCGACCTATTCGGGCGGCCTCGGAATACTGGCGGGCGACATACTGAAGAGCGCCGCCGACCTTGGGGTTCCCGCCGTTGGGGTCACGATGCTCTATCGCAAGGGATATTTCAGGCAGAAACTGTCCGCGGACGGCGTACAGACGGAGAAACCTTCCGAGTGGGAACCGGAAAAACTTCTGACCAAGCTCGACAACAGGGTTTCCATAATACTTGAGGGCCGTCAGATACAGGTGCGCGCGTGGAGCTACGCGTACGTCGGACATTCCGGCTATCCCCTGCCGATATATTTTCTCGACACCGACATAGACGAGAACACGCCGGCCGACCGCAGTCTCACCTGGGAACTTTACGGAGGGGACGACCGTTACCGTCTCTGTCAGGAAATGATCCTCGGCGTGGCGGGATTGAGACTGCTTCGCGATCTCGGCTACAACAACGTCAAGACGTTTCATCTGAACGAGGGGCACGCGGGTTTCATCTCGCTGGAACTCACGAGGGAACTCGGATACGAGGATTTCGGCAAGGTCCGCGAGGAAGTGATATTCACCACTCATACGCCGGTTCCCGCCGGGCACGATTATTTCCCCTACGACCTGATATCCGGCGTGGTGGAGGAGAACAACGCCTCGCAGCTTCGCAGGATGCTCGGGGGCGGCGGAGTGTCGATGACCGACCTTGGGCTCAAGTTCAGCCGCTACGTGAACGCCGTCTCGAAGAAACACGCGGAGGTCAGCAGAAAAATGTTCGGCAGCGAGAAGATAGATTACATCACCAACGGGGTGCACTCCGCCACTTGGACGTGTCCCGGTTTCGCGCGGCTTTACGACACGTACATTCCGGCGTGGCGCAACGACCCGAGCCGCCTGATTCAGGCCCTTCAACTGCCCGACGGGGAAGTATGGAAGGCGCACCAGGCCGCCAAGATGCGCCTCTTTGCCCACGTGCTCGAACAGACCGGCATCGAGTTCGACCCGGACGTGCTCACCATAGGTTTCGCGCGGCGGGCCGCCACTTACAAACGCGCCGACCTTCTTTTCACCGACGTCAAGAGACTGCTCGACGTCGGCGCGGGACAGATACAGTTGATTTTCGCGGGAAAGGCTCATCCGCACGACCAGCCGGCCAAGGACATAATAAAGCGCATCATCGGGATAGCCAAAGAAATAGGGGCGGCGATACCGACGGCCTTTCTCGAAAATTACAATATGGAACTCGCCCAGATTCTCACCGCCGGCGTGGACGTATGGCTCAACACGCCGATACGTCCGAGGGAGGCGTCGGGCACGAGCGGCATGAAATGCGTGCACAACGGCGTCATGAACTTCTCGGTGCTCGACGGCTGGTGGATAGAGGGATGGATCGAGAATGTCACGGGCTGGTCGATAGGCCCGAGCCCGACGGAGGCCGATCTGACAGAGTACGACGAAAAACAGGACGCCATGGATCTCTACAGCAAGCTGAAGGATACGATAATCCCAATGTACTGTAACGACAGGGACAGGTGGATATGGATGATGAAGCATACCATAGCGCTGAACGCCAGTTATTTCAACACGCACAGGGTTGTCAAGGAGTATTGCGAAAAAGCCTACGGCACGGTGTTCCGCGGACATTAGGGAAAAACCGGTTTATTGTCAGGAGCCCAGGCCCAAAGGAGGCAACGGCAGATGAATTCCAAAGACGCTCCCGTAAAGGTACTCAATGTCACGGTCGAGATGGCTCCCCTCGCCAAACAGGGCGGCCTCGGCGACGTGTTGGGCGCTCTTCCGAAGGCTCTCAGGTACAAATCCGTGGACGCCCGCGTTCTGCTCCCGGTTTTCCCGGGCGTGATGGAATGTGTGGAGCGCAACGGTTACGAGTGCTCCGCGCTTCCGCGGGAGATTCACGTTGCGCTGGACTGGCGAGTGTATTCGGCGCGGGTGTATCTCGCGGAGGTGGAGGGCGTGCCGGTGTACCTTCTGGAGAACGGGAAACTTTTCGACAACCCGGCAATATATCCGCAATCGCTTTCCGCCGCCTCGGTCATGCCGTTCGCGTTTCTCTCCATGGCCGCGTTCGAGATACCGGCGGTCACTGAATGGAAGCCCGATATTTTTCACGTCCATGACTGGCCGGTCGCGATACTTCCCATAGCGCTTCGCTGGCACAGACATTACAGGGCGCTCAGGTCCGATTACGACGTCGTGCTCACCATACACAACATGGCTCATCAGGGAATAGTCGACCCGTCGATGCTGACGTCATGGGGCATAACGCGGGAGGCTTTTTCGATAGACGGCGTGGAGTATCACAGTCAGTCGAACATACTGAAGGGAGGCGCCATCGCCTCGGACGCGATAACGACCGTCAGTCCCCGCTATTCATGGGATATCCAGACCCCGGAGGGCGGTTTCGGGCTTCATGGGGTGTTCGGCGGGATGAAAGGGAAACTGTCCGGTATCCTGAACGGCATCGACTACGACGTATGGAGCCCGAAAAACGACGCGCTGATTCCGGCGCGTTACGGCGCGGACGACATGTCGGGGAAGGCCGAGTGCAGAAAGCGCCTGGTCGAAACCTGTCACTGGGAGGACGACGGCAAGCCCATAGCGGCGTTTGTAGGCAGGCTGGTCCAACAGAAGGGAATCGACATACTTTTCACCATGCTCGACCGGTTCATGCCGGATAACTGCCGCGCCGTGGCGATAGGCTCAGGAATGCCGCAGTACGAGGACTGGGCGCGGCGTTTCGCCCGTATGTATCCCGATTGTTTCTGGTGCTGCATCGGTTTCGACGACGAGCTTGCGCATCTCGCCTACGCCGGCTCCGATATCATCGTCATGCCGTCGCTGTTCGAGCCCTGCGGGCTCTCGCAGCTCATAGGCATGTCGTACGGTTCCGTTCCGGTGGTCCGCGGCACCGGCGGTCTCGCCGACACGGTGATCGACTTCGACGGCTCCCACGACGGAACCGGTTTTGTGTTCAGCGACTATTCCGCGGATGAACTGCTGAAAGCCATGCGCAGGGCGATCGACGCGTTCCGCGACAAGGACAGATGGAACGCGCTGATCAAAAACACCATGTCGTCCGATTTTTCATGGAACAAGTCGACGTTGTCCTATACGGAGCTTTACAATGGGCTGCGAAGCGGGGAATTGCCTTCTTAGAAAAGCGGATTTATCGTTAGGGGCCTGAAGGGTGAAGATTTAAAACCCTTGCGGCGTCCGTTTTGACGAATTATTCGACGCTTCATCGGTCTCAAATCGGCAAAAAATCGCCGGCGTGTCCGTCCGGCGTTTTTAAAAAGCGGAAGGAGGAAAAAGAGATGATCCATGGAAGATATGGCAGAGTCCTTGCCATGGTTCTCGCGGGAGGAAAGGGTGAACGGCTGATGCCGCTGACAAAGTACAGGGCGAAGCCTGCCGTGCCTTTCGCGGCGAAGTACAGAATAGTGGATTTCGCGCTCTCGAACCTGGTGAACAGCGGCATCTACTCCATTTATTGCCTCACGCAATTCAAGAGCCAATCGCTTCAGGAGCATATCACTCAGGGCTGGCAATTCGGCCCTGCGCTTCGCGGCAGGAGCTTCTTCGTAAATGTGGCGCCGGCGCAGATGTGGACCGACGAGCGCTGGTACGAGGGAACGGCGGACGCGATTTACCAGAACATGCACCTGGTCACGATGTTCAACGCCGATTACGTCTGCATATTCGCCGCCGACCACATTTACAAAATGGACATCGACCAAATGCTTCGGTTTCACTACGATAACAAGGCCGACGTCACGGTAGCCGCGAACAAAATTCCCGTCAGCGAAGCGTCGCGGTTCGGATGCATATCGACCGACGATGCCGGAGTGGTGAACGGTTTCGTGGAGAAACCCTCAAAACCGCCCGAGGTGAAATCCAATCCCGGGTTCAGCTACGTCTCGATGGGCAACTATATCTTCTCGCGCGAGATACTGGAAGAAGCGATACTGACCGACAGCGAAAACGAATCCAGCGGTCACGACTTCGGTGATGACCTGTTGCCGGCGCTCTACGGCAAAAGCAAGGTGATGGCTTATGATTTTTCGACGAACGTGCTGCCCGGCAACGACCGCCCCTACTGGAAGGATGTCGGGTCGCTGAAGGCCTACTGGGAGGCGCACATGGATCTGCTTCAGAGTCCGTCGGCGCTGACGCTCTACAACTCGCAGTGGCCGATACGCACGGTATCCTACTCCGACCCCCCCGGCTTCACGTATCCGGCGAAGGGGATGAGCAGTTCGGTGGAAGGATGTCTCAGGGCCGAGGCGAGCCAGGTCTTGGGCGCTGTTGTGCATCGTTGCGTTCTCTCGCGCCACTGCGTGATAAATCCGGGCTCGGTACTCGAGGAGTGCATAATCGGCCAGGGCGTCGTGATAGGCGAGAACTGCAAACTCCGCCGCGTCATAGTGGACTCGCACAACGTGATTCCGCCCAACACGGTCATCGGTTACAACTCCCAGAACGACGCCGAAAAATATCACGTCGACGAGCAGTCCGGCATAGTGGTGGTGCAAATGCCCAAGATACAATTGAGAAGAAACGTGGAACTCACAGCCTCATTCGACGAGGAAATGTTTTCGTCGTTCTGATTTGGAGCGCGGCGGCTTGCCGCCGCTTTGAATTTAAAAGCGGGAGCCGCGCTCCCGCGCTCCATTTACATCTCGTATTCCACCCGCAGGGTGCCTGTTACGCCGTCAAGTTCGCTTGATCGTACCCGCCCAGCATCTTCACGGCTTCCGTCATTACACTTTTTTACGGCGATGGAGAAGCGTCGCGGCGACGAAGAGCGGCAAGATTCCGCTTGCGCCGGTATCGCAACTGCCGCCAATGCTGGAGTCGCCTTCATTTTTTCGCAGAAAAATCTCTATATGCACAATGGTGCTAATGCCTCTATAATATGAGTTAACAAACTCTCAATGGAGGAATGTAAGATACGGAAAAGTGAAACTCAGAAATCACGAAGAACAACTCCGTGGGATGGTGAAAGCAACTTGACTCCAACTCAAGTATTTTTGAAAGAAAATTACGCTGCGCGTTA
>JAIRKI010000085.1 GCA_031260185.1 Synergistaceae bacterium | reverse complement strand
GCGGGTTGTCGTACAGCAAGCTGAAAGAGGGATTCGGCGCGATACAGGGCGGGCGCGACAACGAGGCGCGGGCGCTGCTGGACCGCAATATGCCGGTCGGCTTCTGGCGCGTGGAAGGGTCGGGAATCGACGAATTGGCCCAGGAGATGGAGGCCGAGGGAATACCGGCGCGCGACGGGGAGCGGCTGTACGTTCTTTTGATGAAAGCGTTTCGGTTTCTGGACGTCCATCCGGCGCTGCGCCCTATGCGGGATGCTGTCTGTTTGGTTGTCATCCCGTACTCGATAGGGAAAACCACTGCTTGGCAAATCCTCAATTCATTGGCGGTTACCGCTTTTGCCATAAAGTTTTTCGCTATTTCCAACACGGTCAGACCGCTCGCTTTTCGAGCCATAATATCCCCTCCCAACGCTTCGTCCAGTGATATTATTGGCTTTGGATATCGCCTCGCCTCCCGAACGCTATCAGCGTCTCTCTGAGCGTCTTACAGGCGGCTGCGGTCGAAATGCCGGACGCGTCGTAGTGGGGGGAGAGTTCGCACAGGTCGAAACCGATTATATTGAGTTCGGCGCACGCTCCGACGGATTCCAGCAGTTCCGCGAACGAAAAACCTCCGGCTTCGGGCGTCCCGGTTCCCGGAAATTCCGATGAGTCGAGCACGTCGAGGTCGATCGTAACGTATACCGGCCTGTCTTTCAGCGTCTCAGTCGCGGCGCGCAGGCTTTTCGCGCCGAAACGCTCGGTTGAAACATGCTTTCTGCCCCATTCGAATTCTTCCCTGCACCCCGACCTTATGCCGAATTGAAAGACAGAATTGTCGCCGACGAGTTCCCAGACTCGGCGAATGACCGTGGCGTGAGAGAGTTTCTCGCCGATATAGTCGTCGCGCATGTCGGCGTGAGCGTCGAAGTGTATCACGGCGAGACCGCGGTATTTTTTCGCGGCGGCCCTGACAGCGCCAAGCGTCGCCAGATGCTCTCCGCCGATCATCACGGGGGTTTTGCCGTCGGCGAGCACGCGCGCGCAAAAACGCTCTATTTCGTCGAGCGCTCTTGAGGCGTTTCCGAACGGCAGTTCCAAGTCGCCCGCGTCGAATACGGCGGCGTCCTCGATACAGCGGTCCAGATATGGGCTGAAGGTCTCGATGCCCGCCGATTCCGCGCGCATTGCCTGCGGCGCGAATCTCGCGCCGGGACGGAACGAGGCTGTGGAGTCGAACGGCGCGCCGAAGAGCGCGATCCTGGCGTCCTCGTAAGAAGAATCGCAGCCTATGAAGGTTTGGACGTTCGGTTTCATATTCACGACGGGTTTTCGAGCTGTTGCCTTACGTAACTTGGGAGCATGAAGGCGCCGGCGTGCAAATCGGTGTTGTAATAGCGCGTCTCGATGCCGAGGGCGTTCCACGCGGCGGCGTCGATGTCCGCGACGGGATCGATCTTTTTCGACGCGAAACCGAACAGCCAGTGTCCCGACGGATATGTCGGAATGTGCGCCTGATACACGCGGCAGATGGGGAAAAATTCCTTTATATGCGCGCGGGCCCTCCGCATGGCGCGCGAGTAATTTTCGTAGTACGGGTTTTCGTGCTGGTTCACCAGAATACCGCGCTCGGTGAGCGCCTTGAAGCAGTTGCCGTAAAATTCGCTGGTGAAAAGCCCCTCTCCGGGGCCGAACGGGTCGGTCGAGTCGACTATTATGAGGTCGTAAAAATCGGCGAACCTCCTGATGTACTTCAGGCCGTCCTCGAAATGCAGGCGCACGCGGCCGTCCTCCAGCCCAATGGCGGTGAACGGCAGGTGTTCGCGGCACACGTCGACGACCATCTTGTCGATATCAACCAGATCCACACGCTCCACGGCGCGGTATCGCGCTATCTCCCGCACGGTTCCGCCGTCGCCGCCCCCTATCACCAAGACGCTGCGGATCGATGGGTTCGCGGCCATTGGGACGTGGGCGATCATCTCGTGATAGATAAATTCATCGTGTTGGGTAAGCATTATCGCCCCGTCGAGCGTGAAAAACCTGCCGAATTCCTCGGAATCGAACACGTCTATCTGTTGAAACGGGCTTTTCACGGACAATATCTGTTCTTTTATCTTTATCGAAAACCGGACGTTCGGGGTGTGCTCCTCAGTATACCAAAGCTCCATATGTTAAACCTCCCGTTAACCCTGAAATACAGGATCAAAACCTTGGGGCGGAGCCCCAAGGTTTTGATCCTGTTTTACCACGAAAATATTTTCGAGCGTCATATCCTGCGGCCCCATAATGAGGCTGCCCTTTTTCTTCGCGTATAGAATATGATCGAGCGCGTCGCGCGTTATCAGCTCTCCCGGCGCCACCAGGGGAATGCCCGGCGGATAGCACATTATGAACTCCGACGAGATCTGTCCGCACGACGACGCAAGCGGCAAAGCCTCCCTCTCGGCGTAAAAAGCCTCTCTCGGCGAGAGTTTCACCACCGGCGGGATGTATTCCTGTTCCCAGAGCGAGCGCCCCGCTTTTCCGTCGAGGCGTTTGATCTCTGACAGCGACGACACCAGACGCTCTATATTGTAATGGGTGTCGCCTACCGAGATTATGGCAAGACAGTTGCTCATGTCGCCGAATTCTATCTGAATACCGTAGCGGTCGCGCAGTATGTCGTAGACCTCCACCCCGGCCAGTCCGATTTTCAACGTGTGAACGGAGAGCTTCGTGCCGTCGAAGTCCGCTATGTCGTGTCCGTTGATTATCTCGCCGGAGAAGGCGTAATAACCGCCTATGCCGTTTATCTCGTTTCGCGCGTACTCCGCGAGCGCCCGCACCTCGCGCAGACGTTCGCGCCCCCCGGTGGCGAGAGCCTTTCTCGCGATGTCGATGGAACTCATGAGCAGATACGAGGCGCTTGTCGTCTGCGTCAGGTTTATGATGGTTCTGACGTAATCGGGCGAGATTTTGCCGCCGCCCGTGAGGAGCAGGGAACTCTGCGTCAGGGAACCGCCGGTCTTGTGCATGCTTATGGCCGACATGTCGGCGCCCGCGCGAATCGCTGGCGGCGGCAGACCGTCCCCGAAATAAAAATGAGTCCCGTGAGCCTCGTCGGCCAGGACGGCCATTCCGGCCGCGTGGGCGGCGCTCGCTATCCGTTCCATATCGGGGCATATCCCGTAATAAGTCGGATTGTTGACGAAGACCGCTCTCGCGGAAGGGTTCGCCCTTATCGCAGCCTCCACGCCGGAGGGCGACATGCCGAGCGATATCCCGAGGTTCGAGTGCACGCCGGGATCAACGTAAATCGGATTCACCCCGCACAGTATCAGGGCGTTTATCGCCGATTTGTGCACGTTGCGGGGGATTATTATCGAGTCTCCCGACTTGCAGACACTCATTATCATGGCCTGCACGGCCGATGTAGTGCCGCCCACCATGAAAAACGCGCTGTGCGCGCCGAACGCGTCGGCGGCCAGGGCCTCGGCGTCGCGAATCGCCGACGTTGGGTACGACAGATTGTCGAGCGGCTTCATAGAATTGACGTCGACCGACAGGCACTGTTTGCCAAGAAATTTCGTGAGTTCCGGCGTCCCCCGGCCTTGTTTGTGGCCGGGAACGTCGAAGGGCACCACGCGGTTTCCCCTGTAGCGCTCCAGCGCCTCGTGGAGGGGTGCGGAATTCTGGTTCATCAGAATATGTTCATCCCGTGATATATCTCCAGCATCTCCTTCGTTATCTGGTCTTTCAGCGACAGGCGCACCTGCGGCGAAAGCTCCCTGGGGTCGATGTTGAAGAGATAATCCGCGAGCGTTATTTCTTTCAGGATCATCTTGGTGTGGAATATGTTCGACTGATAGACGTTGACGTCGATGGCGTCGTACCGGGTCAGCGTCTTCGGGTCGATGAAATCCTGAATGGATTTGATCTCGTGATCTTTGTAGAACTTCTTGCCGTTCTTGTCGCGCGTGAAACCCCTTATACGGTAGTCCATCGTTATCACGTCGGAGTCGAACGAGCCTATGAGGTAGTTGAGCGCGTTCAGGGGAGATACCTTGCCGCATGTGGAGACATCGATATCGACCCTGAAGGAGCTTATCTCGTTGTTCGGGTGGAATTCGGGATAAGTGTGGACCGTCACGTGGCTTTTGTCGAGATGCGCCAGGACAGTCTCGCCGAGCGCGCGGTCTTTCAGCACGTCCTGTATGAACGAACATTGGTTGCAGGATATGTCCATCTGGTCGGGCGGCATCATCTGTTCGGAGATTAGCAGGGATACGCTCGCTCCCCGCGGGTCGTAGTCCTGTCTGGAGATATTGAGCACGTAAGCCCCTATGGTGTTCGTCACTTCCAGAAGTATGCCGGTGAGCCTTTCGGAATTGTACTGCTCGTCTATATACTCGATATAGTCTTTCTTCTCGCGTTCGGTCTTCGCGTAACTGATGTCGTAGATGTTGAAACTCAGCGTTTTTGTAAGGTTGTTGAAGCCGTAAAGCTGGATCTTCTTTTTCAACCCAATCCTCACGTCCCTTCTCCTGATACCAGCTTTTTTCAAAGAGACATAAATATACAGACTCGGGAGAGTTCTGTCAAAGGCGATACACTCCCCAATATTTTTAAATATGAAAGAAACGTCTGTTTTTTCAGGTTTTTTGCGCCCATTCTCGCGGCGACAACATTGGTTCTTTGGAATTTCCCGCCGCTCTTGACGTCCTCGATTTTCACTCCCCGAACCCGCTCTTCCCCTCTCTCGGACAAGCGGCTTGTTTATCCCGTTCCCGTCGATATACGCTCGTGTTTCTTCGGATATTCGAGCAGACGCGGTGACCATATGAATTTTTGTAGTAAGTACCCGCGCGATCATCGATCCCGCCCACACGTCCGGCTTGAAGCGAAGCCTCGGAGATAACGCGCCGCGTCATATTACATAGTCCCAGAACTCCTCCTGGGGAAATTCGACGTTTTTCGTCCGCTCGTCTTCCTTAAATTGCAGTTCCGGATTTTTCACGCTCACGCGGGTCTTTTCGGGGACGCTCTTCGTGATAAAGGCGTTCGAGCCAATCACGACTCCCTCTCCGATCACGGTGGAGCCGCCCAGTATGGACGCTCCCGAGTATATGGTGACGTGGTCCTCGATGGTGGGATGGCGTTTCACACCCTTTAGCACCTGACCGCCGCGCGTGGACAACGCCCCGAGAGTGACCCCCTGGTAAATTTTGACGTAATTGCCGATGGCGGTCGTCTCGCCCACGACTATGCCTGTGCCGTGATCGACGAAAAAGTGATGTCCTATCGTCGCCCCCGGATGTATGTCGATGCCGGTCAGGCCGTGGGCGTATTCAGTCATCATGCGCGGGATGAGCGGCACCGCGAGCAGATAGAGTTCGTGCGCGAGCCTGTTCACCATTATCGCGTATATCCCGGGATACGACATGATGATCTCGTCCTTGCTGAACGCGGCCGGATCGCCGTCGTAGAAAGCCGATACGTCGGCGGCCAGCGCATTGCGTATGGAAGGGATCTTCTCCAAAAAAGCGTAGGAGACGCGCTGCGCCTCACGCTCTATATCGGATTCGTCGCTTTCGCCGTGGCGCAGCGCGCGCCCTATTTGTTTCTGGAGGTGGTAGATCAGCGTCTCCAGCAACTCGCCGATATAGTATTCCATCGAGTCGAGCTTGAGCCGCTTTTTCCCGAAAAATCCGGCGAAGATGAGGCATCGCAGATTCTCGATCAGCTCCGCGACCACCGTGTTGCTGATCTGGTTTTTCGCCTCGACTTTTATGATATCTTCTTCCGTTTTATAGCTGTTAAGGATCGATTCCGTCAGCCACTGAATGCTGTGGACGTTATGATCGCTCATGACGACGCCAACTCCTTTATACGGGGCTCCTCCCCGTACCCCGCAAGGGAACCCGGTCCCCTTGACCCCTATTAATTTTTGAGAGGGTGCGGGGAGCTTGCTCCCTGCCGGGGTTTGTGGCGGAGCCCCAAGGTCTCGCGCATATTCTATATCCGGCGCGTCAGGCCGTAAAGCGCGCGCGCCAACGTATCGATCTCTTCGGATGTATTGTAGAACGCGATCGACGGCCGCACGGTTCCTTCGTATCCGAGTCGCCGCAATACCGGCTGAGCGCAGTGATGCCCCGCCCTTACCGCTATCCCTTTTTCATTCAGGCGGCGGCCGACGTCCTCGTTGGCGTAACCGTCCAGCACAAATGAGATCACTCCGGCTCTCCGTGCGGCCGAGCCGACGAAAGTGAGTCCCGGAACCCGGGACAGTTCCGAGAGGGCGTATTCGAACAAGCCGGCTTCGTAACCGTAAATGTTCTCCATGCCTATCGCGGAGACGTAATCGATCGCCGCTCCCAGCGCGACCGCGTCGGCTATGCTGCCGGTGCCGGCCTCGAACTTGCGCGGAGCGCGCTGATACTGTGTCCGTTCAAACGTCACGTCGGCTATCATGTTGCCTCCGCCCTGCCACGGACGCGCCGCTTCCAGAAGCTCGCTTTTGCCGTATACCGCGCCTATGCCGTTCGGGCCGAATATCTTGTGTCCCGAAAAGACGAAAAAATCCGCGTCGAGCGCCTTGACGTCGACAGGCATGTGCGAGACGGACTGAGCCCCGTCGACGCACACGCGGACGCCGTGCCCGTGAGCTATGGCTATCATCTCTTCCACGGGGGCTATCGTGCCTATGGCGTTTGAGACGTGAGCCGCCGAGACGAAACGCGTCCTCGGGCCGAACAGACTCGCGTACTCGGCAATGATTATCTGTCCGCTGTCGTCGACGGGAGCCGCCCTGATGACCGCGCCCGTCTCCTCCGCTATGATCTGCCAGGGCACGATGTTGGCGTGATGTTCCAGGAACGTGAGGATTATCTCGTCGCCGGGACGAAGAAGCGGCTTGACGAAGGCATACGCGACGAGGTTCAGCCCTTCGGTCGAGCCTCGCACGAAAATTATTTCATCCGCGCCGGGAGCGCCGATAAAATCGGCGATCCCGGCCCTCGCTCCCTCGAACGCGTCCGTGGACCGCGCGGCCAGGGTGTGCGCTCCCCTGTGCACGTTCGAGTTTTCATGCTCGTAATAGCGCGCGAGCCTCTCTATAACCTGTCTGGGGCGTTGGGTGGTGGCGGCGTTGTCAAGCCATATCAGCGGATGTCCGTTGATTTTTTCGGACAGGATCGGAAAATCCGCTCGAATATTTTCCAACGGAACGTTTCCGACATACGCGCGCCCGTTTACATCACGCGCGAAGGCCGCGCTCACCGTGTCCGGCGCGCCAAACGGCACGACGACGGGATGATATGCCGCGGGCTCGGCCTCGCGTTTGACGTTGAACTCCGGAAAATACCCGGCCGCCAGCGAGGCCAGTTCGCGTTCATCGGGAAGGCCCAGCGTGCCGGGATCGAGTGTCCCTATATCGCCGGGGCCCGCCGGATCAGCGTACGATGGTCTTGTAGTCATAATATTCACCGACCTCGACATCCTCGAGAACGGCGACGGCGTCGTCGGCAAGTATCGCGGCCGAGCAGTACAGGGAGAGCAGATACGAGGCGACGCCGTTGTCGTCTATGCCGCGAAAGCGCACGGACAGTCCGCGCGATTGCTCGTTCGGCAGACCCGTCTGATATAATCCCACGACTCCGCGTTTGGCCTCTCCCGTGCGGACGAGGAGTATGTTTGTCTTGCCGGTCTGTCCCTTTGGATTCTTTTGTCCGTCGACGAAGAGCTTGTCCGTCGGAATGACGGGTATGCCGCGCCATGTGATGAACGTGCCGCCGACCAGACTCACGGTCACCGGAGGAACGCCGCGGCGGGTGGCCTCGCGCTCGAACGCGGCTACCGCCCTCGGATGGGCGAGGAAAAACGACGGTTCCTTCCAGACTTTGGTTATCAGCTCGTCCAGATCATCGGGCATCGGCCTGCCGTCCCGGGTTTGCGCGCGCTGAGAATCGGCCGCGTTTTTCAGAAGGCCGTAGTCGTCGCTGTTTATGATCTGACTCTCCTGGCGTTCCTTGATGCTTTCTATGGCGAGCGATATCTGTTCGCCTATCTGGTCGTAGGGCGAGCTGTAAACGTCGGATATTTTTGTGTCGACGTTGATTATCGCTGAGATCGCGCCCAGTTCATATTCGCGCGGTTTCTTCGCGTACTCGACATAGCCCTTCGGTATCTCGATTTTTCTGGGGTCCTGACTGCACAGCGCGTCCAGCGGAGTTTCCCCCTCTACGACCTTGTTTACCCTGTATATGCCGCTTTCGAGACCTTTGAACTCCAGCAGGCGCGTCAGCCATCTTGGCGTGAGCGCTCCGAACTGCGGAGCGGTTTTGGTCACGTTGGCGAGTTGATACGCGGCCTCGCTGCTCAGCGCGTTGATTATCGGTTTTTCCGGCATTTCTTTATTTCCTCCCTATTCTTTTAGTCAGTATCGCGGCATATCGCTGTCGACATCGCGTGCCCAGGCGTTCACCCCATCCTTCAGGTTGAACATACGGCCTTTGTATCCGGCGTCCCGAAGCGCCCTGACAGCGTATACGCTGCGCTGTCCTATCTTGCACATAAATACGGCGTCCACGGACGGGTCGAATTCCTCCGCGCGCCTCGATATCTGCCCCAGCGGAATGACCTTCGCCCCCGGAAATTTTGCTATGGCCCGTTCGTGCGGTTCGCGTATGTCAATTATTTGCAGCGGGTCGCCCCTGTCAATCCTCTCTTTCAGTTCGAGAGCCGTGACGGTCTCTATCGGCTCTTCCTCCTCCGGAAATCTCAATCCGCAGAACCGTTCGTAATCCGCGAGTTCACGGATGGCCGGTTCCTTGCCGCATATCGGGCAGTTCGGGTCCTTTTCTATCCTGAGTTCCCTGAATTTCATCCTCAGCGCGTCCAATAACAAAAGTCTTCCGGATAACCCATCGCCGCCGCCGACTATCAGTTTGATGACCTCGCACGCCTGAACGGCGCCGATTATGCCGGGCAGTACGCCGAGCACGCCGCCCTCCGCGCAGGAAGGAACGAGGCCGGGTGGAGGCGGCGACGGGTAGAGACATCGATAACAGGGGCCGTCGCCCGCGTGGAACACGCTTGCCTGTCCCTCGAACCGATACACCGAGCCGTACGCGTTGGGAATGCCCAGCAGCACGCACGCGTCGTTGACGAGGTAGCGCGTCTGAAAATTGTCGGTGCCGTCGGCCACCACGTCGTAACCCTTCATGATGTCGAGGGCGTTTTCGCTCGTAAGGCGCGTGTCGTAAAGTTCCACGCCGACATTCGGGTTCAGTCCCTTTACGCGGTCCCCGGCCGAAAACACCTTCGGCCTGTCTATGTCTCTGGTGCTATGGATTATCTGACGCTGAAGGTTCGACGCTTCCACATAATCGAAGTCGACCAGGCCGATAGTGCCGACGCCGGCCGCCGCAAGATACAGCGCCAGTGGAGCGCCCAGCCCGCCGGTGCCAGCGATGAGCACACGCGCCGCTTTGAGCCGTTTCTGCCCGTCGATTCCAACCTCCGGCAACAGCAGATGCCGGCTGTAACGCAGTATTTCGTCCTTCGAGAGATCGCTTGTCCTCTCGTCAGGGATCGGACTCATGACGGTTTAACGGTACCGCCCGCTATCGCCGGCACTATCATCAGCACGTCCCCGTCTTTGACCGGCGTTTCCGGACCTTCCAGATTCTTGATGTTGTTTTCGCCGAGATACACGTTTATGAATGACCTGAGAGCGCCGTGTTCGTCGTACAAATGACGTTTTATGTCGGGATATCGCTCGGCGGACGCGGCTATGGCGCCTCCGGCGGTCGATCCCTCCGCGGAAATCTCGGACCGTCCGTCGGCGAATTGCCGCAGCGCGGTTGGAATCTGTATGATAACCGGCATTTACCCATCATCCTCCTCGATATTTATATTTTCCGGAACGCCATGAATCGCGCCGATCCGCTCATTCACGAACCCGCCCCGATCCTCCGGCAATTTCCAGCTCGTCATGTTTGACGCCGCGCCGCCGTCGACCGAGACGATGATGTAGGAGTAGAACGGCAGGGCGTTTTCCCTGTCGTAATCGGATGGTTCCGCGGGACGGTCGGGATGGGAATGGTAGAAACCGAGCACTTCGAGTCCCAGTTTTCGGGCGTATGTCTCAGCACACATGAAATCTTCCGCCTCGATGACGAAACGGTGATATCTCTCCTCCCGTTCGCGCGAATTTCGCGCCGGACGCGCCTCGCTCACGGCGCTCGCATCCGTCCCGCCGGATTTCCCTATCAGGAAACCGCAGCACTCGTTCGGATAGGCTCGCTCTCCCTCGGAGCGTATGAGGAGCCTCGCTTCCTCGGGGAGAAGTATCATTCACCGTCCTCCCAAAAAGAATCCGACAGGTATCTCGACCCGCTGTCGCACAGCACCGTAACCACCAGAGAATTCCGCGGCAGGCGGCGCGCCAGCGACACCGCGGCCGCGACGTTCGCACCGGAACTGATCCCTGCGAAAACGCCCTCCTCCCTCGCCAGACGTCTCGTCATGACATAGGCTTCCTCGGTCGTCACCGTGAGAATGTCGTCTATCATTTTGTCATCGTATATTCCGGGCCTGATGGTGGATTTCATGTGTTTGACGCCTTCGATTCCGTGAAACGGAGAAGCTGGCTGCACCGCGATCGCCCGCACTCCTTCGTTGTATTCTTTCAGCCGGCGGGACGTTCCCATCAGCGTGCCGGACGTTCCCATGCCGCTCAGGAAATGAGTAACGCGTCCCCCGCTCTGTTCCCATATCTCGGCTCCGGTGGTCTCGTAATGCGCGGTCGGATTCATGGGATTGTTGTATTGATCGGGATAAAAGAAACGTTCCGGTTCGGCGCCCACCGCCGCATTCGCCGCGATATAAGCGCCGTCCGAGCCTTCGAGAGGATCGGTCTCCACGATTTTCGCCCCGTACCCTTTTATTGTCGCTTTGCGCTCACGGCCGGCGTTTCGCGGCATGAAGAGCGTGACGGGGTAACCGAGCGCCGCCCCTATCATCGCGTAAGAGATGCCGGTGTTGCCGCTGGTCGCGTCCGCGATTGTCTTATCCAGGGTCAACGCTCCCCTTTGGATGCCGTCCAATATCATCGCGCGGGCGGCGCGATCTTTGACAGATCCGCCCGGATTGCGGAATTCGGCCTTTGCCATCAATGCCGCCCCGCCCGCGTCCGCTATTTTGCGAAGCTCTATCAGCGGAGTGCCGCCGACCAAATCCAGTATCAGCATCACGTCATCTCCCGGATGTGTTTCCCGCGCGGTCGGTGAAATCGGAACGTTCGCGCTTCTCTATAAAAAAATTTTTAAACGCGGGACATATTATTATCAATTATTTCATATCAAAAATATATGAAATACTAGTTCCGCATAATATACCGATATTTCGCCGATGTCAACCACACCGGTCATCCCTTTGTCGCCGGACTATGATAATGTCACCCCTTAACGGGACAGTGAAAATGTCACCCCCACCTTCTCCAAAAAGAGAAGAAGGAAGACGCGGATAGGGCGGCGCGGAAAATTTCTCGG
>JAIRKI010000079.1 GCA_031260185.1 Synergistaceae bacterium | reverse complement strand
GGAGTTGGTGATGAATTTGGTTTTTCAAAATCCCAAAACGCTACGATATCGAAATTTTTATAGCTTAAATACTGATTTTTAGCAAGAAAATAGCGCCATTGTGCATATAAAGATTTTTGCGCGAAAGTGCTATCATTGCGCCGTATCGTGCCGAGGGCGGATAAAATTTCAAATTTCGGGAGGTAAACGGCTTTGGGCGAAAAATCGCGCGCGTTGGTTGTGATCGATTCGCAGAACGATTTCTGCGACAGGAAAGGTTCGCTTTACGTCGACGGGGCGGAGGACGACGTCGTCCGTCTCGCGGAACACATCGGGACGCGCGGCGGCGAGTATTCGGATATCTTCGTGTCGCTCGATTCGCACGATGTCGTGGCGATATTTCATCCGAAATTCTGGACCGGCGAATCGGGAAACAACCCCGCGCCCTATACGGCTATATCGGCCTCCGGTTTCGCCTCCGGCGAGTGGAGGCCCGCTCGCGCGGCGCATGCCCGGCACGTTGACCGCATGTTCGCCGCTATGGAGAAAAAAAATGTTCCGTCCCTGATGATCTGGCCGGAACATTGCGTGGTGTCGACGTGGGGCCACGGCATGGCCGAACCGATGACGCGCGCGCTCGCCGCGTGGCGGGAGGCATCCGGCGCGCCCGTCAGATACGTGTTCAAGGGCGAGAACCCTTACACCGAGATGTTCTCGATATTCGAAGGGATCGACGACTCGTGGCCCGACGCCGCTTTCAACGAAAGTTTGTATTCGAGGCTCACCGCGTTCGAGACGCTCGTATTCGCGGGCGAGGCGTTGAGCCACTGCGTGGAGGCGTCAGTCGCGTCATATCTGTCGCGCGGCGCGCCGCCGGGGCAAAAAATACGCGTGTTGTCAGACTGTACGTCATGCGTGTCGGGGTTCGACAGGAACGCCTCAGAGGAAAAACTCTCGGGCCTTGGCGCGGAATTCGTCCTCTCGCGCTGAATCCGGCATGATCCCATCCGGGGACATAATAGCCGCGGTCGCGACAGCCTGGGGCGAGGGCGCGATAGCCGTAGTGAGGCTTTCCGGCGAGGGCTCCGTCGCGCTGGCGGACGCGTTTTTCCGCGGGAAACGCCCGCTGCGGCTCGAACCGGCGCGGCGCATGGCGCTCGGTTATATCATGGACGGCGGGGCCGTCGTCGACCAGGCGCTGGCGGTGCGATTCGAGCGCGGCGCGAGTTACACCGGCGAGGAATCGGTCGAAATTCACTGTCACGGAGGCGTGTACGCCGCCCGGAAGTGCCTTGGGCTTTTCATGTCGCGCGGCTCGCGGCTCGCGCTTCCCGGCGAGTTCACCAAACGCGCTTTTCTGTCGGGCCGCATAGACCTCGCGCAGGCGGAGGCCGTTCTCGGAGTGGTGCGCGCGCGCGGCGACGCCGAACTCGTCTCGTCGGGCCGCTCGCTTCAGGGTGAACTGTCGATGGGGCTTAAAGAACTTTCGTCGTCCCTCACCGCGCTGCGCGCGGAGATAGAGGCGCGGATAGATTTCCCCGGGGACGTCGATGACGCGGAATACGCGTCATACGCGAGAGGCGTTTCGGCGATACATGAGAAAACCGTCTCCCTGCTGGGCCGCTGCCGCGTCGGGCTCGCGCTCGCGAACGGAATACGCGTCGCGATAGCGGGGCGCCCGAACGCAGGCAAGTCGTCGCTGCTCAACGCGATGCTCGGATCCGACCGCGCCATAGTGACGGACATCCCCGGCACGACGCGCGACACGCTGGACGCCGCGCTGATTCACAGGGGAATGTCAATGACGCTGGTCGACACCGCCGGAATGAGGGACATCGATACCGCCCGCGCGGGGGCCGACATGATAGAGAGCATGGGTGTCGAGCGTTCGCGCGCCGCCATCGGGGGCGCGGATTTCTGCGTTCTGGTGCTGGACGCCTCGTCCCCGCCGGAGCGCGAGGATTTCGAGGCGGCGAGAGCCGTGTCGGCGCGTCCGGCGATCCTCGCGATGAACAAGCGCGATCTGGGTATTGTTTTGAGCGGAGCAGACACGGAAAAACTCGGGAACTTCATAGCGGCGGTGGAGACATCCGCTCCGTCCGGTCACGGCGTAAACGAGTTGAAGGACGCCCTGTTCGAGGCGGCGCTTGGCAGCGCGTCACCATACGACGGAATGATGGCGACCGAGCGGATGGTGAGCGCTCTCGAAAGCGCCGCGAATTGCGTGGAAGAAGCCGCGCGCGCGTTGGATGAATGTCGCGGCGCCGACATAGCCGGCTCGCTCCTGTCCGAGGCCGCCGAACTGATAGCCTCCCTGCTGGGCGGGGACGCCTCCGAGGAACTGCTCGACGCGATCTTCGGCTCTTTTTGCGTGGGGAAGTAGGAATTATGACGGCTTGCCGATGATTGCGAAAAAAATTCCGACGTTAAAATTTTAGCCGTGTTTTAAAAAAATTTTATATCCGGCGCGTATGTCGTTAATAGTTGCCCTGTAATATCTACCAACAGGCAGAGGCGCTTTGAAGCGCCCGACGATCTTCGAGATTTAATCACGCCGATATCAAAGCGTTTTTGCCTCCGGCTCTTTTTCCGTGTGGATCACTACCTGACGGAAGGGGATTTCTATTCCCCTTTCGTCGAATTTTTTCTTTATCGCGAGCCTGGTGGCGCGTTCCACACCCCACTGCTCGCCGGGTAACGTTTTTGTCATCACGCGCAGGAGAATGTCGCTGTCGCGAAAATCCAATATGCCGAGCACCCTCGATTTTTCCGCCACAACGCCGGGCATTCCGCGCGCAACATCCGCCGCGCATTCTTCGAGCACTTCCATCACATTGCCTATATCCGCGCCGTACGACACGCCCACATCCACGATGGCGACGGCGAAATCCTTGGTGCTGTTGACCACTTCCGAGATGTTTCCGTTCGGTATGATCACCAGTCTGCCGTCCGTGCAGCGAAGGCGGGTCTCGCGCATCGAGAAGCTCTCCACCGTGCCCGAATATGAGCTTATCGTGACGTAATCGCCGACGTTGAACTGGTCCTCGATGACTATGAAAAGACCGTTGAGGAAGTCTCTCAATATATTCTGGGCGGCGAGCGAGAGCCCCAACCCTACGACCCCTATGCCCGCGAGGAGCGGTTTCGGATCTATCCTGAATTGGCCCAGCAGGATAAAGACGAAGTATATTCCGAGAAGAACCCTGGCCGTCTGAAGAAACACGCCTTTAAACGTTTTCACCCTGGCGTTTCGGACGAAGAGGCTTTCGATAAACGCGCTTTTCGCGTATATTTTTCGCAGCGCGCAGTCGAGCGCCGACCATACCGCCACGGTCAGAACCGGCCCGGTGACGAGCCTCCAGAACATGGTTCCGTCAACGGTAAATTCCGGGAACATATTACGCATCCTCCTGAACACGCTTCATTTTTGAAACCGCCCGCGTCACGACGTTTCAGCGCGCGGGACGTTTTATCCGGGCGCCGTCCGGAAGAAGTTCTTCGAGCAAATCCTCGACCTCCCCGGCCGCGTCTTTGGGGAAGGGAAGTTTCAACATCCGGGCGCCGATTTCAAAAGCGACTGTGAAACATTTGTTTCCGGGGATGAGCCACACACTCCGCACGGCGTTCCATGGCGTCGTATTTCTGACAGTATGTCCCCAACAGCGCGTTTCGCTCACGATGCCGCCGTCTGTCAGATAAAACGCCCTGTCCATGCCGCAAAACAGGTAACACAACATCCCGGTAAACGCGCCGGTCGCCGCGCCGCGATCAAATCCTCCGGCGACGTATGACGAGATCGCCCTGTATTCGAGCAGTGTCCCAAAAAAAATCCCGGCCGCCGTCATCGTCCATCTCGGCCCCAACATCCATGTGGAACGCAGCGCCGTTATCCCGCGTTCCGGCGGCTCATTATTGCCCCGTTCGCGCCGGGCGTCATATACGTTCACTCAGACGCCGTCGGGTGGTTTTGTATGAACTCCTCGACCTCCCGCGCGCGCGGCATTGAATTCGCCGCTCCGTAGCGGGTCGCGACTATGGATGCGCAGGCGTTCGCCCAAACCAGCGTGTTTTCGAGAAATGCCGGCGTCATTTCCGCCAGGCCGTTTCTTTCGAGGGGAGCCAGCTTCGATATCACGCCCGCGATGAACGAGTCTCCGCATCCCGTGGTCTCCGCGACCTTCACGTCCACGCACGGAACCTGTATGGTCTCGCCTCGCCATATCGCCCGCGCGCCCCTTGGCCCTTCGGTGACGATCACCAACCCGGAGTGATTGCATCCGAGACGCGAGATACCCTCTTCGATTATCCGTGTGCCGGTGAGCCATGCCAGGTCGTCGTCGCTGAGTTTCAGCACATCCACGAGCGGAATCAGGTATTTCAGCCGTTCTTTGTAGATAGGTTTGTCGCTCACATACAGCGGCCGCACGTTCGGGTCGAGCACCGTCATGACACCGCTTGCGCGCATCTTCTCGAATACGCTCAAAATGGCGTCTCCCGCCGGATTGTCGGCCAAAACGAGGGAACCGAACGAGAAAACCGACGTTTCGCGCGGCGTTATCGGAGGAAGTTCGTCCGTCGTGAGGGATACGTCGGCCGCGTTTTCACGGTAGAACCTGAACTCGGGTTTCCCGCGCGCGTCCACCGCGGCCATGGCGAGCGTCGTATTGTGCCCCGCGCTTTCCACCACGCAGGACATGTCCACGCCTTCCGAGGAGAGAAGTTCTTTCAGCGCTCCCCCAAACTCGTCGTCGCCGATTTTGACAAGGAACGCGACTTTCATTCCCAGACGCGACAGTCCTATCGCGATGTTAAAGGGACTCCCCCCCGGTTTTTTGGCGAATTCAACCGCTCCCGCCAATCCGGTTCCCTTGGTGGTCGATATGAAATCGTACAAGATATCGCCGGCGCATATTATCCGTTTAGTCACGCGAATACCCCCTTCTACGTCGTGAATTTCGCAAGTTTCGGAAACAGTTCCGTGTTTCGGGTCGTAAAGTTCCTCCGTGTAACCTCCGTTACGGACATCTTCCGGCAACATTGAAACGGAAACTCTCATATGAAAACTCTCTCCTTCGCGAAAGCCAAGTTAAATTACAAAAGCGTTTTGATTATACCACCGAATTTATTCAACAAACGGGCGTCACGGATACTTGTCCGGCACGCCGGACTTTTCAGCTTTCAACTCGTCGAGCCGCTCGCGCCGCGCAACGGCATGTCTCACGCTCCTCCGTCAGGCAAATCTCTTGAGCGCCGGAGAGTCGTCGTTGATGTCGGGGCCGAAAAATTTTATTATGAAGAGATCTTCGGTTCCCGTGTTCACCACGTCCACACCGGCGCGCGCCCGCGCCGCAGTGACCATTATCTCGTCGAGCGCGTGGTCGCCGCCCTTGACCGGCAGACCGCCGAACGTTCCCTCGCCGTTCCATACGAGTATGTTGTAAGCGCCTCTGTCGACGCTTCTCCGCGAAGCTCCCGGACGCGCTGTCAGTTTCGTGCCGCTGTACTTGCGGGTGTTGTAGAATATCCACCATTCCTCGCAGCCCGCCGTGCGTCCGCCTTCCAGGAGGACGGGCGGCGTGTGGTGATTCTCGTAAAAATACGGGTCGCCGTTCGCGTCCCAGTCGAGCTGTTCGACGGCCGCCATCATGCCGGATTCCTCCAGTTCCCCCGGAGGAATATCGCGCGTCAGGACGCTCTTGTCGAGCAGCGTGTGGGCCAGTCTGCCCTGGAACATGGCGCATACGTCGGAATCCTCCTGAAGCTCTATCGTGAGCGCGCTGCCCGGCGCGTGCAATATGCCCGGAGGCAGATGGAACCCGTCGTCCGGCATATTGATATAGGCCCGCGACAGCGCGAGCAGCCTGTCGGTGTTCTCCCAGTCATCCAGGTATTTGGCTACCACGTCCTTGCGATTTTGGCGGACGATGAAAGGATGCAGGCCGAAAAAAGTCTCGGGGTGCGGACCGAGTGGAACCCCAGCAGGAAAATAGTACGATTCTTCCTTGGATTTTTTGCCTACCTTGCCGGCGTCCTGTTGCCGTTGGTGGATGTGAAAGGGCAGTCTGTCGGCGTTGTCGAATATTTTCGGCAGCCGCCCGAGTCCCTTGTGCGCCGATGCGTAATCCGCGCCCATGATTTCGTCGGGCAGCGCTTCCACGGCCGCCTTGAGCGTGATGTCGGGCCCGCCGTTCGTATTTATGAACGACAGTCCCTCGTCTTGGGTGTGTATCGGGTTTTCGGCCTCGGTGGTCGAGCCGATCCAACGCTCGGTGATATAGCCGCGTTCGCCGGCGTCGTAAGCGTCGTCGGGAAGGCCGAGACGTTTCCCCGGCGGCAGGAACACCCGTGATACCCACGCGGGTTTGAGGCGCAGCAGCCCGCCGTTTTCGGCGAGCAATTTGGCGATTGCGTCTTTGACGTCCATTTCTTTTCCCTCCTGATAAATTGAAGACGATGATCGTCGCGAATGCGCGTCAATCAGTATAAACCAATTTACCCGCGATTGACACAGGTGATATAGTATCTTAACTTAATGGGTATAAAGTTATTCGGGAATCATCCGAAAATATATGTATGGCATACAGCGCGGATTACCGAAAAGCGGCGATAGTTTTCAAGCAGGGGGGACACA
>JAIRKI010000058.1 GCA_031260185.1 Synergistaceae bacterium | reverse complement strand
ATGCCGCGTGAGAAGGTAAAAGACGAACAGCTCATAAGCCTGATACGCAAATGTCTGAAGAGTGGTGTCATGGCAGGCGGAATATACAGCCCTACTATTGAAGGTTCTACGCAAGGCAGTCCTTTATCTCCGCTTCTGAGCAACGTGTGCCTGACAAAATTCGACAGATTCTTGGAGAGCGGAGGACATAAGTTCGTGAGGTACGCGGATGACCGCGATATATATGTCAGAAGCCACCGGGCCGGTCTTCGCGTGATGTCGAGTTGTAAGAGATAT
Source organism: Synergistaceae bacterium (assembly GCA_031260185.1). Classification (GTDB taxonomy): domain Bacteria; phylum Synergistota; class Synergistia; order Synergistales; family Synergistaceae; genus JAIRKI01. The sequence goes on along the minus strand of JAIRKI010000058.1, from coordinate 3,008 downwards.
CTTGAGAAAGTGTTGAAACTCAAGATAAATGAAGAGAAGAGCGCCGTTGGGAGTCCATTGCGCCTTAAATTTCCGGGATTCTCGCTCTATAAGGGCCATAACGGGACGAGAATACGGATACACGCCCAATCCCTGAAAAGGTTCAAGTCCAAGCTGAAACACATCACGCGGCGCCGCAACAGAGGCGTATCGGTGTCAGCAGCGCTGAATAACCTCAAGAGCTGCGCGCGCGGCTGGCTTGGGTATTACGCCATTGCGGGCATGAATAAAGCGATGAAAATGATGACCGAGTGGGTCAGGCGTCGGATTCGGATGTACATCCGGAAGCAGTGGAAACGGGTCAGGACGAGATTTGCCGGACTTAAGGAACTGGGGGTAACGAAAGACCGGGCGTGGCAATGGGCAAACACGCGCAAAAGCTATCGGAGGATATCCGGCAGTTGGATACTTTCCACGACATTGACGAGCGAGCGCCTCGCAAATCTTGGATTCGAGAACTTCTCCAAGAGATACGAGGCGCCGCGCTCAAGCTATTGAACCGCCGTATACGGGTCCGTACGTACGGTGGCGTGGGAGGACGGCCGTTCAAATAATGAGCGGCCTCCTACCCGATTATATTCGGGAGGATTTACGGATGGGAGTCACCGAGTCAAACAGAGTACCGCACTCTCAGAAAAATTTTGAAAGATGGCGCGGGGAGCTTGCTTCCTGCCGGGTTCGGGCAGCGCCAGAGGTTTTGATCCTGTGGTTTGAGGAAAGGCGCCGCTCCGATGGAATTTAGCTCGCGGGAGCATATAACGCTCGTCCTCGACAGACTGGATTCGCTCTACGGCCACGACGCCTCTCCGCCCGGCATGTACGCCACGGGGGAACCTCTCGACGGCTTGATGCTGACCCTGCTCTCCCAGAATACCAACGACCGCAACCGAGACAGGGCTTACGACGCCCTACGCCGCGTATGCCCCGAATGGAAGGACGCGGCGGAAGCCACCGCGGAAAAAATCGCGGCCGCCATAAAACCGGGAGGGCTCGCGGATATAAAATCCGTCAGGATGAAAGCGATACTCGGCAGGATTTACGCCGATTTCGGGGAGTATTCGCTCGCGGCGATGAAAAGCTGGCCCGGCGGGCGGGCGCGGAAATATCTCAGGAGCCTGGACGGCATCGGGCCCAAGACCGTCGCCTGCGTGATGATCTTCGACTTGGGGATACCCGCTTTTCCGGTTGATACCCACGTGGCCCGCATATCCCGCAGGCTAGGCTGGCGTCCTGAAAAAACCTCTCCCGAGAAAATACAGGATTTCCTGGAAAGCGCCGTCCCGCCGGAGAGGTGCGCCGGCGGGCATCTCAACATGATCGAGCACGGAAGGAAAGCGTGTCACGCCCGTAATCCCCGGTGCGCCGCGTGCGCGGTGAGCGATATTTGCCGTTTTGGTCTGGAGGGGGAGGGGACATGAGTTTCACCGTCGGCGTCGCGAGATGCGGCGATTACCGAAGGGAAAACGTATCGCGCGCCGTGGCGGAAGCCGTGGACCGCGCCGGAGGAATGCCGGAAACCGCCTGCCGCGACGCGCTCGTCAAGGCGAACCTGCTCTCTCCGGCGGAACCGGAGATGGCGGTTACTACCCATCCTGAGGTTGTGCGCGCCGTCGCGGCGGAGATTCAAAAACGCTTTGGCGCGCGCGTGCATATCGCCGACAATCCCGGCTTCATATGCACCGACACGGCCGATCTTTTCAAAAAAACAAAGATCGATGAAACGGCGGCTCTGGACGGCGTGAGTTATGGATTGCTCGCCGACAGGGGGTTTCGCGAGGCCGGCCCGGGCACGTTCAAAGCGCTCGCCGCGCGGCCCGCATAGCGGCCCGTTATTTGGACGCGGTGTTTTGCGTCAACGCGCCGAAACTTAAAACGCATATTGAGACGGAGATATCGGGGTGCCTGAAAAATATTTTCGGCACGGCGGACACGGAGACAAGAAAAAAATGTCACAACTCGACGTCGTGGAAGCGTCTTGCCGACGCGATAGTTGACGTTTATTCGGTCAAACCGCCGCAATTTCACGTGATGGACGCCATAGAGAGCATGGAGGGAGACGGGCCGTCACACGGGCGTCCCGCAAAAACGGGCTTCGTCCTGGCGGGAGCGAACGCGCTCGCTGTGGATTGGGCCGCCGCGGCCATCATGGGATACGACAATCCCGCGGATATCCCGCTCCTGGCGTCAGTCGTCTCGCGCGGCATGGGCCCGGCCTCGCGCGGCGAGATATCGCTCGTCGGTGCGGAGTGGGACGAATTGCCCCTGAAAGGTTTCAAAAAATCGTCGGGTTATGTCAGGGCACTCCCGGTTTTTTTGCGCGGCGTCGGTTACAGGCTGGTTTCGGTAACGCCGCGCCTCGATCCCGATAAATGCGTGAAGTGCGGAATATGCGCAAGCGTCTGCCCGGTCGGCGCCATTTTGCTGGAAAGAGGCGCGAAAGCCGGTTTCCCCTCCGTCGAAAAACATAAATGCGTCCGCTGCCTCTGTTGTCACGAAATGTGTCCGACAGGAGCCATGACGGCCCACAAAAACCTGTTCGCGCGGCTGATCGAAAAATCGCGCGCGTAACCCCCTGCCAGAGCGCGTTCACACTGGTTACAACCAGCTATCTATAGCATTGATAATCACCGCAAAATATATAAGAACCCGTTTTCAATAAATTCTAAATAGAATGAGCAAAGCGGACGATATAAATATATGAAACCTAATTTCCAGTGAAAGGGTGAACATAATGAAATATCCAATGAAGCGAAACGTTATTGAAAACAGGTTCTAAACCAACAAAACATTGCATATAATTTGTCGTAACGCGTGAAAATTTTCCGGAACATCTAGGGCGCGTTTGAAAACTAGTATTACAGTTGTAAAACATGCGAGTGACGATAGTGATACCACATAGCAATAGCTTGATGCGCTCTGCGCCAATTAATCCAATGGAGAACAATAGAACGGGAAAATGACCGTATATG
>JAIRKI010000052.1 GCA_031260185.1 Synergistaceae bacterium | reverse complement strand
CGCGGCGCGGAGTTTCGTTTCGCGCGGAGGCGTTTCCGGCGTGCCGCCGCGCGTTTCCGGGGCGGGGGACGGGGCGGCGCCCAAGCCGTCCCCCGCGGACATGTCGGGTTTTGTCGCGTCGAACAGCGCGCGCCTGCTTTTTACGATGAGCCGCGCGTGCGTGATGGGATGAGCGAGAAGCGAACCAATGGCGCGGACCACGGCGATCAGCGCGGCGGGGTCCGCGTCCGGCTTGATATCCTTCAAGCTGAACGTGCGGTGCCGCTCGCGCCCGTCAGGGAAATGCCCTGTGCAAACCTGTATCGCCAACCGGCAGCTTACGAATTCAAATCGAGACATCACAACCGCCTCCGTAAAAATTTTTTGAGTTTGAATTATACAATAAAACAAGCGGCGGCGCAAACATTACACAAACGCGGAATCGCGGCCGAATTGTTGCGGTGATGTATAAAAAACCGACCGCAACTGATAAAATGATGTGAAAGATTTATGACGCGGGAGAGATATGTTCTCATGGCTGTATTGAACGTTTTGGAATATCCCGATCCGGCGCTTCGGGTGACGGCGTCCGAGGTGAGCGAATTTGGGCACGCTTTGAAAAAACTCGTGGCGGATATGTGGGAGACGATGTATCTGTCGAAGGGCGTCGGGCTTGCCGCTCCTCAGGTCGGAAAACCCGTCAGGCTGTTCGTGGCGGATTGGGAGGGAAACAGGCGGGTTGTGGTGAATCCCGGCATAGTCGAGGCCGATGGCGCCGAAAGAAGCGACGAGGGATGCCTGAGTTTTCCGGGTATATACGAGAGAGTCACCCGTCCCGCCAAAATCAGGATCGTGTATCGCGACGAAAACGGCAAACGGCACGACGAAACGGCGGAGGGATATCTCGCGAGAGTCATGTCGCACGAGACCGACCATCTCGACGGCAAACTTTTGATAGATAATCTTTCGGCGCTGAAACGCGCGTTCATACGCAAAAAAATGGGCAAAAAGCCGCGCGGACGATGAACGAAACGCTGAGATACGCTTTTGTCGGGACGGGATATTTCGCGGTCAAGTGCCTCGAGACTTTGGCTCGCTGGAAAGCGCCGGATTTTGTGGTGACTTCCCCGCCTACGGCGGCGGGAAGGGGCAAAAAAATATCGCGTTCGCCGGTTGGGGAATTCGTGTCCGGCGCGATGGCCGCAGTTCCGTTGATAGAATCTCCGGACGCTTCGGGCGACCCACGCGTCCTGGGGATGAAGCGCGATTTCGGCGTCGATTTTACGTTCGTGACGGACTTCGGCCAGTTCGTCCGCGAGCCTCTGCTGTCGGAGGCGGAGCGTGTCGGGTGCCTCAATATACATCCGTCCGCCCTGCCCCTTTACAGGGGGGCCGCGCCGATACAGAGGGCGCTGATGGACGGGGCGGAGCGCGTCGGCGTCTCGGTGTTCAAACTCTCCCGGGGGATGGACGCGGGGCCGGTGTTGCTGACGGAACACGTCGAAATCGGGCCGGACGGGAATTTCACGTCGGCGCGCGACAGGGCCGCCGAGACGGGGGGCAGGATGTTCGCCGAATTCGCCGCGCGAAATCCGATCGACTCATGGAACTTCGTTCCCCAAGACGACGCGGCGGCGACGTATGCCCGCAAGATAACGGCGGACGAGGAACGAATCGACTGGAACAGGACGGCCGGGGAAATCGCCAATCTGGTTCGCGCGCTGTCGCCCAGGCCGGGAGCGTGGACGACGCTCGCCGGCAAAAGATTGACGGTGCTGGCGGCTCGTCCGGTGTGCGGAGAAACGCCGCGCGCGGCGGCGGGCAGCCTTTGTCCGGGGAAAGGCGCGCCCGTCGTGGCTTGCGGCGGCGGATTTCTGAAACTTATTACGGTATTGCCGGAGGGCAGGAAACCGCAGCCGGGGGAATCGTGGAAAAACGGACTGCGGACAGGAGCGGAGGAGTGTTTTGCGTGAACGGAACGAAGAAAAGAAATTTCGATCCCGATGAACTCAGAGAGGAGCGAGTGTCCGGCGAAACCGTTTATAACGGAAGGATACTGAACCTGCGCGTCGACAGGGTGAAACTTCCGCACGGCGGAATAAGGCCGAGAGAAGTCGTCGAGCATAAAAAAGCCGTCATGATTCTCGCCGAGAACGACAGGGGCGAGATACTGCTGATAAACCAGTTCAGATATCCGGCGGGAGAAGTGCTGACAGAGCTTCCGGCGGGAATCGTCGAACCCGGCGAGGATTGCGCGGCGGCGGCCGAGAGGGAGCTTCGCGAGGAAACCGGATGGAAGCCGGGAAAAATATCGAAAATAGGGGAATTCTACACGTCCCCCGGTTTCAGCGACGAGCTGCTGACGATGTATTACGCCGCCGATTTGACGCCGGACGGGCTGCCGTTCGACGAGGACGAGTTCATCGTTCCGTCGTTTTTCTCGAAGGAAGCGGCGCTCGCGCTTGCCGAAGACGGCGGGATAAGGGACGCGAAAAGCCTGTATGGGATATACTGGTGGCTGTACGGGACGCTGAGGCGGGGGTGACGCGCGTCATGGAAGCGGACGGCGGCGAGGTCATACGGAGTTTCCTCGAATACATGCGCTTCGAGCGCGACGCCAGCCCGAACACCGTCATGGCGTACGGAAACGACCTCGCGTCGTGGAAGAGGTTCTGTGACGAGACGGGGCAGAAACTTTATCCCATTGGCGCAGGGGCCGTTTCGCGGTACATCGCCCGCCTCGCGGCGGAAGGCATGTCCGCGTCGACGAGAAACAGAAAAGCGGCGGCCTTGGCCAGTTTCGCCAAATTTCTGGCATACGACGGCAGAACCGATTCCGCCGCGAGGATTCCGATCCCGCGAAAGGGAAAAAAACTTCCCGAGGTGATGACGGAGGGCGAGGTAAACCGGCTCATCGAAACGGGGCCCGACGACAGGGCGGCGGACGGACGCGACAGGACGATGATCGAAATGGCGTACGATTGCGGGCTCAGGGCGAGCGAACTGGTATCGATAAAATTGTCGGATATAAACGAATCGGGCGGCGTGCTGTACGTGAAAGGGAAAGGACGCAAGGAGCGCGTGCTGCCTTACGTAGGGGCGCTCAGGGAAAAAGTTGGGAAGTATATCTCGGAAATTCGCCCCGGGTTGTGCGCTTCGCCCGACGTCTCGGGGGGATACCTCTTCCTTTCGAGAAACGGCAGACAAATGAACAGGCAGGATCTGTGGAATATTATGAGGAAGAGAGGATCGAGGGCCGGCATAGCGAAAAACAGGCTGCATCCCCACGTGTTGAGACATTCGTTCGCCACGCATCTTCAGAGGAGGGGCATGGACCTGCGCACTTTGCAGGAGCTTTTGGGACACTCGACAATCGCGACTACGGAAAAGTACGCGCATCTGGATACGGAACTGAGGGATTTGTATGACAACTTTCATCCGAGAGCGGGAGATGATCGTGATGGCTGACGAAATGAACGGCAATTCGGCGGGCGATTGTGCCGCGACGAAAGTGACCGAGGCGCTGACCTTCGTGACGGAGAGAATCGCGTCTCGCCCGAGGGTCGGAATCGTCCTCGGCTCGGGGCTCGGATGTATCGCGGACGCCGTGGAAAACCCCGTCGCGATACCTTACGGGGATATACCGCACTGGCCGCGGACGACCGCGCAGGGACACGCGGGGCGTCTCGTCCTCGGAGAACTGGAGGGCGTCAAGGTGGTCGTGATGCAGGGACGCGTTCACCATTACGAGGGATATTCGGCCTCGGAAGTGACGTTTCCCATACGGGTGCTCGGCGAACTCGGGATAAGCACGCTGTTCGCCACAAACGCATCTGGCGGCGTCAATTTGGGGTATAGGCCGGGCGATCTCGTGGCGGTTTACGACCATATCAATTTCATGGGCATAAATCCTCTTGCGGGGCGCAACAACGAAAAATGGGGGCCGAGGTTTCCCGACATGAGTTACGCCTACGACCACGAATACTTGGAGATGCTCGAATCCGCCGCCGCGGAGGAAAAAATTCCCCTCCGCAGGGGCGTTTACATCGCTTTTTCCGGGCCTTCGTTCGAGACGCCGGCCGAGATAAGGATGGCCCGCGTCATGGGAGCGGATATCGTGGGCATGTCGACCATTCCGGAGGTGATAACGGCGAACCACATGAACGTAAGGGCCGCCGCCGTCTCGTGCGTGGCGAATTTCGCGGCGGGAGTGAAGCCCGAAAAACTTCGTCATCAGGAAGTGCTCGACAGCATGGCGCGCGCCGCCCGCTCGATGGAGCGGCTCCTGCGCGGTTTCCTGAGGAAGATATCCTGAAGATGGACGTGCCGTCGTTCATGCCGATACTGCGGTGGGAAGCCCGTAAACTGTCGTATGACAACAGTTTCACGGCGGAAGACCTGGTGCAGGAAGGCGTAATCGCCGTCATGACGGCGCTCGAATCATACGACCCCGAACGCGGCGGCATGCGCGGCTATATACGTATATGCGCCCGCAACAGGATGATCTCGTATCTTCGCCGCAACGGACGCGAGTATCCCGCCGGGGACGAATCGGTCTTCGAGCGGCTTCGTTCGGACGAATTCGAGGATTGCTGTCCCGACGGGATAATCGAGCGCAGGGAAGCGGTATTCGCGCTTTTTTCCTCCCTCAGCCCGTTCGAGAGGGATGTCCTGAGCGCTTACCTGACATGCGGAGGCGTGACGGACGCCGCCGTCACGCTCGGATGCGGCAGGAAAAAGATTGACAACGCCCTCCAGAGAATACGCGTCAAGGCGCGCGAAATAAAACAGGATCAAAACCTCGGGGCTCCGCCCCAAACCCCGCAAGGGGCGAGCCCCTTGCCCCCCCCCCTTTTATAAAGAGGGCGCGGGGAGCTTGTTCCCTGCCGGGTTCGGGGCGGAGCCCGGGGTTTTGTCCGGCGGATTTTTGGGGTGATGAATATCTTGAAATCCAATATTCTTGCGTGCGTTTTATATTTATTGTTCGCGCCGCGGCTTTTCGCGTCGGGGATTGTCGAACCCGACAGTCACAAAAGGGTGCGCTTCGCTGAGTGTTTCAACCGTCCGGCGGCGCAGTTTCTCATTATGGCGTTCGATTCGCCGCTCGGCGGGATTGGAACCGTTCCTCCGTCATTGACGACCCTTCCGTCGGAGACGCCGGAGGATCTGAAAAATTTGGAGGACGCCTTCGTCATGGCGAATTTCGATATCATCATCACGGGAAACGGGGCTTACGCGGATTTCCTTCTGAATCGCGGCATGGTGAAGCGCCCCGTCCCGCTGTGGAGAGAAAAAATAATTCTCGCGGGCCCGGCGGAGGGATTCGCGACCTTGAGCGGCCTTGACGCCGTGTCCGCGATAGGTAAAATATTCGAGGGGAACAATCTTTATTTTTCCCTCCTGGCCGACGACCGCGTCCGCGAGGCGGAGACCGCGCTGCGCGAATCGGCTGGCGTCGGTGACGGCGCGTCGTATCCGGGGTATGTGGAGACGTCGCGGGACGATTTGAGCGCCCTCTTTCAGGCGGGGGACGAAGGGGCTTTCATTCTTGTGGGCGAGGCCTCTTTCGCGCAGTACGTCGAGGCCGAGAGCTTCGAGCCGGCGCTCGTCAAAATCGCGCCGACCGGTCATTTCAGGGATACCTACGCTTGTTTCACGGAAAGCGCCGGTTTCAGGAGAATCCGCGCGGCGGACGCGGCGAAATATATGGAATGGCTGCGAAGCTCCGCCGCCGCCAAAATTATTTCGGGTTTCACGATAGGTGGGACGAATCCGTTCGTTCCATCGGAACAGCCCGAAGCGGAAAAATGACCCGCGTTTTTGATTTTTCCGTTTCGGGCTTATTGTGATAAACTTGTAACGTCTCGGGAGGCGTACATTATGGGAAAAGTGACGAAAACGTTGATTTGTGCCGCTGTAATGATATTATTATGCGCGGCGGCGAACGGGGTGAGCGCCGCCGCCGGACGCGACGCCGCGCTCGCGCGCTGGACAAAGACGGAGAGCGTGAAGGACGACTTCGGGGGGACGTTTACATTGAAGGCCACCCTGTACACGGCCGAATACATCGAGGCCCTGATGCGGAACGAAGCTGAAAAAAACATGTGGACGGCTTCGGAACTCGAGGATTACAAATATAATTTTTTGAAGGAACTCAACCTCGACGACAATATCGCCGTGCATATCGAAGTCGAGGAACTTGGCCCCACAGCGCACATGGCCCCTTTCGACGAGATGCTCGCGATGTGGATAGGCAAGACGAAACACTCGCCGTCCGATTACGATAAAAGGTTTAATATTCCATTGCAGGGCAAGCGCGACGGAATGGTGTTCTTTCCCCGCTATGACGAAAAGACCGGCAAACCGCTCTTGAACCGCAAGATGTCGCTGAGGCTGGTCGTAAACGGAGCCGTCAGCCCGGTTATAAATAACAGGGAGTTGCGATTTACCTGGGATGTGGAAGCGGAGGACGCCACGTCCACGATTTCGGGAACCGCCGCCGACAGACTGGAAATCGACAGGCTTCTGCGCCGAATGGAAAAACTCACCGCGGAAAAAACGGACCTCGAGTCTCGATTGACCGCGAAAAACGAGGAGATAAAAGAGGTGAACGAGAGAATAGAAGAACTGCGGAACAGGTAGGACAATAAAAATTTATCGACTGAAGACGGGAGGAGATTGATTTGAAGCGCATAGGAGTTCTGACCAGCGGCGGCGACGCGCCGGGAATGAACGCGGCTATAAGAGCCGTCACGCGCACCGCCATTTACAAGGGCCTCGACGTGATAGGTTTTCGCAGGGGATATGAGGGACTGCTGGAGGGCGACGTTGTGCCGCTCACTGCAAGTTCCGTCGGAGGCATCATCCACAGGGGAGGCACCATACTCCGCACCGCGAGGAGCGAACGTTTCATCAAGCCCGAGGGTGTGCGGGAAGGCCTTCAGTGCCTGAAAAATTATGATATCGACGCCCTTGTGGTGATCGGGGGAGACGGTTCTTTCCACGGCGCCTACGACCTGCACAAACTGGGCTATCCCGTGATAGGGATACCGGGTACTATAGACAACGACATGGCCGGCACCGACTACACCATCGGTTACGATACGGCGTGCAACACGGCCCTCCAGAGCGTTCAAAAACTGCGCGACACCGCTTCCAGCCACGAACGCCTGTTTCTCGTTGAAGTGATGGGGCGCAACGCGGGTTTCCTCGCCCTGGAGGCCGCGGTCGCCGCCGGGGCGGAATATGTCATCCTGCCCGAGAGGCCGTTCAGCATCGAGGGCCTGTGCAAGAAACTGCACTACGCGCACGAACGCGGCAAGACGCATACACTGATAATAGTGGCCGAAGGCGTGATGACGGCTTCCGAGCTTTCGTCGCTGCTGAAGGATACCGGGGGTTATTCCGCGAGGATAGTGGTTCTGGGGCATTTGCAAAGGGGCGGCAGCCCGTCGTCCTTTGACGCGGTGCTCGCGTCCCGTCTCGGCGGCGGGGCCATCGAGGCACTTACGCGCGGCGAAGCGGGCGTCATGGTCGGTTGCAACTCCGGCCGCGTGGAGACGTCTCCCATTCAGAACTCATGGGAGACGAAGAAAGACCTCGACGAGGATATGATGGCCCTGATGGAGACGCTGGGCATTTAAAGGACATATGAGTGACGACGGAATATTCCGCGGGCTCGCCGGGATATCGGCGGGGGGCGTTTCGGGACGGGGGCCGTCCGCCGTTCGCGCGGACGGTCTCGGGGTTGAGGCGCTCGATTTCATAAACGCCGCCCAAAACGTTGCCGTAATCGCGGTTTTTCCATATGTCGCGGCCCGCGCTCCCGAAACGGACGGCCCCGCGGAAAGCGTCGTGCCCGCGAGAGTCCTGCTGAGAGTAGGAATCGAGACGAAAATACGGACGCACTTCGGAGCCTGCCGTAAATGATGTTCGTATGGCGCGGGCGGCGGAAAATTCACGAGTCGCTGATCTTCGCCGGACTGTTGGTCTTGGCGTTGGTGGTATTGGTGTCGTGGAGTTTCAGGAAAAGCGGTTTCGCGTCCGGTTCTTTCAAGATAAGGGAAGTGCGGATTTGCGAGGAACTCGATGAAAACCTGAAACCGGTGAGCGCCGACAGAAATATATCTTCCGCGTCGCAGCAGGTGTGTCTGTGGTTCGATTACTCGGGGGCGCGCAGAGGCGACGCGATTGAAATTTCCTGGTATCTCGGCAGCGACATGATACAGCGTGAGACGGTGCGCCTGTCGGCGCCGGAAGGCGTGCGCGCGTTTTATCTTCTCAGGGATGACGGCTCTCTCCTCGAACCGGGTTTTTATTTGGTGACGATCATTTACAACGGCAAGGATGTTTACGAGGATAATTTCACCGTAGCCGTTTCGAGCGGCGACTTGTCCCCCGACAATGCGGTCATATGGGATTGAGAAAATTTTTTTTGCCGCTGGGAAATTGAAAATTGAAAAAAAGCTATTTGCGTTTTCGGATGTTAGGGATACAATAAAAATGGTTTGTTTGGATGGCGGACATAATTCATGTCAGCGCGCCGCATCGTCTTTCTCACGAATAATTCGCTCACAGCCAATTAAAGTAAATAAACGCACAAAGCCGGTTAGGAGGCCAGTCCATTACAATGAACAATACCACGGAGCCTGACGACGTCGCGTTACAGGAACTGAACGACGCGAAACCGGATATTGCCGCTTCCGAGACGGAGGAAGCCAAAAATCCCGCTTCCCGTGCCGATTTCAGCAAACTCCAGGCCATGCCCGTCATTGAGCTGAGGAAATTCGCGCGGGAGATGGGCGTGGCGAGTCCGACCACCCAAAAAAAAGACGATCTCATATTCAGTATCCTGGCGGCGCAGGCTCTGCAAATGGGATTCCGGTACGGAGGAGGCACGCTCGAATGCCTGCCGGAAGGATACGGTTTCCTGCGGCCTTCCGGTTTGCTTCCCAGCAACAATGACATTTACCTTTCCGCCTCGCAGATAAGGCGTTTCGGGCTTCGCAACGGCGACGTGGTCGGCGGAATGGTGCGTCCCCCGAGAGACCCGGAGCATTATGAGGCTTTGATCCGGGTGGAAGCCGTAAATTATTCCGACCCGGAGGAAGCCCGCCGCCGCCCGATGTTCGAGGCATTGGTTCCGATATTTCCCGATCAGAAGATAAATCTGGAGACAGAACAAAAGAGACTTTCGACGAGACTGGTCGATCTGTTCGTCCCGATCGGCAAGGGGCAGAGGGCGCTAATCGTCTCCCCTCCCAAGGCCGGAAAGACGACCCTGCTGAAACATCTCGCCAACGCCATCACCACAAACCATCCCGAGGCAATAATGATGGTACTTCTCGTGGACGAGCGGCCGGAAGAGGTAACCGACATGAGCCGGTCGGTGGACGGAGAGATAATCGCGTCCACTTTCGACCGTCCCGCGGAGGAGCATATGCGCGTCGCCTCACTGTCATTGGAAAAAGCCAAGAGGCTGGTGGAAGTTGGCAAGGATGTGGTGCTTCTGCTTGACTCGATAACGCGTCTCGCGAGAGCGTCGAATCTCATAGTGCCGCCCTCGGGGCGTACTTTGTCGGGAGGCATGGACCCAGCGGCGCTTTATTTCCCCAAAAAATTCTTCGGCGCCGCGAGAAATATCGAGAACGGCGGCAGCCTCACGATAATAGGCACGTCGCTGGTGGAGACCGGCAGCCGGATGGACGACGTCATATACGAGGAATTCAAGGGCACCGGCAATATGGAGATTCACCTTTCGAGGAAAATCTCCGAGCAGAGACTGTTCCCGGCCATAGATATCACCCGTTCGGGAACGAGGCGCGAAGACCTTCTGATGCCGGACGACGAGCTCCAGAGGCTTTGGACGCTTCGCCGGAAGATCGCTAACATGGACGAGGCCGAGGTGCTGGCCCTCATCATCGATAAACTGAAATCCACGACATCCAACAAGGAATTTCTGGGGACGATAAAAGTAGCGTAAACGCTGTGACGGGGGATTATGACCGGAATGAGAATTTCAAAAAAAATCAAAAAGAGTTTTTTCGCGTTGACGTTGACCGTGACCGTGGTTTTTTCGTATTCCTGCATCAGCTTCGCCGCGAAACGCTCCGGCGCCATGTGGAATTCCAACGATTTTAACGACGGATCCGGCGGGGAGTTTTCGGCGGGGTACGTCGTCGTCGACGCGATAGACGCCCGTAAGTACGAATCCCAAAACGGGGATCTGTCGCTGATGAACGACGACGTGGAACTGATCGAGGAAGGCGCGCCCGGCGACTGGAAGATGATAACGGTCGAAGCCGGGGGGACTCTTTCGAAAATCTCGGAGTCGAACGGAATCTCCATAGAAAATATAATGAAGGCCAACGAGCTTGCGGATCAGCATAGGCTGCGCGAGGGGCAGACCCTGTATATCCCGGCGAGCGAAGGCTCGGTCGACGCCACCCTGAAATACGTCAGGGAGATGAAAGACGAGGCCGCGGCAAAACTGAAACAGGCCTCGCCGGTCGAAATGACCGACTACGTCGTCAAAAAGGGCGACACGCTGTGGCAGATCGCAAATACATTCAACCTCGACGTCAACACGATTTTCGGGTGCAATAAAGTCTCGGAGGGAGACGTCCTGAAGGTGGGGACGATCATCAAAATCCCCAACCAGGACGGAATATTCATCACCGTCGGAAGCGGCCAGACGGTGGAGAAACTCGCGAAGGGGTACGACATTTACCCCGAGGCGATACTGTCCGCCAACAGAATGAAGGACGCCTCGCTGAAACAGGGAACGCGGCTGTTCCTCCCCGGAGCCAAGGTCGCGGTGATCGAATCGGGCGGGAAAAATAACGCCGTGGCTTCGAGGGTCAAAAACACGGTCTCCGTGAAAAAGGGTTTCGGATGGCCGGTCGCGGGGAAAATCTCCAGTTCCTACGGAAGACGCAGGCATCCGGTGAGGGGAACCGGCGATTTTCACACGGGAATCGATATAAGGGCGCCCCGCGGAAGGACCGTCGTCGCGTCGGCGGCGGGCAAGGTGGTTCACGCCGGCTGGATGGGTGGATACGGCAGGACGATCGTGATTTCCCATCCCGGCAATATCACCACGCTTTACGGGCACAACAGCAAATTGCTGGTGAGGGCGGGAGCGAACGTCAAAAGAGGGCAGGCGATAGCGCAGATCGGAAGCACCGGAATATCGACGGGGAATCACGTCCATTTCGAGGTGCGTTCGGGCGGACGGCCGATAAACCCGATAAGGGTATTGAGGTAATATAATACGGGGGGCGGCGGATTGCCGCTTGCGGGACCGGGAGTGATTTTGGGATATGTCGAAGTTCATTTTCGTGACAGGGGGCGTCGTTTCGTCTCTCGGGAAGGGCATCACGGCCGCGTCGTTGGGCGCTTTGCTCAAACGCGCGGGGTTGAAGGTGTCCATTTTGAAGATGGACCCGTACCTGAACGTGGACGCGGGAACCATGAACCCGTTTCAGCACGGGGAGGTTTTCGTGACCGACGACGGCGCGGAAACCGACTTGGACCTGGGCCATTACGAGCGTTTCATCGACGAACCCCTCTCGAGCGACAACAGCGTGACGGCGGGAAAAATTTATCAGGAAGTGATAAGGAAGGAACGCGCCGGACGGTATAACGGCGGCACGGTGCAGGTCATCCCTCACGTCACCAACCAGATTCAGGAGAGCGTGCTGAGAGTCGCTTCGGACAACGACGTCGTCGTGGCCGAGATAGGCGGAACGGTTGGTGATATAGAAGGGCTTCCGTTTCTCGAAGCGATCCGTCAGTTCGCGAGCCGCGTCGGTCGCACGAATGTTCTGTACTGCCACGTCACGCTCATCCCCTATATCTCCGCGGCCGGGGAACTCAAGACCAAGCCGACGCAGCACAGCGTCAACGAACTGCGCCGCATAGGGATACAGCCCGACATCATAGTGTGCCGTTCGCAATATCCCATCAATTCCGACCTCAAAGACAAGATAGCGTTGTTTTGCAGCGTCTCCACCGACAGCATATTCGAGGCCGTAGACGCCGATTCGATTTACAGCGTCCCGATAAACCTCCGGAAACAGGGTCTCGACAGGGCCGTCACGCAGAGGCTGGGATTGTCCTCGGGCGGGGAAACCGACATGAGCGACTGGCACGGATTTCTCGATATGCGCGCCCATCCCGACGTGGAGGCGGAAATAGCGCTGGTCGGAAAGTATACGGGCATAAAGGACGCGTATATGAGTGTCAACGAGGCGATACTTCACGCTTCCATTCACAACGCCGTCAAAGTGAAATTGCGGCATATCGAGACCGAGGAAATCGAAAAATCGGGCGCCCGCGACGTTCTGAAAGGCGTGCACGGCATTGTCGTGCCCGGCGGTTTCGGCTCGCGCGGCATAGAAGGCAAGATATCGGCGGCCGGTTACGCCCGCGAGAACGGCGTTCCGTATCTTGGGCTGTGTCTGGGGCTTCACGCGGCGCTGATAGATTTCGCGAGAAACGTCGCCGGCCTCGCTCTCGCCAACAGCTCCGAGATGGATCCGGGCACTCCGAATCCGGTAGTGCACATAATGGAAGAGCAGAAGGGCGTGAACGATATCGGCGGCACCATGAGGCTCGGGGCTTATCCGTGCAAGCTCAGGGAGGGAAGCGTGGCCCGCGGGGCGTACGGAAGGGACGATATTCTGGAGCGTCACCGCCATCGTTACGAGTTCAACAACAGTTACAGGGACAGGTTCGAGTCCCTGGGTATGAGCGTGACGGGCCTCTATGAGGAAAAGAACCTGGCCGAGATACTGGAAATTCCGTCGCACGCCTGGTTCGTGGGGGTTCAGTTCCATCCGGAATTTCTGTCGCGCCCGCTGCGGCCCCATCCCCTTTTCAGGGATTTCATCGCCGCCGCGAAAAAACGGGCGTTTTTGTGACGCCAAATCGCAATCAAATATAATCCGGGGAGGCAGACCGATGAAGCGCATCATGTTCCGCGTATTGTTTTTCTCATTGTTATTGTCCGTATGCCGCGCGCACGCGGCCGACGAGACGCCGGCCGACGAAGG
Organism: Synergistaceae bacterium; assembly: GCA_031260185.1. Classification (GTDB taxonomy): domain Bacteria; phylum Synergistota; class Synergistia; order Synergistales; family Synergistaceae; genus JAIRKI01. The sequence goes on along the minus strand of JAIRKI010000052.1, from coordinate 4,903 downwards.
GACTCCGCAGCAGGAATCGCTTCAGAGGGCGGAGACCGTGGTCTACGGGGCGCCCTCAGCGGGCGGCCTGTTGTTGAGACTCGCGAAGATGGAGCGCGACCTGTTCGGCATGGAGCTTCCGGGAAGCCTGACGGAACGCCAGCAGGCCCTGCTCAATTTCATCGAGTCGGGAACTCCGACCCAACCGTCGCTCGTATTCAAGGTGGGGGTTGCCGAATGGGTGACATTGAACAGGGTGAACCCGTCGCTGCCGCTCGCGGACAGGATGTCCAACCTCGAGATAACGCTGGAGGGGGAGCCGCAGATCGGAGCGCTCTCGGCGCGCCTCGAGAGGGTATTGGCAAAGCTGCTTCCCGACGGCATTTATACCTCGCAGGCGCGGATTCCGGCCGCCACGATTCTGAAAGCCGCTTTCGCCAAGACCTTGACCGTGCGCAACGTGTCGAAGGGCGATATCGTGGAGCTGACCGTCACGGAAGATTGTATCGTGGGCGGCGTGCTCGCCGTCGCCAGGGGAGACCGCGTGTTCGCCGAGGTCACGAGAGTGAGGATGCCGAGAAGTTTCGGACGCACGTCCGAGATAAGCGTCGAATTCAAGGAAGCCGAGATCATAAGCGGCGGCCGCGTGCCCGTCACTCTCGGCCCCAATGCCAAAAAGGCCATGGAGATAGAGTCAGGCGCGGTAGGCGCGGCGGGTGCCTCGATAGCCGGAGCGGTACTGTTGGGTCCGCTGGGCTTGGCGGGAGGTTTTCTCGTAAGGGGAAGCGACAAACAGATACCGGCGGGTTCTCTCGCCTATGTTGAGACATCGGAGGACGTCTCGGCGGAGGGATATCCGGTGAGGGAGCGGTCCTTGCCCGTCGAAAACGCGATCGGTTCCGCGGCATACGACAATTCGTCACGGCCGTCGGATTTTGTTCTCACAGGCGAGACCGGACAAACGCTTCCCCCCGGGGAGAATCTCTGATTCGGGGCGGGGGCGATCGTGGCATGATTGGCATGAAATACCGTAGATCAATGAAACGTCTCAAAAAACTCAGCCGCGTTTTGTTTTTGTTCCAGGCCGTGTGGTCAATAGCGTTCGCGGCCGTCTCTTTCGCCAATGACCGCGACGACGTGTTCGATATCCTCGACGCCTGGACCTGCGTCCGGTGGGGAGAGGATAACATAGCGTGGGTCGTCCATTATCCGGAGGAATTGGTCGAACCGTGGGTGCGCTCCGAGAGGGCGCGTCAGAATATGCGGCCCGAACAGACGGACGAGATACGAAAGTTGTTCAGCGACGAGCTGCGCATGGGATCCGCCACCGCCGTTCTGCTTTCGGTTTACGGTTACGGCGCCTCACAGACAAATATCGCCCCCGCGGACAGGAACATAGTCTTGATAGATTCGTCCGGGAAAAGGATCTCCCCGATAGTGTTCGAGAAAAAACTCGACGATCCCATCTCGGGACTGGTACAAGGTTTCGTCTTTTTCCCGCTTCAGAATGACAAAAATTTCAGGATTTCCGTGAAAGGCCTGGTCCAGGGCAGGGAGACGATCTTCACTTTTCAGGGCGTCGCGCCGCCAAGGGGCGCGATAGAAACCACCGCGCCGGCGCCCGCGCCCGCTCTGTCCGTGCCCGTCCGCAGGAAACAGACGCCGGACGAGGAAGTGGTCGTAAAAATCCCGACCAGAAAAAACGCGCCCGAAAAACCTTCGAGTCCCGAAAAACCCCGGACGGAGCCTCCGAAATTGCCGGAGTTCGAAGCCGACGCCGAGTTTTTCGCCCCGACTGCCCCGATCGCGCCGGCGGTCGTTCCCGAACCCGAGGTACAACCGCCGGAGGCAATCTCGCCCGACGAACTCGAGGCACAACCGCCGGAGGCAATCTCGTCCGACGAACCCGAGAAGCCCGCCGAGGTGACGGCCGCGCCGCCGATGCCGAGAAGGACGCTGGAGAATTACCTCAAAGCCTGGTCCGACGGAGACACGGACAGGATGTATTCGCTGATCTCGTCGGAGTCCCGGGCGCGTATTTCAAAAGAATCGTTCGCGAAGGAGGTCATGTCCGACAACTTCCGAAACGCCATCAGCTCCGGTTACAAGGTAAGCTGGACCGGCAACTCCGCCAGTGTGACGGTGGTGAAGAAGATATTTTTCGTGCGCAACCTCGAGACCAGACAATTTGATTTCGTCGCGGAAAACGATGTTTGGCGCGTCGTCCGGTAAAATAACATTCATAGCGACGGTATCGCTGATCGCGCTCGCCGGGGTGTATATGAAACGCGATCTCGCGCTGACCGGAGACGCTTTCGGAGACAAATTGCCCCCCATAATGGCGGAGAATCTCAATTTCGCCCGCCGGATAAACGGCCGGGAATGGCGTGTCAGCGCCGAAAACGCCGAAAGCGAGGGGGGTATCGTCAGGGCTTCCTCAATCGCCGTCAGTGTGTCGGATACCGACGCTTCGCGAAGCGCCGACGTGAATGCGCGCGTGGGCGCGTTCGATCTGGAAAGTGACAGGATGTGGCTCCGCGAAATAGCGGGCACCGTGTATCTGAGCGATGGCAGCGTCGATATTTCGGCTCCCCGCGCCGATTACGACATGTCGGGAGACGTGTGGTTCTTCAGCGAGGGCGTATCCGCGAGCGACGATAAAATCCACGTGACCGGGCGGGCGGCCAGGATCGATTCGGGCGCTGTGACTCTGGGGAATGGAGCGCGTGTAACCTGGCAACTCGAATGACGCCGGCCGGACGAAAATTCGTTCCGCTGTGCGCCGCTTTGCTGTTTTCGCTTTTTTCACCGGACGTTTCGCGCGCCGCCGGGAACGGGGAGATACAGATAGACGCCGATTCCATAACATATGAGGAATCCACCGGGATTGCGTCGGCGGAAGGCAATGCCCGCGTGACCGACGGGGAGTTCCGGGTGACGGCGCCTCGCATGGAATATCACAGTATGTCCCAAAGCGTCACCGCCTTCGCGTCGTCCGCCGGGCGCGTCGTCCTCTTCACCGAAGGGAAACGCCTGGAGGGCGACAGATTGGACTACGATCTGGCGGCGCGAAGGGGAACCATGATCAATCCCAACGGCAAGGTCGATTTATATTATATCGGGGGCGGCAAGGTCGACGTCATGCCGAAATCGGAAACGCCGGCGTTCCGGCGCGCGGATACGGCAGGCCCGGATGATGCCGCCGCGGAAGACGAAGACCTCGCGGCGTTGTGGGAAGACGCCGTCTGCACCACTTGCGGACTGTCTCACCCGCATTACAGGCTCCGGGCGAGAAGCGTCACCGTATATCCGGGCGATAAAATGGTATTGCGCGGGGCCCGCGTTTATATCGGGCGCTTTTTGGCAATGGCCCCGCCCTTCGATATAACGATATCCCTGAATGAAAATCGCTCCGTCCGGAAAATTTTCCCAAGATTCGGTTACGACTCCGGGAAAGGCGCCGGGCTCGGAATAAGCGGCGGCGCCGAATGGCGGAACGGTTCCCTCGATCTCGACTTTATAGGCTGGAGCGGGGGAATTTTTGAGACGGACGCTCTGGCCGTTCATCGGATAGCGGCCGGTCTGTCGGTCTACGGCGGCGCGCGAAGGGCCTATGACAAAGATTTGGACGAAATCGAATGGCGTCCCGGGTGGGGAGCTTCATACGCGTGGAAAGGCTGGACTCTCTCGGCCGGTTGGACCAAATACGAGCTGTTGTCCGTGGAGCGGCGCGCGGGCGATATCTCGCGCTATGAACTGAACAGAAATCCCGAAATAGGTTTATACAGCCCATGGTTCAAAGAGAAGATCGCCGGAGGCCAATTCAGGGTTTTCGGTTTATGGGGCAGTTACAGGGACACGCGATGGGGGGCGTCCGATTCGTACAACCGCACGGGTTTCGGTTTTCAGATTACGGGCGAGCCGTGGGCGAAGAAAGGTCTCACCCCCTTTTACAACGCCGCTTACCAACATTTTATGTACGACGACGACATTCTCGATTCTCAGAAAGTGCTCGACGCGAGGGCGGGTTTGCTGCTCGAAGCCGGCGATTTTGATTTCAGCGCGGCTTATCTGAGGCAGCGGGTATGGGGAAAATCTCCGCTCATGTGGGACAATTACGTCGATCGCGACGAATTGTATCATGAGACGGGATTTCGCGTTCCGACGAAAAACCCCGACTATTCGTGGAAACTGGGCGTTCGGGCGGCTTATGACATAGCGGATAAAGAACTTGCCGAAATGGTGTACAGGGTGAGTTACCGGCATCATTGCCTGGTGTGGGACGCCGTGTTCAGGGACGACACGAGAGGCGATGACGACGACTGGATAGCTCTGCGTCTGTCCATAAAGGACATCCCTCACGAAGGCATTCGCCTGTTCGGAAACGGCGACGATCTTTCCGACCCCTTCGCGCGCTGAGGTTCAGCGCGCCAAGAATCTCATATCACTACACGCCGTTACGTATTTCTCCATAATTGGAAAAGCCAATCTTCAGTTATTTCTGGAAAAAACTGCCGTATCCGGGAAACATGCTCGTCCTCTTATAGTCATGGGAAATTATGTATTCCCAACACTTTGGCAATTCAGAATAAGGTATTATGTACTTTGTGAATTCAAAAAAACGGTCTCCTGGCGCATTTATACTATACCAATAGTCAAGTCGAACATCAACTGCCCACTCTGCTTCCACGCCGTAATCCTCTATCTTGGTTGACGCAATTGGAGAATATAGTATTGAATTCGTTGGTAATAACGTTATTCCATTTCTAAATCATTATGTATATAATATTCCCAAAGAACGCTAGGAGGGGATATTATGGCTCGAAAAGCGAGCGGGCTGACCGTGTTGGAAATAGCGAAAAACTTTATGGCAAAAGCGGTAACCGCCAATGAATTGAGGATTTGCCAAGCGGTGGTTTTCCCT
>JAIRKI010000131.1 GCA_031260185.1 Synergistaceae bacterium | reverse complement strand
ACTTTATTCCAGACTCCATCTTTGATGACTTGCAATGCTATATTCCACTCCTTGATTTGCAAACACAAATTCCACTCCGCACGCCATACAGGGTGGAATTTACGTTTGCAATTGAGGTAAAACCGGGACAGGATGTGAATTAATCGCGTTTCCTTAAGTTAAAATACCACAAACGCGACGATGTTGGTACAATATGGAATGAAATGTTTATCACCATAAAGCAGGAGGTATTTCTACAATGAGAGAAAGAGAGAACTACGTTGTCGCGGATATCGGGCTCGCGAAGCAGGGCCGCGAGCGCATCGACTGGGCGTGGCAGTACATGCCGTTGGTAAAACTCATCCGCGACAAGGAGAGCGCGGGAGGCAAGCGTCCGCTCGACGGGCATACGATAGCGTGCTGCCTACACCTCGAAGCCAAGACCGCCTGCCTGCTTAAGGCGTTCAAGGATTTGGGCGCGGTCGTTACGGCGGCGGGAAGCAACCCACTTTCCACGCAAGACCCGGTTTGCGCGGCGCTCGCGGAATACGGCGCGCATATTTTCAGCAAACACGGGATGAGCGCCGGGGAGTACGACGAGAACATCCACAGGATGCTCGCCTGGGAGCCGGACATCGTGATAGACGACGGCGCCGACACCGTCGCCATGATCGTCTCGGATTATTCCGAACTGGCGCGCGGAATACTGGGAGGATGCGAGGAGACCACCACGGGCATCAAACGCCTCAAGGCCATGGACGCCGACGGCGTGCTCGAATTTCCGATGCTCGCCGTGAACGACGCGCTGAGCAAATACCTTTTCGACAACCGTTACGGCACGGGACAGTCCGTATGGGACGGGATAATGCGCACCACCAACTGCGTCGTGGCCGGCAAAAACGTCGTGGTCGTCGGTTACGGCTGGTGCGGCAAGGGAGTGGCCGCCCGCGCGGCGGGATTGGGCGCTCATGTCATCGTGGTCGAGATAAACGCGCACAAGGCCCTCGAAGCCCACATGGACGGGTTCAAGGTCATGGACATGCCGGACGCCGCGCGTTACGGCGAAATATTCATCACCGTCACCGGCAACACGCATGTGATCCGCAAGGAACATTTCGAACTCATGCGCGACGGAGCGCTGCTGGCGAACGCCGGGCATTTCGACGTGGAGGTTTACGTGCCCCATCTCGAAGAATTGGCCGTGAAATCGTACGACGCGCGCGTCAACGTCCGCACTTACGAGTTAGCCGACGGGCGCAGGCTGCACCTGCTGGCGGAGGGAAGGCTGGTCAACCTGGCCTCCGGCGACGGCCACCCCATAGAGATAATGGACACGAGTTTCGCCACGCAGCTCCTGTGCGCGCTCCATATAGCCGGAGGAGCGAACCTCAAGAAGGGCCTGCAAAGGGTGCCCGATTCGATAGACGAAGCGGTGGTCAGGTACAAGCTCGAATCTCTGGGGCTGAAGCTCGAACGCCTCACGCCGATACAGGAAAAGTATCTCAAGGAATGGAGGTAATGACATGCCGGCAGTGCGAAACGCGCTAATCTGGGACACCGGACGCGACCTCGCCGAATACGGCGATATCGTGATAAAGGACGGCCGCATATCGTCCGTGACCGCCCCGAACGAGGCGGAAGGGCCGATTTTATACGACTGCAGGGGCAAATGTCTCGTCCTGCCCGGTCTCGTTAACGCGCACACCCACGTATCGATGACGTTGCTCCGCGGTCTGGGCGAGGAACTGCCGCTCATGGAATGGCTGCGAAAAAAAATATTCCCCATCGAAGACCGGCTCACCGCGCAAAATATCCGCTCGGGGGCGGATCTCGCGGTAATGGAGATGCTCGCGGCGGGCGTCACCTGTTTCGCGGATATGTATTATTTTATGGACGAAGTGGCGATGTCGGTCCTCGAAAGCGGAATCCGCGCCGCGCTCTGCCGCGGAATCATGGGGGACGACCCCGGGAAACTCGCCGAGAACCTGGCGCTCGCCGAAACGTACAACGGCCGCGAGGGGCGGATTACTGTACAACTGGGACCGCACGCCCCCTACACCGTTCCGCGTCCGGCGCTGGAAAAAATCGCGGAGACGGCGCGCGATAAAAATCTGGGGATTCACTTTCACTGGCTTGAGACGAAGGGAGAACTCGACTCGTTCAGGAACGAATATAAGATGGAACCGGCGGATTATCTCGAACAAACCGGGCTGCTCGGCGCGAAGGAACTGATCCTGGCGCACTGCGTGTGGCACCCGGTCGACCAACTCCCGGCCGTCGCGCGCGACAACGTCACATTCGTCCACAACCCCAAGAGCAACATGAAACTGGGAAGCGGATACGCGCCAATCAAGGAATTCATCTCGTCGGGCGTTCGCGTGGCGCTGGGAACCGACGGCGCCGCGAGCAACAACAGGCTGGATATGTGGGACGAGATGCGTTTCGCCGCCCTCCTGCACAAGGGTTACAACCTCGACCCCACTGTCGCGGGGGCGCGCGAGATACTGAAAATGGCGACGGTGAACGGCTCGCGCGGCGTCGGATTCCGCGACGCCGGGTTTATCGCGGCCGGACAGCGCGCGGATATGATGATCGTAGACATGGACAACCCGAGATATGTCGGACGCGACCCAGGCAGCGTGCCGGAATTCGTTGTCTACGCCGGCTCGTCGAGAGACGTCCGCGCCACCATAGTTGACGGAAAAGTCCTCTACAAGGACGGCGAGTTCACGACGCTCGACAGCGAAAAAATACTGTCCGCCGCCTCGCGCGACCGCGCGAGCCTCACGCGATGAGGATGATCACCCTGCGGATGAAAATAAAAAAATTAATAAGGGGTCAAGAGGACAGCCCCCTTGCGGGGTATGGGGCGGAGCCCCGTAGTTTTGTCTGGGTCGAATGAAAAAGCAAATTCCACCTTGCAAGTCAAAATTCCACCCCGAAGAAGTGGAAAGTGAAAAATCAGCCATAAAAATATTTGATTTTTGAAAAAACAGCGTTTC
>JAIRKI010000130.1 GCA_031260185.1 Synergistaceae bacterium | reverse complement strand
ACTTTATTCCAGACTCCATCTTTGATGACTTGCAATGCTATATTCCACTCCTTGATTTGCAAACACAAATTCCACTCCGCACGCCATACAGGGTGGAATTTACGTTTGCAATTGAGGTAGTTTTGTCTGCGGTTTCAAAATCGTCGGAAGTGCTTGAAATAATAAAATAACCGTGTTATAATGTTACAAATGTAGGAAGACTGGGCAGCGAGCATATGGTGTTAAAAAACAACGCTCTGCGGTCAAAGGAGTATCCTGCGATAATAATGACACCCGGCGGGCGGTTGCCGGGTGCTTTTTTTTGCCGCGGCCAATCATGACAATTTGGAGACCTTTCACCTTTTTGCGGCGAAGTTGATATAATATTTCATATAAAAGGGAGGCGCGGTTGCGTGAGCGAACACAAAACTCTACTGCCGAAGACGGACAATCCACCCGCCAAGGTGAAGGACTCTGGGATAATAAATCTGGTGAAAGCCGGCAAGGCCGTTTACAACGCCAAGAACGGGGAGCTTCTCTTCCTGCCCGAGGGGGAACTCGCGCTGCGCGAAGTCAAAACCGTCCTTGGCGCGTCGCTCTCGGCGGAGGGATTTCAGAGGGTGGACTGCGCTTCGGACGACGCCATCTTCTCGGTCGCAGAGAGGTTCGCGCGCGAATGGCGGGAGGCGGCTCGCTCTTTCTGCGAGGAACGCGGCAGGGAATTTCGGATCATTTCGTGGGACGCCAACGCCGGTTCGTCTTTCGCGAAAGCGGAAAGAGCCATGAAATCGATAATTTCCGGGCTCGGCGAAAGCGCTTTTGTCTTTGTGGAAGACGTAGCCCCGGATGCCGAGAGGACGTTTGTCCTCGCCTCGAGGTGTGAGGCGGGTGACGTTGGGGGGCGCGCGGGATTTTTCTGCGAATCCTGCGGCGCGCTGAGATTTCCGGACTCGCCTTTCGGCTACACCCCGCGTCAGCCTGGCGCGGAAGAACCCGAGGGCGTCCCGGAGGATGTGGAGACGCCGATGGCCAACACGATAGCCGAGCTTTGCTCCCAACTGTCGATAGACATCTCCCGGACGTTGAAGGCCATGCTCTACGTCGCCGCGGACGGGGATTCCAAACGCCATGCCGTGGCCTCTTTCGTCCGCGGCGATTACAACCTCAGCATGAACAAACTGGCGAGGTGGCTCGAGCGCGAACGCGGCCTCACCGGTTTGCGCTCCGCCGACAAGGCGGAACTGCGCGAGTTGATCGGCGAGGTGGCCGGGTACTGCGGGCCGGTTGGGATGCCATCGCACGTTGTGACGGTGGGTGATTTGAGCCTCGTCGGATCGAAAAACACCGTGGCCGGCGCCAATCGTCCCGGCTATCACAGAAAATGCTGCTGCCACCCGAGGGATTTCGACCCGCCAATAGCCGATATCGCCCAGGCGGCGGCAGGAACTCCCTGCTCATGCGGCGGCCCGTATCGGGCGTGTTTCGCGCGCGAACTCGGCCGTCTCGCGATCATCGGCCTCTCCGGGGCCGAAAACGGCAAAGTGAAAAAATTGTCGTACCGCGACAGAGATGGCGCGCACGATTTTCCGTTCCTGCTGGACGGCTCGTTTTCAGCGGAACGGATAACGGTGGCGCGTCATTCTGACGCTCCGTAAACGGCCATGCGTCGACGCGGAATGATGACGGCGCTTTTGGCCGCCGCGCTTTTTGGGGCGTTTTTTGAATTTCCCGCGTGCTTCGCGCGCGCGTCCGAGAGGCAAGACAACCTGCTGGGGGTCGACGAGGGGTGGGCGTGGCCCGTCGTAGTGATAATGCCGCCCGAAGGCTGGGAAAGCGCGCAAGGGGACGCCGTCAAACGCGCGATGAGGACCGCCGAACGCGAAATATCGCTGGAGCGCGACGCAATCATGGGCAAAGAGGTCACTTTCATGTTCTCCGATATATCCGAGGCGTCGGAACTGCCCGCGAGGATCGCGATGTGGCGCGCGATGAGAGCGGCGGCGATCGTCAGCTTCGCCGGGGACGATTTCAACTCCGCGCTCTCGGAGTTATGCCGGGAGAAAGGGCCGTCGCTGCTGATACCGGGCGGAGAGGCGGCGGATATCATCTCCGACGAAACGGGCAGGCCGTATCCTTTCCTCTTCGCTCTCGACCTGCCCTATTACGCCCGCGCGAACGCCATCGCCGAGGCGGTGTCGAAGACCGGGCCCGGCGCGGAAGCCGCCGTATTGACCGATATGCTGTCCGCCCGGCTGGCGCGTGGAGCGGAACTGACGTCGCGGTTTCTGGAGGCGAGAGGAGTCGGGACGCTCGACATGTCCATCACCGCTTACCGTCAGGATCAGTTCGCGCCCCAGATTCGCGAACTCAAATCGGAAGGTGTGGGGACATACGTCTGCTGGCTTGACGCGATGGCCGCCCTGTCGATATGGCAAAGCCTCGAACGCCGCGAGATCGGGCTTTCCCCGTCGAGTACGGTCTATTATTTCGGCCCGGCGCGCAAAATCCTCTCCGACGCCGAAGGAATGATGCTGGTCGATAAAGATATCCTTCTGGAGAGCGACGAGAACGGCAAGCGCGATGTAATCACCAAAATTCTGGATGCTTTCGCCGTGACCGTGAAGGATCCCGTCACGGCGGGCAAGGCTTACGCGCTGGCGAAATGGGTGACGGGCGCGTACCGGACGGTCGGTTCGGACGACACGCAGCGGATCGCGTACGCTCTCGAAAAAGCGGACGGCATACCTCTCATGAGCGAAACCCTGACGATAGACCCTAACACGCACAGGCCAAAATCGCGCGGGTTCGGCATACTCGTTGTGAGCGGAAAAAAATTCGAGCTGTACGGGAGCGTGGAAATATTCTCATCGGAAACCGAGGAGCGGTGAAGTTTCGGTATAAGCCGGACGCAAGCCGCTTTCATTACAGTACAGTAAGCCCCTGTCGCGTAAGCGTTCCTCTTTGCCGGCGTCGTAAACTGTACTGTCAGGAACAGACGGAGCCGTTTTTACCAATTGCGTAAGTTCGTCAAAAGCGTTTAACCTGTCTAAGAGCCTGTTTTCAATAACGCTTCGCTTCATTGGATATTTCATTATATTCACCCTTTCACTGGAAATTAGGTTTCATAATTTATATCGTCCGCTTTGCTCATTCTATTTAGGGCGTGTTGACGCTATACAAGAATAGAGTTATAAATTATGCATGAAACTTACTTTAGACCAATACAATAAGATAAAACATGTTCTTCCGGTACAACGGGGT
>JAIRKI010000068.1 GCA_031260185.1 Synergistaceae bacterium | reverse complement strand
TATAGTCTTCTTTGCTTTTCGTTCAGCGTTGGCGGCATTATTTTGATTCTGTTTTCTGCGCTAATATCCATACCTAAATTATGACACAGTATCACATAGTTGTAAAGTTTATTTTTGCACACCTCCTTAATATTTTTTATCGGTCATCGGAAACTATCTCTATTTTGTATATCTTTTCCCCCGGGCGGACGAGATTGTACTCTTCAGTGGCCACGTGCGCTATGCCGGCGGGAGACGAATAATAGGCTATTTTCTCCTGAAGTTCCTGATTCTTTCGCGTCAGTTCGACCAGTTCCCCCATTTTCGCGTCCAATACGTCCGCCAAACGCTCGATTCTGCCTATCTCCTTGAAAAAAGTGACGACCGTGACCGCCATTATGAATGTGGTCACGGCATAAATCACCAGCCATCTTATCCTGGGTATTGAACTCACATCTTTTCCGGCGCCGACACGCCCAACAGCCTCAAAGCGTTCGATATGGTCACTCTCGACGCTTCCGCCAGCGTCAGTCTCGCGTTCATCAAATCCGGAGATTCGCCGAGCACTTTCAGGCTGTTGTAAAACGAGTGGAACGCCTCCGCCAGGCTTGACGCGTAAAAAGCTACGCGATGAGGCTCGAGGGCCGAAGAGGCTCTTTCGACCTCCTCCGGGAAACGCGATATCTCCTTCGCCAGCCGTATCTCGCACGGGTCGGAGAGCAGGCCCAAATCGACGTCTTCGACGTCGGGAAGCGCGATACCGCGAAGCGCCGCCTCGCGCAAAATACCGCTGATTCTGGCGTGCGCGTACTGTACGTAATAGACCGGATTTTCGGACGACGTGCGCTTCGCGACCTCGAGATCGAATTCCAGATGAGAATCGCATTTTCTGTTTACAAAGGAGAACCGGGCGGCGTCCCTGCCCACCTCGTCCATCACCTCGCGAAGCGTGACGAAAGTGCCGGCCCGTTTCGACATGGATACCGGCTCCCCGTCGCGAAGCAGGCTCACGAATTGTATGAGAAGAAACTCGATACCGTCGTCTTTTTTCCCGAGAGCCTTGTTGACGGAACGTATTCTCGGGACGTATCCGTGATGGTCGGCGCCCCATATATAGATGAGAAAGTCGAACTTTCTCTCGTACTTGTTCAGCAGATACGCGGTGTCCGACGTGAAGTAGGTGGGGACGCCGTTGTTTCTTATCATGACGCGGTCCTTGTCGTCGCCGAAAGCCGTCGCCTTGAACCATACCGCGCCGTCGCTTTCGTAAGCGTATCCGTTTTTTTTGAGCAGATCGATCGTCCGCTCCGCGAGGTCGTCATCGTAGAGCGATTTTTCGGAGAACCAGACGTCGAAATTTATTCCGAAATCGGACAAATCGCGTTTTATCATCCCGAGGACCGATTCTCGCGTCCTGTCCCTGAAAATCGGTATCGTCTCGCCAATCGGGCGCGAGAGGAGGGAATCCCCGTACTCGCGCGATATGACGCGCGCGATGCCGTCGATATAATCTCCGGGATATCCGCCCTCGGGGAAGGGCGCTTCGTCCTCGCGCCCGTACAGGGCAAAGTACCGCGACCGCGTCGAATGCCCCAGGTTTTCCATCTGGAGGCCGGCGTCGTTGACATAGTATTCCCGCTCCACTTCCCATCCGGAAAAAGCCAGTATCGAGGCCAAAACATCACCCACAACCCCGCCCCGTCCGTGTCCCAGGTGGATCGGCCCCGTCGGGTTGGCGCTGACGAACTCCACCTGTACGCGGCGGCCGCGTCCGAGATCGTTGGAGCCGTATGCTTCGCCCATTTTCACGGCGGTTTTTATCGCTTCGCCGACCCAATCCCGTGCGAGGGTAAAATTGAGAAAACCCGGCGCGACCGCCTCGACCTCTTCGATTATCCCGGACTTATCAACGGAAACGGAAGCGGCCAATCTGCCGGCGAGTTCCATCGGAGCGAGCCCGAACTGTTTTGAGAATTTCATGGCCGCGTTCGTCGCCCACTCGCCCCGCGACGCGATTTTAGGCCGCTCCATCAATATGTCGAAATCAGGAGGAAGCGAAACTCCGGATTTCACGGCCTCACTTTTCAAGGCAACTCTCACCGCCGAGGCGATTTTTTCCTTATCGGCGCTCATCACAAACCTACCTCCGCGTTAATTTTCTGAGCGGTATCACGGTGTCGGGCCAAGCAGAGACCGCCGCCAGCTGTTCGGCTATCCCGGCGGACCGATACCTGTCGCGCTTGACGGATCTCACCGTCCATCGGCACGAGCTTTCCAGGAGCCTCTTTCTGGGCCAGTGCGCCGCCGATTGCTCGACCGCGGCGCCCGAGTCCTCAATGGAATTTTTCTCCGGCATCGACAACACACTATATCCTTTCGGCGTGACGATCGCGCCGTTGATCTCAAATATGAAAGGAAACCTGAAGGAATACGCCGATCCGTCCTTGGGTATTTCCCCGAAGCAAACGGGCAGGCCGCCCATGAGTTTTAAAAGCAGGCTGCCTTGCGCCGCTATGCCCGGCGCGGCCCGAACCGTGTATGATACGCGGCGGCCGTTGGGTATGTTTTTTGACGACCTTTCCTCGAAGGTTATCCCCTGGATACTGAAATTCATCCCCGGCATGACGCCGGTATCCGCCGCGGCGAAAGAGAAAATGTCCGTCCACGCGCCGGTGAAAGTCATATCGACCCTCCCCGAGGCGATCCCACTCTCGTCCACGGATACCTCCCAATTCTGCCTCAAAACGTGGTTGGAGGCGGTTCCCCTGGGCACGGTTATACGCTCCGCTTCGTTGTTTCCGGCTTTGTAAAGGGCTTTTCCGTAGAGGTCGGGATGAATTTTTTCAGGGCTTCCGGCCTGACCGGATTTGAAATAGAGATAAGTCATATTTTTGTCGCGCACCCTCAGAACGGGCTCGCTCCATATTGTCCGCGAGGCCGGGCCGTCCTTGCCGGAAGGGATTTTTTGAATCCAATACACGTCGGCCTTGAAGCCGAGCGACCGCATCCACCACGCAGCTATCAGCACCTGCTCCCATCCCGTCCACGGGCCGTCGGGCCCTATGACGTCAAGTTTCCTCACCCTGTCGGTACCCTCCGCCGGCATTATCAATCGGGATGACATATATTCCGCTATATTTCGCAGCGTTTTTTTCGGGCCCGACCTCGCGGCGACCGAAGAGGGCATTTTAGGGGCATACGGCGCGTTTTCGAGTTCGCGCAATTTTTTGAGATTCGCGAACTGTCCGTGGTCCAAACTGAACGCGAGAGCCGGTTTTTCAATATCGATCAACCCCGTCCGGCTCTGTTCCCATGCCGGTTCGTTGAGGACAGTCCATATATAGCGCTCGATTTCGCCGTCGCGCGCGCGTTCGGGTTCCCTCACACCCACGCCTTCCCAATAAACCGGCGCGCCGTTGGGTGCTTCCACCTCAACTGTCCTTTCCCATACAGGGTACACCGCGGTGAGCGGGACCACCCCGTCTAGATGACGGTCGCCCGGGACTCTATCGGAAAAAGCGATCACGGCGACGCGCCCGGCGGATTCCATCGGAAACGATATCTCGACGCCTCTTATCCCGTATAAATCGTATTCCTCGCGGACGAGTTCGCCAAGGTATCTTCCGTCGTCCGGGTCGTACCACGCCGAAAGCGTCACTTCGAACGACGCTCCGTCCTCGTCGGGGTAAGGGAACCTGACGGGCCGCGTCGTCTTACCGGAGGCGCCTCCTTTTAAAAACAGAATATGAATACCCTCGTGAAGCGCGCTTCCGTCGTCCGCCACGGAGTACCTGTCGGACAGTTTCCAGAATATCGCCCCGGTGGCGGAAGGATAGGCGGCGAAATAGGGCGCGGCGGCGGAGAGCCTCGTCACCTCTTTTTGTACGTCCCACTTTTCGAAGGCGGCGGCCGCGGCCGCGCGTAAAACCAATATCGGCATAAGCGACATAAACAACGCTCTGACAAATATTTTTTTCATGAATACCTCCGCAAATTCAGTGATATTTACTGATTTTCGCGCGAGGCCGCTTTTTCGGCCCCGCAGCAATATTTATATTTTTTGCCGCTACCGCACGGACAAGGGGCGTTGCGCCCCACTTTTTTACCGTGACGGAAGGGCCGAGGACGGGCGTCGCCCGCGTTCGTTCCAGTTTGCGGCGGTATGGGCGCGTTCCGCCCCTCTACGGTCACTCTTTGGCGCGAAACGCTTTTTTCGCGGCTGACAACCGTCACCCTCAGGGCGAATTCGGTCACCTTTTCGCGCACGGTCTGAAGCATCTGCTCGAACATGTCGTACGATTCCCTCTGATATTCGATGAGGGGATCCTTCTGCCCGATGGCCCTGAGCCCGATGCCGCGTCTCATTTCGTCGAGGCCGAGCAGGTGTTCCCTCCACGCGGTGTCCAAAACTTGCAGCATGACGAACCTGAAAATCCGGGAAGCGTTTTCCTCGCCCAATTCCCCGACTTTGTTGTCGAATCTCGCGCTCAACTCCTCTTTCATGCGCTCTTCCGCTTCGGGGAGCGTGGACGGGTCTCCGACGCCGTCGAGATTTTTCTCGAAACCCGGCCAGAAAAGCGCTTTGAGACGTGTTCCGACGCCCTTGAAATCGGGCTCGTCCGGATTCTCGAAGAGACGCTCCAAAACGGACGAGAGGGTATCTTCGATGATACCCCGCGTTCTTTCCTTCATGTCGTTCCCGGCGAGGATCCCGTCCCTTTCGCGGTAAATCGTCTCCCTGTGCCGGTTCATCACGTTGTCGAACGACAGGAGCTGTTTCCTGATGTCGAAATACATCGATTCTATCTTTTTCTGGGCGCCCTCTATCTGCCTTGTGAGGAGGGAGTGCTCTATGGCCGTGCCTTCCTCCATACGCGCTTTCGTCATGATGTTCTGTATGACGCCCTGCGCGCGTTCTCCCGCGAAAAGCCTGACGAGGTCGTCATCCAGCGCTATGTAAAACCTGCTCTCGCCGGGATCGCCCTGCCGTCCCGAGCGCCCGCGGAGCTGATTGTCGATGCGCCTCGACTCGTGCCGCGCCAGACCGATTATGCGCAGGCCGCCGCGCGCCGCGACCTCGTCGTGCTCCGCCTCGCACTGTCTCCTGAACTTGCCCAGCATCTCCCCGAACGCCTCCGATTCCGGCGCGATGCCTTGTTTCGCCAACTCCTCGCGCGCCATGTACTCGGCGTTGCCGCCCAATACTATATCGGTGCCGCGGCCCGCCATGTTGGTCGCCACAGTGACCGCGCCCAGGCGTCCGGCCTGGGCCACTATCATCGCTTCCCTCTCGTGAGCCTTCGCGTTCAGAACGTCATGCGGTACCCCGCGCGCTTTGAGAAGCCTGCTCATATGTTCGGAGTCCTCTATCGAGGGCGTCCCAACCAGGACGGGCTGTCCCGTTTTATGGCTCTCCTCCGCCTCGTCCGCGACGGCCGAAAATTTTTCCGTTTTCGTGCGGTATATCACGTCGTTGTGGTCGACCCGGATCATTTTTTTGTGGGTGGGAATCTCCGCCACTTCGAGCCCGTATATCTCCTTGAACTCCTCGGCCTCGGTCAAAGCCGTGCCGGTCATGCCGGCGAGTTTCCGATACATCCTGAAATAATTCTGGAGGGTGATGGTGGCCAGCGTCTGGTTTTCCCGTCCGATCCTGACGCGCTCTTTGGCCTCAATAGCCTGATGCAATCCCTCGGAGTAGCGCCTGCCGATCATGAGGCGTCCCGTGAATTCGTCGACTATTATTATCTCACCGTCCTTGACGACGTAATGTATATCCTTCTGAAAGAGGTTATACGCCTTGAGGCTCTGCGTTATCTTGTGCGCCAGTTCCGTGTTGGCGTAGTCCGTGAACAACTCCGGCAGGTTCAGTATGCGCTCGCAGTGCGATATGCCGTCTTCGGTGAGCGCGACGTTCCTCTCTTTTTCGTCAACTTCGTAATCCGTTCCCTTTTTGAGGGAGCGAGCCGCGGCGTCGGCCTGTTTGTACGGCTCTACGCTGTCCTCGGACGGGCCGGATATGATGAGCGGGGTGCGCGCCTCGTCTATCAGGATGGAGTCCACCTCGTCGACGATACAGAAGTGATGTCCGCGCTGAACTTTTTCCTCCATCGACAGGGCCATGTTGTCGCGCAGATAATCGAAACCGAACTCGCTGTTGGTGCCGTAAGTGATATCCGCCCTGTAAGCGTCTATCCTCTCCCGGTGAGACATAAAGGGATATATGACGCCCACTCCGAGGCCCATTCCCTCGTAAATGGGCCTCATCCACGCGGCGTCGCGCCTGGCGAGGTAATCGTTCACGGTGATTATGTGCGCGCCGGGGCACTCTATCGCGTTCAAAACGACCGCCGGCGTTGCGGCGAGCGTCTTGCCCTCGCCCGTCTTCATCTCGGCGATCTTCCGCTCGTTGAGGGCCATCCCAGCCATGAGCTGTTCGTCGAAATGCCTCAGCCCGAGACGCCTGACCGACACTTCGCGCACTCGGGCAAACACCTCAGGCATGATATTGTCCAATGTCTCGCCCTCTTCGAGACGTCCCCTGAAAAACGCCGCCGAACACGCCAACTCTTCGTCGGACATTTGCCGTATATCTTCTTCGAGTCTGCCGATCTCGAACGCGGCATCCCCGTAACGCGCCATCAATTTATCGTTCGGATCGAGACCCAACGCTTTCAATATACCCTTTAACATATTTTCATATACTCCTCACAAAACCGCGCGTGAAAAAAGCGGCATGAAATTAATTTTACCACACCGCTTGAGTAACGGCTCACGCGTCAGGGCAAACGCGTCGAAAAAACGTTAGGAACTGTTGATAAATAACTGTCAAGGGCCAGTGAAAATGTCGCGTTTTTGGTGCGATTTGGGCCAGTGAAAATGTCACCCCCTTACCCAATATTCGCATAAATCAATGTCATGTC
>JAIRKI010000009.1 GCA_031260185.1 Synergistaceae bacterium | reverse complement strand
ATATCTTCACCGACAACACGCTGGTTCTGGATAAAACCCAACATCTGGAAGTGGATAGTGTGGAAAACTTCGAGTATTTGAGTTTTACTTTACCCGGGAATTTTTCGGTTGGCTTATTCGGTGACGCGATGATCACGGTTACCGGCGGCGCGAATCTGACCGATGGCAACAACAGGAGTTCCGCTATCAAAGCCGTTGACGTCGAGACCGGCAGGAGCCTGCTGAAAGGGGACGAGATCGTCCTCATCAGCGCGGGGACACTGACGACCAACAGCGGCCTGACCGGGAAAGTGACCGGCAGGCAAGATAACACTGAGCGAGGGTTGTCGATGTACGCGAAGGCCCAAGCGAACCAGGCGGAGGCGGCTGCGATACCGGCGCGAGCGGAATCTTGCCGCTCTTCGCCGCCGCGGCGCTTCTTTATCGCCGTAAAAAGGCGTAATTTTGGGGCGGGTACGACCGCCAATATCCCGTACATTTCGCGTCCGCGTCTCAAAACATGAACCCCAGCAGCCTCCAGTTCGCGAGGAAGAGCATATACCCCGTCTCGACGAGGGCAACGATTATTATCACGGTTTTTTCCAGCCAGTGATAATGGGGGTTCGGTATTTTCGCCGCGATCCTAAACCACAGCCACGCCAGTATGAGCACGCCGGCAATCGGCGCGACGAACAGGATTTTCACCTGATAGGGCACGAATACGCGGAATTCGTGACCGACAAGAAAAGTCGCGGCGGCGATGGCGGCGGCGAAAAATATATTCACGGCACAGAAAACCGATGAAATTCCCCATAATTCCGTGTCGGAACTCAACCCTTCTTCCCACGGGAATTTGCTCCTGTTGACGGAGCCGCCGACGTAAAGGCCCGTAAAAGACAGGAGGGCCGTAAATATGAAAAGCGCGACCAGCGACCGTTGCGCGTAATAACCGTCGTAAAACGCCAGTTTGTCGTAGGTGTTGCCGACGCTTCCCATCACGAGGGCGGCGATTTGGCCGCGTGAATTTCTCTGAAAAAAAATACATTCGTCCGCGAACGTCCCGTCTTCGCCGATTTTCCCGAAAACGTCGTTTTCACCTTCGACCGGAAGCCATCTGACGGGAGGCGAGTCAGACGCGGTATGCTCTGTGACGAGATAGCCGTCCGCGGCGGATACTTTGATCTGGTCGGCGTTGAAGGCGGTAATTTTTTCGGCCGTGCCGCGGGAAATGTCATTGGTTCTGTAGTAACCCCGCGAGTCGGCGGGAAAAACTCCCCGCCTCGCGGCAGGCGGCGCGTTCCGGCCCGCCGGCGCGGGGAAAAAGCGTTCCGCCAAAGCCTCGCCGAGTTTGCCGCCGAAGTCGATCCCGGATTCGTTCGCCGCGAAAAAAAATCCGAAGTTTACTTCCGGAACGAGCATCATGAAACTGGAAAATCCCGGCATCTCTCCGCGCCGTTGAAGCGTCCCGCGCCCGGCGGACGTGTGTTCGAGGTAGCCGAGCCCCGCTCCGTTTATCATGCCGTGGGGCGAAAAATGTCTGTTCATCATGCTGCCCGAGTGAAGCGCCCCCAGTATCCGGCTTCTTCCCGCCGCGCCCACAGACAGTTGGGCGATCATGAATCTCGCCATATCGCGTCCCGTCGTGCACATGCCGACAGCCGGGGGGTCGAGCCTGTATTCGTAAGGAACCTCGGCTCCGCGCGAATCGTATCCGGCCGCCAGGTTCTCCGCGTCGTCCGGGGTCAGGTAGAAAACGCTCTTATCCATGCCGAGCGGCCTGAATATATATCTCTTTATCGCAGCGTCGAAGTTCATCCTGGAATATCGCTCTATTATCGAACCGAGCAGGGCGTAGCCCATGCCGGAAGCGCGATAATAAGCCCCCGGCTCGCTGACTACGGAGGGCATTGTCCTGGGCAGCCGCGACGCGTATGCCCTTTCGTCGGCGGACGTCGCCGCGGCGGTTTCGAGCTTCATGCAATCCAAACCGGAAGTGTGCGTCATCAACCGTCTCGGGGTGACAGGCTCGTTGAAGCGGTTCCGCAGTTTCCACCCGCGCAGGAAGATGTTCACGTCCTCGTCGAGGCCCACGCGGCCGCGCTCGGCAAGCTGCATGACCGCCGCCGCCGTTACGGGCTGCGTGACGGCGCCCGCTCTGAAAAGCGTTTTTTCGGGATCGACGGGACTGTCGGACGCGATATCCGACACGCCGTATCCTTTGAGATAAAGTATCTCGCCGTTCTGAACCGCGGCGAAAACCATCCCCGGTATCGCCCGTTCCCTTTGCGCTCCGGCCAGAAACCCGTCGACGAACGAGGCGAACTCCCGCGCTTCGACGGTTTGCGCGCGCGCCGAAGCGCCGAACGCCGCGCGGTTTTGGCAAACGACAGCGGACAGGAAACAGAAAATTATCAGCGCGAACGGCGAAACGCGTTTCACATACGGCCTCTCACTGGTGTTTTTCTTTGTATTTCGCGATTCTGTCCCGCAAGGTGCATCTTTCGAAGAACTTCTTGTCCAGATTTATGAAACCGTCGACGCTGGGTATGAGGCGTCCTATATACTGTCCCTTCACGACCGCGAGCATCACCAGTTTTCCCATCACGCGCAGCGTATCGTATATCGGCAGATAATCCGTGTCCCCGCTCACGAAAACGGCGGTGTCGTAGGCGTTGAAAAACGCCATCCGCAGCGAATAAATCGCGATGTTGACGTCGGTGCCCTTTTCGACCTTGTAATAAGTCTCGTTGTCCTTTATGTTCATCGGCACTTCCTGTTTTGTCGGTCTTGCCATGTGCGTGCCTTCCACCACGTCGAAATTCCGCTGCACCCTCATGCCTGCCGCCCAGAGATAATATTTTTCGAGTCCCTCGTCCTGCATCAGAAATTCGTCGGGTCTCGGTATGAACAATATCGTCTTCATCAGTTCCCCCGCGTTGGCCGAGGCCACAATCTGGCGCGGCAGTTCGTTGTAGTCGAGCCGGGGCGTGATCTCGGGGCTGAAAAGCGAGCCGAGCGCGATCTGGAAATTCATATGATCTATAAATACCATTGTACGGGCCACTCCATCACCTCACGAAAACGCGCGACAGTTTTTTTAACGACATTAATTATACTCCATTAAATGTTATAATTTTCCGTGGTTAAAACCTACGGCAAAAGTCGAATTTCGTTGACAAGGAGGAGAAAACTTGGAAGCGAACGCGATAAAAACGGCGCGGGCCGGAACATTGGAATCGATGGATTGTCTCGTCGCCGTCGCTGATTCGGACGCGGGGCGCGTCATAGAGATTTCGGGAGCGTCGGCCGTCAGGTTCAAGTCGTCGATGGAAAAAACGATAAACGATACGCTCGACGCTCTCGGCGCGGGCGAGCGTCTCCGGATCAGCGTGCGGGACAACGGCGCGCTCGGCGTCGTCCTGGGCGCGCGCGTCGAAACGGCTTACAAAAGATACGCGGGGCTTGCCGAATGAGGCGGACGATGCTCTATCTTCCGGGCAACAACCCGAACATGCTGTTGCGCGGGCATCTCTTCGGCCCCGACGGATTGGTCATCGACCTGGAGGACGCGGTATCGGCGTCGGAAAAAGACGCGGCGCGGGTGTTGACGCGCGAGGCGCTGCGGCGCGGCGGATTTGGCCGGTGCGAGGTTACGGTCAGGATAAACGGCCTCGACACCGGGTTCTGGCGCGACGACGTCGCGGCCGCGGTCTCGTGCGGCGTGTCGGGAATCCGGGCGCCCAAGGTCGAAAGCCCGCGAACCGTGCTCGACCTCGACGAGGAAATCTCCGAAGCCGAGGAAAAATACGGCGTCACGCGGGGAAGCACGAAAATTTTCTGCCTGCTCGAAAGCGCCCGCGGCGTCTGGAGGGCATACGATATCGCGACGGCTTCCCCGCGCGTGACGGCCATACTGCCTGGCGGCGAAGACCTCGCGGCCGACCTTCGCGCCGGCCGCAGCAAAGAGGGGACGGAACTCGAATGGATAAGGCGCATGTTGATAGTCGCCGCCCGCGCGGCCGGGGTCGACGCGCTCGACACGGTTTTTCCGCGCGTCGCCGACGACGATGGGCTGCGCCGTGAGACCGCGTTCGTCAAACAACTTGGTTTCGACGGAAAGAGCGTGATACACCCCAACCAGATTCCCGTCATTCACGAGATATACGCCCCCACGGAGAAGGAAATCGAGACGGCCCGAAGGATAGTCGAGGCGGCGTCAGCGGCGGCGGCCCGGGGACTTGGCGCCGTCTCTCTCGACGGGCGCATGATAGACGCTCCGGTGATCCGCGGGGCGGAGTACACGCTGGCGCGGGCCGGCCTGTCGGCGGAGAAGGTGTAATATAATATGGAAATAAACGCCGCGAAAAGAAAAATCCCGTCCCGCATAGAAGGTTACGGCGAAACGAGCGGAAAATTGTACGAAGGAGCGTTCGCGCGCGCGCCGTCCGGTTATCGCGCGGGCCCGCGAATGAGGGCGGCGGTTCCGAACGGGAAAAGCAAGGTCACGGGCAGCATAAAGGAGGCCGTGATTGCGTCCGGGCTCAAAAGCGGGATGACCGTATCCTTTCACCATCATCTGAGAAACGGCGATTTCGTGGTGAACGAGGTCATAAGGGCGTGCGCGGAACTCGGCATAGGCGGTCTCACGATATTCCCGACCGCGCTGTTCGACGTTCACAAGGCGATAATACCCTGCATCCAAAGCGGCGTCGTCGCGAAAATAATGGGCTCGGTGAACGGAGCCATAGGCAAACTCGTCTCGGAGGGCAAACTCGACACGCCTGTCGTCCTTCGCGGCCACGGCGGACGCCCCAGGGCGGTCATGTCGGGTGACGCGCGTATCGATGTCGCGTTCATCGCGGCCCCGACCGCCGACCGGGCGGGCAACATCTCCGGGCGGACGGGCAAATCGGCCTGCGGTTCGATAGGCTACGCGTTTACCGACGCCGAATACGCCGACGTGGTCGTGGCCGTCACGGATAATTTGCGAAGTTTCCCGATATCGCCCGTCTCCATACCCGGCGTTTACGTCGACCTGGTGGCCGTCACGGACAGCATCGGCGACCCCGCCGGCATAGTCTCGGGCACAACCAGGGTCACGCGCGACCCGCTGCGCCTTTTGATAGCGAGCCACGCGTCGAAACTGATCGAGGCGTCGCCGTATTTCACGGACGGAATCAGTTTTCAGACCGGCGCGGGAGGCATACCGCTCGCGGTCACGGCGTTCATGAAGGAGGCGATGAAACGCCGCGGCATAACGGGTTCGTTCGGACTGGGCGGCATCACTGGGTATTTCGTCGATCTGATGAGGGAGGGCCTGGTTCGCAAATTGATGGACGTCCAGTCGTTCGACCTCGAAGCCGTCAACTCGATATCCGCCGACCCGAACCACATCGAAATATCGGCCGACTGGTACGCGAACCCGTGGAACCGCGGCGCGGCCGTGAACATGCTCGACATCGCGGTTCTGGGAGCGACGGAGGTTGACGTGGATTTCAACGCGAACGTCAACACCGAGGCGGACGGCGCGCTGCTGCACGGAATAGGCGGACACCAGGACGCCGCCGCCGGGGCGAAACTCACGATCATCGCGCAGCCGCTCCTCCGCGGGCGCGTTCCCTGCGTGGTTGAGCGCGCGCACACGGTCACCACGCCCGGCGAGGTCGTCGACGCCCTCGTGACCGAATTCGGCGTGACGATCAACCCGAGGAGGCGGGATCTGCTCGACGCCGTCGCGGATTTCGCGATATCGAAACAGACGCCGCTCGTCCCGATGGATGAACTCGCCGCCCGCGCGCGGGAAATGAGCGGGCCGATGGAGCCGATACGCGTGACGGACAGGATCGTCGCGGTCGCGGAATGGCGCGACGGCACGGTAATCGACGTGGTGAGACAGATCGAAAGATAAGGGGGTATGCCGGTTGCCGTTCAAAAATTTCGTCCTGCCCGTCATTTTGGTCTGCGTATTCGCGGGGCCGTGCGCCGCGGCGGATACGTGGAAGGAGATCGGGGAGCGCGCCGATTTCGGGATAGCCGACAGGAACGCCGTGCTGGAACGCGCTTACGAGGAAATTACGAACGTATACGGACGGGATTTCGACATCGGCTCGCTCAGAAAAGCGAAGTCATACGTCAACGCGGTGCGTTCCGAAAAATACAAGGCCGATGTCGCGGCCGTGCTCATAGAGGATCGCGGCGCCGGCGAAAACGACTGTTATTACGAAATCGCCTTTGAGGTTCCGGCCCTCGACTGCATGACGGTCGGCTCGGTATGGATGGACGGGACGCTCGATGAATATCTCGATTCGCTGCTTTACAGCATATACGAAGAGATAGACGAGGACGTGCCGGAGACCGGAAACGGCGCGCCGAAACCGGGCGGATTGGAATGAAAAATCGATCCTTGAAACGCGGGGTGAGGTTTGGAACCAGCCGCGGTATTCCATTTTGTGCTCCGCGAAGAAAGGAATGGTCATAAAAATGAACGACCAAGGCTTGAAAACCCTCGCTTCCAGGATCGTCGGGACGCGAGACGCCGTGATATTCACCGGGGCCGGGATGGGCACCGAGTCGGGGCTGTCGGACTTTCGCTCGAAAAACGGGATGTGGAACGTGGAAGACCCAATGGAACTGGCCACGACCACGGCCATGAGGAGAAATTACGACAAGTTCCACGCGTTTTACTCGCGGCGTTTCGAAGCGATGGGAAACGCCAAACCCAACACGGGACACGAGACAGTGGCCGAGTTGGAATCGCGCGGCCTCGTGAAATGCGTAATAACCCAGAATATCGACGGTTTGCACGCCGCCGCCGGTTCGAAGGCGATATACGAACTCCACGGCTCGGTGAATAAAGTGCGCTGCATGGAATGCGGCGCGCCGTCGGCGCGGCGCGATTTCATCGACCGCGTCCCCTGCCGGGTATGCGGCGGGCGGCTTCGCCCCGGAGTGGTGCTCTTCGGCGAGGGCCTGCCCGAGGACGCGTTTTCCGCCTCATGGGACGCGTCCCGATCGTGCGGCGTATTCATCGTGCTGGGCTCGTCGCTGCAAGTCTCCCCGGCGAATCAGATGCCGTCCATAGCGAAGAGCGCCGGCGCCTGCGTCGCCATTTGCAACCGCGACATCACCCCCATGGATTACCTCGCGGATTACAGAACCGACCGAGGGATAGGCGAGTTTCTGACCGCGCTGAGAAAAGAGATCGACGAAGCGTCCGGCGGGCGATAAGGCAAACATGTACGCGCCTATAGATCCGGCGAGCGATGTTCGGATTTTGCCCGCGCGTCGCTTCCGGCTTGCCTGTGCCGTTCATAAACCCGTTTCTTTGGATATATTTTATCAAAAGATTCATACGATACAGCAATAGATGTACATGGTCCGCGTCTATATGACCCGTCACGATCCATACCGCGTGATACTTGATATCTTGATTTTTTTCAGCGTTTCTGATAATTTAAAAAGAAACAGCGGGTTATATTTTTTATTATAACGGTTTTATCGCGCCGCTTCCGAAATTTTATGTCTGAATACCGTTAAAAACAAAAAGATATTTCATTAGTTGATTGGTGTTATTTTTAACGCTCTTTTTTCGTCGTTCGTGGGTTTCGAGACAGGTTGCGAATAAAGATTTTCAGCAAAGTCAAAAGATATAAAATTTTTTCATAACCGATATTTGCCGGGAGGAAAAAGAAATGCAGACAGACAAGCTGTTGGACAACATAGGAAGACAAATCCTGAAGGCGTTGCAGGAGAACGCGAGAATTTCATTCAGCGAACTCGGGCGGCGCGTCGGCTTATCTTCGCCGGCCGTCGCCGAGCGGGTTCATCGGATGGAAGAAGCCGGATATTTAAAAGGGTACAGGGCCGTCGTGGATCAGGAAAAACTGGGCTTTCCGATCACCGCGTTCATCCGCGTGGCCCCGAGCGCCGGCAAACTCAAGGAAGCGGACGAAATGGCGCGCGCCATCGCCGAAGTCATAGAAGGGCATCACCTCACCGGCACAGACGGTTTCATACTGAAAGTCGTGGTGGCGTCCGTCGGGCATCTCGAACAAATCATCAATCAGATGAGCAATTACGGGCAGACGACTACGTCGATAGTGCTGTCGTCTCCGGTCGAGTTCCGCGCCCTCACCCCGTATTTCCCGATCACGGAATAATTCCAAAACCGCGGGCTCCGCCCGCGCCCGCCAGGGAGCCGGCTCCCTGGACCCTCTTAAATTTTTTTATTTTCACCCCGCGGGTGAAAATAAAAAAATTAACAAGGGGTCAAGGGGATTAGTCCCCTTGCGGGGCGCGGGCAGAGCCCGCGGTTTTGGAATTATTCGCGCGGGTTGCCTTGAAACGTGATACAATAAATGGGCGGTCAATGCGAGCGGCGGTGTTCCGCCGCTTGATTTTTGAAGGACACGCGGTCTTTGTGGAGGTATTTCGATGGATAACGACCCCGGACAGCGGGAACTTTTCGGCAAGGTCATTCCGTTGCCGATTGAAGAGGAAATAAAGCACAGTTATCTCGACTACGCCATGAGCGTCATAGTGGGCCGGGCGATACCCGACGCGAGGGACGGCCTCAAGCCGGTTCAGAGAAGGATCCTTTACGCCATGCTCGAACTCGGCTTGAGACACAACCAGCCGTTCAAAAAGTCCGCGCGCGTCGTCGGCGAGACGATGGGTAAATATCATCCCCACGGCGACTCCGCCATATACGGAACTATGGCCCGCCTGGCCCAGGATTTCAGCATGAGGTATCCTCTGGTCGACGGGCAGGGAAACTTCGGCTCCATAGACGGGGACGAGCCGGCCGCGATGCGTTACACCGAGGCCAGGCTCGACGCCGTAGGCGAGGAGATGCTGGCGGACATCGACGAGGAGACGGTCGACTGGACGCCCAATTTCGACGAGTCGCTGCAGGAACCCACGCTTCTCCCATCCATGATCCCCAATCTGCTGGTGAACGGAAGCTCCGGCATAGCGGTGGGCATGGCGTCGAACATACCGCCGCACAATATCGGCGAGGCGATCGACGCCTGCCTCGCGGCGCTCGAAAACCCCGGCATCGGACTGGCGGAACTCATGAGGATAATTCCCGGCCCTGATTTTCCCACCGGCGGAGTGATCCTGGGGCGCGACGGCATAGCCGACGCGTACGCCACCGGCCGAGGCAAGATAATCTGCCGCGGGAAAGCCGAAACCGAGGAACTGAAACGCGGCAAAAACGCCGTTATCATCACCGAAATTCCCTACATGGTCAATAAACTTAATCTGCTGGAAACTATCGCGAAATGCGCGCAAAACGGGCTCATCGACGGCATAACCGAAATGAGGGACGAGTCCGACAGGAAGGGTATGCGCATCGTGATGGAACTGCACCGCGACGCCGACCCGAACCTCGTGATACGGCAGCTTTACAACCGCACGCAGCTTCAGGCCACTTTCGGAGTGATAAACCTCGCACTGGTGAACGGCCGCCCGCTGGAACTTGGGCTCAAGCAACTGCTGGAAATTTTTCTGGGACACAGGCGCTCCGTCGTCCGCAGGCGCACGGAATACCGCCTTCGCAAGGCCGAGGAGCGTGCGCACATAGTCGAAGGCCTGGTAAAGGCCCTCGATTTTATCGACGAAGTGATACGCATAATCCGCGCGGCCACCGACGTCCCCGTCGCGCGCGCCGGCCTCGTGGCCGAACTCGGCTTCAGCGAGATACAGGCTTCCGCCATACTGGAAATGCGCTTGCAGCGCCTCACGGGTTTGGAACGCCGCAAGCTGGAGGAGGAACTCGCCTCTCTTCTCGCCGACATCGAAAGATACCGCGCGATCCTAGGCAACCCGTCCGTCCTCGACGCGGTGGTCGCCGACGAACTCAGGCAGGTCAGAAAAAATTACGCGGACAAGAGGCGCACGGAGATACAGGATTCGATGGACGACTTTTCCGCCGAAGACCTCATACCCGAGGCCGAAATAGTGGTGGTGCTGAGCCGCGACGGCTACATCAGGCGGATGCCCCTTCAGGATTACCGTGTCCAATCGCGAGGAGGAAAGGGCGTCAAAGGGGCCACGCCCAAACCGGAGGACGAGATATCCCTCATAAAGACCACCACGACGCACAACACCCTCTGTCTTTTCACCAGCCGGGGAAGGATATTCGGCGTGAAATGCCACGTGCTGCCTGAACCAAAGACCGGCAAGGGCAAGCTGATAAATTCCATCGTATCTCTCGACCGGGGCGAAAAAGTGGTCGCTTTCCGCGACATGAACCACGGTGACGCCAAATTCGTGTTTTTCGTGACCAAACAGGGGCAGGCCAAGCGGATGCCGATAGAGGAACTGGAGGGCGTGCCCAAAGTCGGCAGGCGCGTTCTGGGCGTCCGCGACGACGACGAAATCGCGCGCGTGCGCATAACGAACGGCAATGACGAGCTGCTTTTCACGACGGCGGACGGCCAGACGTTGCGTGTGCACGAGAGCGAATTTCGCCCGCAGGGACGCTCGGCCCAGGGGGTGCGCGGAATAAAACTCTCGGAAGGCGACCGCGTGGTCGGCTGCGACGTGATCATTCCGGGACGGCAGGTGTTGTTCGTCAGCGAACGCGGCATCGGCAAGAGGACGCCATACGAGGAATTCACGCCGCACCACAGGGCTACCGGCGGTGTGAGGGCCATGCGCCTGACCGGAAAGACCGGAAAACTCACAGGCGCGTGGGGCGTTTCCGGGGACGACGAACTGATGATAATATCGGGACAGGGCCGCGTGGTGCGCATGATGGCCTCCGATGTATCGAGCCTGAGCAGATCCGCCACCGGATACACCGTCGTGAGGCTGGACGAGGGCGACACGGTGGCTGACGTCAGCGTAATAAAGTCGGAGCCGGAAACGTCAAAGGATGCGTAACCCGCTGAAATTCGCGGCGGCGGGCGCGCCGGCGCTCGCCGCGCTCGCCGCCGCCGCGGCGGGCGCGTATTTTCTTTATCCTGTCGCCGCCGCGTTTTTCGCGCTGTTTTTCGCGCTGGCGCTGTGGTTTTACAGGGATCCCGACAGAACGCCGGAAGGGAACGCGGATTCGTGGGTGAGCCCCGCCGACGGGCGTGTCGTCGAGATAACCGAGACCGACGACGATTTCGCCGGACGCTCGGTGAGAATAGGCATTTTCATGAACGGTTTCGACGTCCACGTCAACAGGTTTCCGCGCGACGGAACGGTGCAGGGTATAATACATGTCCCGGGGAAAAAATGGTTCGCCTTCGCCCCCAAGTCGTCGGAGGAAAACGAACGGATGTACGTGCGGATACTGACCCCGGAAGGACGCGCTACGCTGGTTCAGATAGCCGGCATAATGGCCCGCAGAATAGTTTGTTACGTAAAAAACGGAGACTCCCTTGCGCGCGGCGAACGATATGGTATGATCAAGCTCGGTTCGAAAGTTGACATATATATGCCCGAAGGCGTTTCTCCGGCGGTTCGAATCGGCGACAGAGTAAAAGCCGGAGAATCCGTGATAGGAGTGAAAAAAATCAGATGAGATACAGACGCGGAAGACGGGTCAGGAACATTCCGTTCAACAAGATAGTTCCCAACATGATAACGAGCGGCAGCGTGCTTTGCGGCATGTTTTCCCTGATACTGACGTACAGGCGGCTGTTCCTGCCCTCCGCGCTGGTGCTGGTGATGGCGGTGTTCTTCGACTACATGGACGGCAAATTGGCCCGCAGGCTCGGCGGAAGCAGCGCTTTCGGCGAGGAACTCGACAGCCTGGCGGACGCGCTATCTTTCGGAGCGGCTCCGGCGTTTCTCATCTACGCCAGATACGCGGACATGGATGGCGGCGGTATGCCCGGCGCGCTGGGGGCGGCGTTCTTCGCGCTCTGCGGAGTGCTGAGGCTCGCCCGTTTCAACGTCGCCCACGTAGCGGGCTCATTTCAGGGATTGCCCATACCGGCCGGCGGCATGGCGCTCGCCGCGCTGGTCATCGGCGACATACCACTCACTCCGGCGCTCGCGGTCGCGGCAATGGTCTCGCTGGGCGTTCTGATGATATCGTCGGTTCCCTACGGCAACCTCAAACTCCTGCGCAAAGGCAACGTTCACAAACGCAAAGCGCTGACTCTGGCGTTGATCGTCATATCCTGTTTCGCCCTGCTCCGCGAAAAATCGCTCCTCGCCCTGGCGGGCACATACATCGCGAGCGGCCTTCTCGGGATCGACTGGGGAATGTGGCTCTCCAAACACAGGAACGACGAGGACGAAAAACACGCGCGCGAAAAAGACTGAACAAGAGGACCAGTCCCCTTGACCCCTTTATTAATTATGAAGATGGTGCGGGGAGCAAGCTCCCTGCCGGGGTTTGGGGCGGAGCCCCAATAATAAGGAGCGCGCTATGTTCCGCATTCGCTATTATTATTCGTCCCTCGCCAAGCAATTTTTTCTTGTCACCCTCATTATCACGCTGTTACTGCGATTGGTTCTTTTTTTCGCGGGAAGTTTTTATCGCTACGCCTTTGTGGGAGCGACTGTCGCTTTATATGCCTTCGCTGTCGCTGCCTGCTGTTTTTTTCTGATCGCGTGGAAATTTTTTTACACGGAGTTTGACGAAAACACCGTCATATGGCGCGACAGAATTATCGGCAAAGAAATAAGGCTGGACACGGCCCAAATTACGCGCGCCGTTTTTTCGAAATCCGGCATTTTTCTGTACTGCCGGAAAAGCGCGAAACCCTGCCTGCGCATACCCTTCCGCCGATTCGGCGTAGTATCGCCCGTGGGCGTGGAGAATTTCACGAACCTGATGAAAAACCGCAAAGTGCCGGTGGAACTGGAGTACCGCACGCTGCCCGGTTACGGTCCCTTGTCCGTATGGTTCGGTAGAATTTATACCGCGCTTTCCGTTTTAATGATCATAAACTCATCGCGATACGCGATATTGATATTTCTGTTCTTGAAAAGCGCCGGCTGAACCGGCGTCCTATCTTTCAGCGCCGGAAAGTTTTACATTGTATAATATTTCACTTATGCTTATCTTCAATTTTTTCAATGGCGTCATGAAGATTTTAGGCACAAGACATGCGCACAAGCACCAGCATATTTTTTTGATAAAAAACAGCTTGTCACGCGGTATGCGTTTATAAAAACGATAGCATCTGATAAGATATAAAATCGCCTCGCGCTTTTTTCCGTTTGAAATCAGCCTCATCGCTATCGTAAACTGGAAAATCCATGCAAAAGCGATTAAATCGGGAGATGAATGCAGGTATGGCCTTACAAAAATAAAAAAGGACCCGTTATTGGAAGAAGTATTGTCATGAATATCGTTTGATATATATTGCGCGTTTTTTTCTAACGCGGCTTCCGAAACGTCGGCTACGTTTGCTTTTGCCAGTTCGCTGTATTTTGCGATGTAATGACTCAACCCATTGAGAGTGAACGCCGTCATGGGATATTTAAAGGCAACCCTTGAGTAAAATTCCTGATCCTCAAACGCATTAAAAGCGCGATTATAACCGCCAACTTCCAGCATCGTGCTTTTCTTCACGGCAAAACAGGAAGTATGAACCGGAAAGTGATTAAACAAAACTGATGACCTAAAAAAATCCAACAACATTTGTGTTTCGAGTTTTATTCCACGCTGCCTCGCAATATTACTGAACTTATAAAAAGACTCCGTGTGATCGGTGACATAAAGACCGGCGTCAGGGAATTTTCTCCTCAACGCGATCAACGCTTCCAAATGATCGGCGTCCCATATGTCGTCGGCGTCCAGGAACGCGATAAAATCCGACGACGCCTCCGCCGCGCCCCTATTACGCGCGGCGGAAACTCCGGCGTTTTCCTGATGTATGATTTTAATTCTTGAATCGGCTATTTCGGCGACAATTTTTTCAGAGCCGTCGGTCGAGCCGTCATCGACTACAATCAGCTCAAAATTATTTACCGTTTGATTGAGGACTGTATCGACAGTCGACTTTACGCAACGCGCCTTATTATAAAGAGATATTACGACAGTTATTTCCGGCATCGGTGAGTTCATGTCAATGCTCCTTCAATGTATATTCATAAGAAATTCCAGGACACCTGCTATACCAGCAGGTGTCCATAGAAATTTGAGGCTAGATGTCGTGTGGTACTGAATGTACGGAAAAAGGACTTTGGCTGTTATGGGAAAATATTACGCGAGTCTGATTTTGAGGTTTTTGC
>JAIRKI010000120.1 GCA_031260185.1 Synergistaceae bacterium | reverse complement strand
CTGCCTTGCGTAGAACCTTCAATAGTAGGGCTGTATATTCCGCCTGCCATGACACCACTCTTCAGACATTTGCGTATCAGGCTTATGAGCTGTTCGTCTTTTACCTTCTCACGCGGCATATTGATGAGCGGATCGTGGCTGATTGTGTCGAAATACTTCGCGAGGTCTATATCCACAACTTCCGAGTATCCCTCGTCGCAGTATTCACGAGCCTTCCTTGTCGCCTGATGGGCGTTGCGCCCTGTTCTGAACCCATAACTCCCGTTCGAAAACTCAGGCTCGAATATTGGTTCCAGTACCTGCGCTGTCGCTAGCTGTATCACTCTGTCCACTACCGTCGGCGCTCCCAACTCCCGTATGCCTCCGTCAGGTTTCAATATCTCAACTCTCCTGACGGGCTGAGGTCGATAACTGCCCTGTGATATTCCCGCGACGAGTTCACCGCCGTTGCTTTTCAGGTATTCCGGAAGCTCGTCTGTCGTCATTCCGTCGATTCCCGGCCCTCCGCCGTTCTTCTTTACTCGCTTATATGCCCTGTTCAGGTTTTGTCTTTCGAGAACTTCAGCGAGCAACGATACCGCGCCGTTCTCGTCCGCCCGTTTCAGAGAAGCATCGCTCCGCGCTCCCCTGTTGCTCCCGGTTTCCAACCTGCCCTCACAGGAACAGCCCGCTTCGTTGCGGCTTTCTGCCTTCATCGCGATGTCTCACCTCCCGAACTTCTGAGAATCACCACTGTTCTGCACTTCCCGACAGTTTCTTGTGGCTTCCGGTAAGATGTTCAGGGTAGCCGGCTTCCTTATGTATCCGCCTTTCGACTTCGTGGCATAAGCAGACGACCAACGAGCAAAGCGAGTTGTATCGGTCGCTTAGTGTTTTCACCAAACAGCCGCCGGTCCTTGCCTTTTCCTTCTTACACACTTCCTCTCCCGGTACTATGGCTTCGAGGCTCTAAAAAATTTCGCGAGTATCGGTTACGCTTACTCGCCGGCCGCCTGTCTCGGCCTTACTTTGGAAATGACGAATCCGTCTCCCTTGGTGCGCCACGCTATGCCTATTCCCATATAAGTCATCACTATGGCTATGACGGGATTCAGCCAGTTCATGATCGCGTATGGCGCGTACGCCAGAGGATGCACTCCCAGCGTGTTCCAGTGATAAGCGCCGCACGTGTTCCACGGTATCAGGACGCTCGTGAGCGTCCCGGAATCCTCCAGCGAGCGCGACAGCATCCGGGGATGCATTCCGGACTCGTCGAACTTCTCCTTCATCATGCGCCCGGGAAATACGATGGATATGTACTGATCGCCGGCTAAAACGTTCGTCAGGAAACAGGAAATTATCGTCGCCGCGCAAAGACCGCCGGCGGATTTTACCCGTCTCAGGCAGGTGTCGAGCAGAACTTCCAGATAGCCCACTTTGTCGAGGATGCCGCCGAATGTCAACGCGCACAGGATGAGCGATACGGTCCAGTTCATCGATTGAAGCCCGCCCCGTTCCAGCAGTTCCTTCAGGACGCCGCCGGCGCCGGCGGCCGCTTCGGGCGTAACCGAGGCCACCCCGTTCTCGGAGAGAACGCGGGCGACTTCCGCGAGGTCTTCACCAGCCGAGGTCAGCTCTCCGGACAAAGCTGGGACATAGCCGTTCTGAAGGGCATCGAGCAATCCTCCGAAACCCACCCCTCCAACCATCGCCAATACCGCTCCGGCGAGCACTCCCGCGAAAATCGACGGAAGCGCCGGCCTCCCGCTCGCCGCGAGGGCTATCACTATGACCGGCGGCAGAAATCCCAGCAAGGAAATGTTGAACTCGGCGGAGAGCAGAGCCTGTATGGCCGCTATCTTTTCGGTTTCGAGCGTCCCGCCGGCGTACTTCATTCCCATGATCCCGGCCACAATCAGCACTATTATATAGGTAGGCCCGGTCGTCCAGACCATGGCCCTTATGTGCTGAAATATATCGGTTCCGGCCATCGCCGGCGCGAGATTGGTGGTGTCGGAAAGCGGCGACATCTTGTCGCCGAAATAAGCGCCGGATATCACAAAACCGGCGGATACCGGCGCCGGTATTCCCAAACCCGCGCCAATGCCCATCAGCGCGATGCCGACAGTTCCGCTCGTGCCCCACGAGGTGCCGGTCGCGAGCGATACCACGCTGCAGATCAACACCGTCGCGACGAGAAACACGGATGGGCCCAGAAGGTCAAGCCCGTAATAAATCATGGTCGGAACGACACCGCTCCGTATCCAGACCCCGATCAGCATACCGACCGTGTACAGGATCAGCATCGACTTCATCCCCATCAGTATGGTGTTGAGAATGCCTTCCTCCAGCACCGGCCATTTGACCTTCAACACGAGCATCGAAACGATCGCCGCGACACACGCCGAAAAAACCAGCGGCACGTGAACATCGGCCCCGAATACTTTTACCGCCGATAAAATCAGCGCCACAGCCATAATAATGATGAAAAGAGCCTCGTAAATATTTGGTTTCCTGCCGGAGTCCACATTCCGTATTTCAGTCATCGCGATCACTCCCAGATAAAGTGTGTGTTTGTATGGCGTTTTTCTGAAAATATCATCTTATTTCAAACATTCTCACTCATCCCTTCGCAGCGGCCCGCAATCATTATCGGCCCCGCTTCCTATTTTCTCATTATACATCAAAAATTTATCTCATCGCGGCGTATTATTCGTTTGTTGGCGTTTAAATACATGACAAAAGATTACGATAAAAAGGCGCTCAACATCCGTGTCGAGCGCCTTTCATGAGATGGAAAAACCATCCCGGCCGCGCGGTTATCCGGACAGGCTTACCGTAGATACGGGTATCTGTCTTTGCGCGTAAATCGCGATAAACCGGTCCGACAGGCCGGCTTTTATTTTCGATATCAGGTCGTTGGCAGACGTCTGGTTTTTCGCGGCCGCGCCTTCGGTTTCATCTGAATCGCCCGCGGCGTCCGGCGTATTGGAGGCGCTCATCTCCTTCAGCGCCTGAAATTTGGACACGAGAGACTCCAGTCCAAGCGATGCGTATTCATTGCCGGGCTTGATTGTGCCGGGGCTTGTTCGCGACGCTTTTTCGCGCAATTTGGATAAATCCCCGCTCTCAGCGATTTCTTCGAGGTCCGCGACGAGAGGTAACGCCGCCTCGGCGCGAAGACCGGTATCGCCCTTGAGTTGCCCGGCCAGTTCCGAGGCTCTGGCCTTCAGCCGTTCGGGGTCGTCCCGCAGGGTTTCCAGTTCAGCCAGAATCTTTTCCGGCGTCAGTTCCGACGAGAATTGAGCGTCGGAGATTTTGCTTTTCTCTTCCTCCGCCAGCTCTTGGATTTTTTCAAGGAAGGCTTTGATATCGTCAATGCCGGAGGAGTTTTCATCGTCTTCTTCTTCGATAAGCGCTTCCATCAATTTCGAGGATACGCCGGAAGCTCCGCCCATGCCGCCTGGGGGAGGGCCCTGCGGTCTCGCGGCGCCTGATTTGCCCGCGAGCTTCTCCTGAAGTACCGACAAATCGCCGGAATCCGCCACTTCTTCGAGATCCGAAGCCAGTTCGTTCAGCGCGTTCGCGCGAACGCCGGCCGAATTTTCGGCCTCTTCCGCGACTTGGGCCGCCAGTTCGGAGGCCCTGGCCTTCAACTGTTCCGGATCGCCCTGAAGTTCTTGAAGTTCCGACAATATTTCGTCGGGCGCCGGAACGGAGGAAACCGCGCTTGCTGCGGCGCCGGCCGTTTCGGAAATCGGCGGGCTTTCTTTTTGCTGCTGTTTTTTTCGCAGCCGTTCGAGGTACTCTTCCCACAAAGTATCGCTGTAACTTGAAACAGAACTTACATTCATCGCGTTTCTCCTTTCTCGACAAATTGAATTCCTTCGCGGAATCCGTCGTATATATCCATATCCTCCTTCCTTTTATATTATTTTTCATTTTAGACGTGAAACGACCGGCGAATGGCAAAATAATGTTAAATATCGCTTTGAATTGCAAAAAAATGTAAAGCGGCAACCGGCGCGCGATAAAATAACGCGGGCTTTTGATTATAATGAAGCCCGGTCATGACGATTCGGCGAGGAGGTCAAGGGACATAAAAAATATCCTTGTAATAGACGACGATGTTGAACTCTGCAAGCTGCTCGGGGATTATTTCACGTCCGAGGGATTTTGTTTTTCCTGCGCGCATTCCGGAAACAGGGGACTCAATCTATTGTCCGGCGGGCATTGTGACATAATAATACTCGATGTGATGCTGCCGGGGCGGGACGGATTCGAAATTTTGAAAGATATCAGAGATATCTCGTCCGTACCTGTGATCATGCTCACGGCCAAAGGGGACCACGTTGACAGGGTGGTCGGGCTGGAAATAGGGGCGGACGATTACATCTGCAAACCGTTCAGTATGCGCGAGCTGTCGGCGAGAGTGAGGGCCGTGCTCCGCCGTTACGTCGTCCTGTCCGGCGCGGAGTCAGCCAAATCTCCCAACGTCATATGCCTGGCCGACCTCGAGATGGATTTGAAATCGCGCGCCGTCAAGATAGAAGGGAAGGGAGTTCCCCTCACCAATGTCGAATTCAGGCTGTTGGAAGCCATGCTCTCATGCGTCGGCAGAAATATATCCATGGAACAGTTGTCCATAGACGTCTTGGGACGCGGTTACGCGCCGTTCGACAGAAGTTTGAGCGTACACGTCAGCAGGCTGAGACGAAAGCTCGGGCCTTATCCTTGCGGAAGCGAACGCATAAAAACCCTGAGAGGCGAAGGGTTCGTTTACGTTTTTCCCGAAAAAGGGCTCTCGCGGGCAAACGCGCTGTGAGGGCGATGATCCGTTTCCCCCTGTTTTTGAAAATATATTTG
Source organism: Synergistaceae bacterium (assembly GCA_031260185.1). Taxonomy (GTDB): domain Bacteria; phylum Synergistota; class Synergistia; order Synergistales; family Synergistaceae; genus JAIRKI01. The sequence continues at coordinate 1,675 of JAIRKI010000120.1, read as the reverse complement.
ACCCTGCTGTTCGTGCTCTTTCTCCCGGTCATCCTGTTCACCCTGTCACGAATGGTGCGGGAGCGGGACAGGATCATGCCGGAAGGAATGTTTCGGCATCTGGAGTGGAGCGCGTCGGAGCTCGCGAACCAATCGGAGTCGGTGCCGGACGCGCGCGTAATTTCATGGATCGGAGAAGTGAAAAGAACCAGCGGCCTTGACATAAACGTCCGCCGCGACGGAGCGGATTTTTATCTTCCCGGTTTCGAATGGCTCGCCTCATACGCCTCATACGCGTCGTCCGATATGCCCGCGGGTCCGCGTCATCCCATAGTCGTCTCGTCGTTATCGAGTTCTGGGCGTTCCGGGATAATCGCGGCGTTTTTCCCCTTTCCAGGCGAACGCGGGGACGGCCCGATGAGGGAAAACACGGCGGTGCTGCTGTCGGTGGCGGTTCTCTGCGTCGTTTTCAGTTTCATGCTTGTGAGGAATTTCATGAACCCTCTTTCGGAACTCAGGCGCATAACGCTGAAACTCGCGAACGGCGACTTATCGGTGAGGGTCGGCGCCGAAGTGACGGGACGCAGCGACGAGATAGCGGATCTGGGCGCGAGTTTCAACTGGATGGCCGAGTGCGTGGGCAACCTGATATCCTCCCAGAAAAGGCTGTTGAGCGACATTTCCCACGAAATCCGCTCGCCGATGCAACGCATGGAAGTGGCGTTGGAGATGCTGCGAAGGAAATCGAAAATCGAGGACGAAACGTACCTGGATCGGATGGAACTGGAAATATACCGTATCGACAATATGGTCGAGGAGCTTTTGACGCTTACCCGCGCGGACGGCATGACTTTGGCCGGTTCCGAACATGTGGAACTCGATGAAATAATAAATTCCATAATCGAGGACATCGAATTCGAGACGGGCATAGAAAAGAAAAATATCAGCGCGAACGTACAGAAATTGTCGGTGCAGGGGGACGCGACGCTCTTGAACCGCGCGCTGAACAATGTGATACACAACGCCATTCGCTACGCCCCTCCTGAGACCGGAATCGAGATAGACGTCCGCCGGGAGGGGGAACGCGCCGCCGTAATCGTCAGGGATCACGGCCAGGGCGTCCCCGACGGCGAGATCGGCAAGATTTTTCTGCCGTACTACCGCACCGACAAGGCCAGAGAAAGAACTCAGGGCGGAGTGGGGCTGGGACTCGCGATAACGAAACGCATAATCGAAAACCACGGAGGCGAGATAATCGCCGCGAACGCCCCAACCGGCGGTTTGGTCGTGACGATATATCTCAAATTGGCAAAATAGGGGGCAGAATTTACACGTTTACAGTTTCTTCTTTTTTAGCCGTTGATTTTGCGTGGCGTATGCCGTGTTGCTCATATATTGGAGCGGCTTGGGTTTTTATATAAGCGATTTCTTCTTCAAGGGTCATGTCCTTTATTTCCTCATAAATTTCAAGTCTGATTGCGTCAAGCTCTTCCTCAAATGTCTTGTATTCCATCGTCCAATACCTCATTTGAAGCGCATATTACAATGTTATAGTGTTTTAACTTAAAAAATATAGCGGTTTGTTTATACCGCTCTCGTCGATATACGCTCGTGTTTCTTCGGGTATTCGAGCCAGTTTTTCGCAAAATTCCGCTCTTACTTCCTCGGACTTTTCCGAGTAGGTAAATGTTTTTTT
>JAIRKI010000046.1 GCA_031260185.1 Synergistaceae bacterium | reverse complement strand
CCAATGATACCCAGCGCCGACCACCCGTGGAGACGTTTTCGGATAAACACTGAGCATGTGAAGAAAGGAACAACGCAGATGACATGACATTGATTTATGCGAATATTGGGTAAGGGGGGTGACATTTTCACTGGCCCAAATCGCACCAAAAACGCGACATTTTCACTGGCCCTTGACAAGTGCTATAAAAGAGAAAAATTTGGCCGGGGCATTGAAAATTGATATGCGGCACATGGCGGATCGCGCGCCTGTCATACTTATCACTGAGCCGCCCCTTGTGGTGAAGAAATCTGCCGCCAAGTTTTTGAATATAGTTATGCTCGCAGTCGATGTCGTTTCCGATGAGGCGATGGCATACGACTCCCTCGGTTTCCAGCGCTTCGCTGCTTTATAGAAGTGAATCTGTTTCCGCTGGAAAATTTTCGCAAAAATTCAAGACGCCCCTCACATATCCACGACGCCATCGAACACTTTCCGCACCTTGCAGTTCAGAATTACCTCGGGGCCGGAATAACTCACCGTCATGTCGCCGCCGTTTTGAATCACGCGGACGGGACCTCCGCGCGAACAGAATCCGTTTTCCGCGGCGGCCACCACGGACGCGCACGCGCCGCTTCCGCTCGCCATCGTCTCGCCGTCACCGCGCTCCCAGATTCGCATCGCGAGTGTGAACTCGTCGACGATCCTGACGAATTCCACGTTGGAGCGTTTGGGGAAAATCGGGGCGCATTCCACCAACGGCCCAATATGTTCGATATCGACGCGCTCCAGGTCGTCGCAGAAAATGACGCAGTGCGGGCTGCCCATCGACACGCAGGTAACGCAGAACGTGCTGTCGCCTATATCCACGACGCGGCCCATCACCCTGTCGCCCGGCAGGCTCACCGGAATCGACGGCGGGGCGAACATTGGAACGCCCAGGTTGACCTCGCCTGATATTACCTCGCCGTGCCGCGTGACGACACGCAGTTTCCGGACGCCGCTCTGCGTGTCTATCGTCATCTCCTTGCGCCCGCCGGTGCGCCCGTTGTCGAACAGGTATTTTCCAGTGCAGGCGATGGCCGACGCGCTCATAAAACCCTCGCTGCCGTCGGTGTTGAAAAGCCTCATATAGGCGTCGGCTTTGCCCGACGGGGACGGGTTTATCATCACGACCCCGTGACCGCCGACGCCGAAATGCCTGTCGCCCAGCATTATCGACAGCGACTCGGGGGACGGTATCTCCTGCTCGAAACAGTCGAAATAGAGGTCGTCCTTGCCGCAGCTGTGCATCTTGCAAAATTTGAGCCTCTTCCCGGAGCGCCGCATATTGCCGATGTCAACCAGTTCCGTGTTTTCCTCGCTGTAGCGGCTTTTGAGGCAATCGGCGACGGCCGTAGCCGTGTCTATGGACGTCAGGCACGGTATGCCCAGCCTCACCGCGAGAGAGCGGAACACCACGCCCTCTCGGGCCGGGTCGCGTCCGCGGGCCGACGTCGAGACTATAAAGGCCACCTTGCCGTCCTCTATGAGGGTGGCGACGTTGTCCGGCGACTCGCCTATCTTGTGTATCACCATCGCCGGAATCCCGGCGCGCGACAATACCTTCGCGGTGCCCCTAGTGGCGTAAAGGCGGAAGCCGAGCGACGCGTATTTCTTGGCCACGTCCACGATCTCCGGCTTGTCGCTGTCCCTGACGGTAAAGAGCACGCCGCCCCCGCGCTCCATGTCGTATCCCGCCCCGAGAAGCCCCTTGAACATCGCTTCCTCCAGCGTCTTGCCTATGCCGAGCACCTCTCCTGTGGATTTCATCTCGGGGCCGAGATGCGTGTCCACGCCGTGAAGTTTCTCGAACGAGAACACCGGCACTTTCACCGCGGTATAGGGGGCTGGAGGATAAAGGCCCGTGCCGAAGCCCATGTCATCAAGACGCTCTCCCAGCATCGCCCTTGTGGCGAGGCCGACCATCGGCACGCCCGTGACCTTGCTGATGTAGGGCACGGTGCGCGAGGCCCTGGGATTCACCTCGATCACGTACAGCTCGTCGCCGCGCACGATGTACTGAACGTTCACGAGCCCCAGGGCGTTCAGCGCGAGAGCGATATCCCGCGTGTGGGCGACTATTTTTTCTATGAGGCTGTCGTCGATGTTGATGGCGGGATAAACGGCGATCGAGTCGCCCGAATGTACGCCGGCGCGCTCGACATGTTCCATGATGCCCGGAATCAATATATCTTGTCCGTCGCAGATCGCGTCGACCTCTATCTCTATCCCGCGCAGATATTTGTCTATCAGCACCGGACCGTATACGTCGCCGCTGAGTATTATCTCCATGAACTCGCGCAGATCCTCCTCGCAGAACGCTATGCTCATGTTCTGTCCGCCGAGGACATACGACGGGCGCACCAGCACCGGATACCCAAGTTTCTCCGCGCCCCGGACGGCCTCTTCCATCGACAGCGCCGCGCATCCCTCGGGACGCGAAATCCCGAGGCGTTCCAGGAGGGCGTCGAACCGTTCCCTGTCCTCCGCGAGGTCGATGCTGTCGAACGACGTGCCCAGAATTTTATAACCGCGCTCGTGAACGTATCGGGCAAGTTTTATCGCGGTCTGCCCGCCGTAGGCCGCCACAACCCCTATGGGATTTTCGAGCGCCAGGATATCGCCCACGTCCTCCGCCGTGAGCGGCTCAAAATAAAGACGGTCCGCCGTGTCGAAATCGGTCGAGACCGTCTCGGGGTTGTTGTTAACGATGACTGCCCCGTATCCCTGTTTTTTCAGCGCCCACACGCAATGGACGCTCGAATAGTCGAACTCGATGCCCTGCCCGATCCGTATCGGCCCGGAACCCAGTACGACCACGACGCCCTTTTTATAATTTACCGATGATTTTATGAACTCCTCCGCCTCGTTTTCGCCGCGCGTCGCGTAGAAGTAGGGCGTGTTCGCCGAGAATTCGCCGGCGCAGGTGTCGACCATCTTGTATGACGCCGGTATATGGCGTTTGACGCGGCGGTTCGATATTTTTTCGAGCACCGCGTCGGGATAGCCCAGACGTTTGCCCTCCTTGTATGAATTGTCGTCCAGTCCTTCGGCTCTGAGTTTTTTCTCGAAATCGGCGAGATTTTTCAGTTTGCGCAAAAACCAGCGGTCTATTTTGGTGACGCCGAAAATTTCATCGCACGAAACTCCCCTGCGTATCAGCTCGAATATCTGGAACAGGCGCTCGTCGGTGGCGAGAGATATCGCCGTTTTGAGCGCCTCGTCGGTCTCGTTTTCCAATTTTGAAAGGTAAAGCGTCTGCTGGTGTATCTCGGCGCCCCTGACGGCTTTCATCAGCGCGGCCTCGAAATTGTCGGCGAGCGCCATCACCTCGCCCGTCGCCTTCATCTGGGTGCCCAGACCGCGGGGAGACGCGCCGAATTTGTCGAAGGGCCATTTGGGAAATTTTACCGCCACGTAGTCGATCGCTGGCTCGAAACAGGCGCAGGTCTTGCCCGTCACCGCGTTCGGTATCTCGTCGAGCGTGTAGCCTATCGCTATTTTGGCCGCGACCTTGGCTATCGGGTATCCTGTCGCCTTCGAGGCGAGCGCCGACGAACGCGAGACCCTGGGGTTCACCTCGATGACGGCGTACTCGAAACTGTTCGGGTTCAACGCGAACTGGACGTTGCAGCCGCCCTCTATCCCGAGTTCCCTTATTATGGCGAGCGCCGCCGAGCGGAGCGTCTGGTATTCCCTGTCGGCCAGCGTCAGCGTGGGCGCGACGACTATGCTGTCTCCGGTGTGAATGCCGACGGGATCGAAATTTTCCATGCCGCACACGGTGACGCAGTTTCCCGCTGAGTCGCGCATGACCTCGTACTCTATTTCTTTCCAGCCGGCGACGGATTTTTCGACCAGCGCCTGGTTTATCGGCGAAAATTTGAGGCCCACGAGAGCCGTGCGCCGGAGTTCCGCCTCGTCTTTGGCCGTGCCCCCGCCCGCGCCGCCCAGGGTAAAGGCCGGACGCACTATCACTGGATATCCTATGGTATCGGCGAATTTGACGGCGTCATCGGCGGAACTGACGACATCGGAGGGAATGACCGGCTGTCCGATGGATTCCATGGTCTGCTTGAACAATTTTCTGTCCTCGGCGCGCTCGATCGTATCTGGCCTCGCCCCGAGCAGCGTTATGCCGTTTTCGTCGAAAAAACCCTCGCGAGCCAACGTCATTGCGAGATTGAGGCCCGTCTGTCCTCCGAGCGTCGGCAGCAGGCTGTCGGGACGCTCTTTCCTCAGTATCCTCTTCAGCGTCCCGGCGGTCAGCGGCTCGATGTAAATCGAGTCGGCCATTGCCGTGTCCGTCATTATCGTCGCTGGGTTGGAGTTCACCAGCACTATCTGAATTCCGTCCTCTTTAAGCGCGCGGCAGGCCTGAGTCCCTGCGTAATCGAACTCGGCCGCCTGTCCGATCACTATCGGCCCGGAGCCGATCACCAGGGTACGGCGGATATTTTTGTTTTTAGGCATTTTTGCGTTCCCTCATCATTTCGGTGAAGCGGTCGAACAAAAAAACGGTGTCGAGCGGCCCCGCCGCCGCCTCCGGGTGAAACTGCGCCGTGAACGCCGGTATGCTTTTATAATCTATTCCCTCGCACGTGCCGTCGTTCGCGTTGACGTAACGCGACTCGCCGACGTCCTCCGGCAGGCTGCCGGCGACGACCGTATAGCCGTGATTTTGGGTCGTTATATGGAGCGCGCCGCTTTTGACGTCGCGCACCGGCTGATTCGCGCCCCTGTGCCCGTATTTGAGCCTCTGCGTCCTCGCGCCCATCGCGAGCGCCAGCAGTTGATGTCCCAGGCAGATGCCGAATATGGGAATTCCAGTTTTCGCGAGTTTCTTCAGTTCCTCTGTCACGCCGGGGTTGTCAACCGGATCCCCGGGGCCGTTGCACAGCATCACCCCGTCGGGGCGCGTCCCGGCTATTCGCTCGGACGTACAGTCATGGGGAACCATTGTGATTTCGCATCCGCGCGCGGCGAGACATTTGGCGATATTGCCCTTTGCCCCGAAATCCCACAACACCACCCGGTACAGTATCTCTCCGTCCGGCGAAACGACGCGCCGTTCCTTCGCGGACACACTCGCCACCGAATCCTTTATCGCGTATCGCCTGACGGCGTCCATGTCAGCGCGCGCGGGGTCGGGCGTTATTATCCCGTTCATGACGCCGCGCTCCCTGATTATCCGTGTTATCGCCCTGGTGTCCACGCCGCACAGCCCGACCACTCCCTCCGCCGCCAGGAACGAGTCGATATCGCCCTCGCTCCTGAAATTGGACGGCGCGGCGCACCACTCGCGCACTATGTACGCCCTCGGCTGTACGCGCGCGCTCTCGAAATCCGGCGGAATGACGCCGTAATTGCCTATCATCGGGAAAGTCTGAACTATTATTTGACCGTAATAACTCGGGTCGGTGAGAGTTTCGATATAACCGGTCATTCCCGTGGTGAAGACCACCTCGCCGATCACTCCCTCGGCGCCGGCGGCGCGTCCGAAAGAGCGGCCCTCGAATACCGCCGAGTTTTCCAAAACCAAATATGCCGGAGACGACACTATTTATCCACCTCGCGAAACCTGAGTTTATTTATTCGCCGTAAAGCGACCGTAATATTATCACATAGGGAATAGATTATCATAAAAATCACGCGGGACCGGAGGGACGGCAACATTTACATTTCGCGGCAGGCGCAGACCCGCGTGTCTGTCCCGTCTGCGCGTCTGTCCTGTCAATCGAATTGGCGAACGGGCAAAATATGGCGAACACATAGGTTCGCCCCCACATAATCATCCTATAACTCATAAAAAATAGTTACACCCTACATTTTAAGGAATTTCAAGAAAATTGGAGGCGGTTTTTTATTCGTCGCTGTTTATAATGAAGCGCTTTTCCGGAACCACCCTTCGTTTACGAGCCTGTACAAACACGACATATTTCGCCATACGGTCAAATACCGTCTATGATCTCCGGGACACCTGTTAAATCAGCGGGTGTTCTGAAAAATTCGCGGCTAAACGGTGTGATGTATTGAAACGCAAGGGCTGAGAGATTCGGCTGTCAAAAAAATTTTTTGCGAAAAAAGCGGGTCTGAATTCGAAATTTTTTTCACGGATATGGACAATCAGCGGAAAATAAGAT
>JAIRKI010000081.1 GCA_031260185.1 Synergistaceae bacterium | reverse complement strand
CCTCCGCGTGTTCTGTAGTGTGTCGGCACCCTCGGTGACATTGTACATCAAGGTATAAACAGAAGCGAATCGCGCGAAAGTTTCATGACGTTTTGTGCCTTTCGCAGAAAGGAATGGTCATATTTATGATCTACGCTCCGGATACGTTGGTAACGAATAATACGAAACATTTTGAAGGTTTGGATGGATTGTCGCTGACGAATTGGGTGTGAAGGTTTTGCCTCGCGCGAAATAGACGCGGAATCAAGTGGTTTTTTAAAATCAAATCCAGCACGAAAAATTTTACGCGGTTTTTACACGCAGCCCCGTTTAGTTTATACGTACCTTCCATAATATTGCATCGCGATCGCGAAACAAAATTTCAGCGAGAAGGAAGGTATGTAACGTGAAGCACGCGCAAAGGGCAATTGGAGTGATACTCTCTCTGGCGATGCTGGCATCCGTGCCGGCTGGATACGGTTGGGCCGCCGCTTTTGACGAGGATCGGGAGATCGGCGTCGTATCGAGGGAGGACGGCTCGGGGACGCGGGGGGCTTTTATCGAGCTGTTCGGCATCGAGGTCAGAAACCCTGACGGGACGAGAAAGGACATGACCACTAAAGAAGCGGTCATCGCCAATCAGACCAACGTCATGATGACCAATATCGCCGGGAACAGGTACGGCATCGGCTACATCTCGCTCGGATCCCTCAACCGGACGGTGAAAGCGCTGGATATCGGCGGCGTCAAGGCCACGGTGGAAAATGTCAAAAACAGGTCGTACCCCGTCGCGAGACCCTTCAACATAGCCACCAAGGGCGAACCGAAAGGTTTGACGAAGGACTTCATCGGTTTCATCCTCTCGCGGGAAGGGCAGGCGGTCGTCGTCTCCCAGGGTTACATCGCCATCGACGATGACGCCCCGGCCTATTCCGGCGGCAAACCGGCCGGTAAAATCACGGTAGGCGGTTCCTCGTCGGTGACGCCGGTAATGGAACGGCTGAAGGAAGCCTACATCGCGCTCAACCCCGCCGCCGCCGTCGAGATTCAGCAGAGCGACTCGTCCGCCGGATTGAAGGACGCCGTCAACGGGATCTGCGATATCGCCATGGCAAGCCGCGAACTGAGGGAGAGCGAACTCGAACGGTTGACTCCCATCCGGATCGCCCTCGACGGCATCGCGGTGATAGTGAACAACCAAAATCCCGTAACGAACCTGACGCAAGAACAGGTCAAGGCAATTTTCACTGGCGAGACGACCAGATGGAACGGCGTGTCCCGCTGAAAGACCTGAAAGAAAAATCGATGAGCGCCGTATTTTTCGCCTCGGCGCTCATTTCGATATTCGCGGTGGGGTTGATATGCTTTTTCCTGCTGAGCAACGGCCTTCCGGCCATAATGGAAATCGGCGTGTTCCGTTTTCTGCTGGGCAGGGAATGGTCGCCCTCCGACGTGCCTCCGGCTTTCGGCATATATCCCATGATTCTCGGGAGCCTGTGCGTGACGGCCGGGGCCATTTTGATCGGCGTCCCGGTCGGCGTGCTGTCCGCCGTTTATCTTGCAAAGGCGTGCCCGGAAAAACTCTATCGCGTCGTCAAACCCGGCGTAGAGCTTCTCGCGGGCATTCCTTCCGTGGTGTACGGTTTCTTCGGCATGGTTGTGATAGTCCCCGTCACGGGAAACAGCATTCTGTCGGCCTGCGTTTTGCTGGGCATCATGATCCTGCCCACAGTCGTCGGCATTGCCGAAAGCGCCATCCGCGCGGTTCCCGAGTCGTATTACGAGGGGGCGCTCGCTTTGGGGGCCGGGCATTACCGCGGCGTGTTCTTCGTGGTGCTGCCCGCTGCGAAATCAGGGATATTCGCGGCGGTCGTGCTGGGAATAGGCCGGGCTATCGGCGAGACGATGGCCGTCATCATGGTGGCGGGCAACCAGGCGCGGATGCCCGTGTCTTTGCTGAAAGGGGCCCGCACATTGACGGCCAACATCGTCATCGAGATGGGTTACGCGGCCGACTTTCACCGCGAGGTGCTTATCGCGACGGGCGTCGTGCTGTTTCTGTTCGTGCTCGCCACAAATCTGAGTTTTTCCGCCCTCAAAAGGAGAGGGAGAATATGAAAAACGATAAAAAAAACAATCGCGGGAAATTATCATCGGAACTCTTTATGGCGGCTCTCACGCACGGGGCCGCGCTGGCCACCTTTGGGGTTTTGTTTTTCCTCGTGATTTTCATCTTCGTCAAGGGGATTCCCCATATCAAGCCGTCCCTTTTTTCCCTGTCGTACAACAGCGAGAACGTTTCGCTGACTCCGGCTCTCGCCGCGACCATGCTCGCGACGCCGATGGCGCTTTTGATAACTGCGCCGCTGGGCGTATTCGCGGCCATTTACCTGACGGAGTACGCCAAACGGGGAAGCAAATGGGTGACGCTGGTGCGCGTGACCACGGAGGCGCTGTCGGGCATTCCGTCGATCGTGTACGGGCTCTTCGGCAGCCTGTTTTTCGTGTTGTTTCTGGGATGGGGGTATTCCATGCTGGCAGGGGTATTTACGTTGTCCATCATGATTCTGCCCCTCATCATGCGATCAAGCGAGGAGGCGCTGAAAGCCGTTCCCGACGCCTATCGCGAGGGCGCTTTCGGGCTTGGGGCCGGGAAGCTGCGCACGGTTTTCAGGATAGTGCTGCCCTCCGCCATGCCCGGAATACTGGCGGGCGTCATCCTCTCGATCGGCCGCATAGTGGGCGAAACCGCCGCTTTAATCTACACCGCCGGCACAGTGGCGCAGATCCCCACAAGTCCCATGCAATCGGCGCGGACCCTGTCGGTTCATATGTACGCCCTGTCAACCGAGGGGTTCCACACGGACGAGAGTTACGCCACCGCCGTCGTGCTGTTGTTCGTCGTCATTATCATAAACGCGGCGTCGGTGAAAATCTCGCGCCGGATTGGAGGCCGAGCTTGAACTGCTTCGACATACGCGAACTCGATCTTTACTACGCCGGCTTTCACGCCTTGAAAAACGTCTCAATGGAGATCGAGGCGAAAAAAATAACCGCTTTCATCGGCCCGTCCGGGTGCGGCAAAAGCACGCTGCTCAAGACGCTCAACCGCATGAACGACCTTGTGGAGGATTGCGGGATAACCGGCGAAGTGCGGCTCTTCGGCGAAGACATTTTCGGCGGCATGGACGTCAACAGTCTTCGCAAACGCGTGGGCATGGTGTTCCAAAAACCCAACCCATTTCCGATGAGCGTGTACGACAACATCGCCTTCGGCCCCCGCACTCACGGCGTTCGTTCCAAATACGAACTGGACGAGATCGTCGAGACTTCGCTGCGGAACGCTGCGATCTGGGACGAGGTCAAGGACAGGCTGAAAAAATCCGCCCTGGGCCTGTCGGGAGGACAGCAGCAGCGCATGTGTATAGCCCGCGCGCTCGCGGTGGCGCCGGAGGCGCTTTTGATGGACGAGCCGACCAGCGCGCTCGACCCCGTCTCCACCGGCAAGATAGAGGAATTGCTGTTGACTTTGCGCGAGAGCTACAGCATTGTCATAGTGACGCATAACATGCAGCAGGCCGTCAGAATCAGCGACAGCACGGCCTTCATGCTGCTCGGGGATCTCGTGGAATACGGCGGGACCGAGGCGCTGTTCGCCATGCCGAGGGACAAACGGACAGAGGATTATATCACGGGGAGGTTTGGATGATGCGGTTCCGTTATGACGAACAGTTGTCGAAATTGAACGCGAGTTTGATCGAAATGGGGGCCCTCGTCGAGCGCGCCATCGCGAACGCGGCGAAGGCGCTCGAGGAGCGGGACGTAAAGACGGCCCGGCGGATCATAGCCGAGGACGAGACGATCGACGAACAGGAACGCGACATCGAGAGCGCGTGTTTGAAACTGCTGCTGCACCAGCAGCCGGTGGCGGGCGATCTGCGCCAGGTCTCGACGGCGCTCAAGATGATAACCGACATGGAGCGTATAGGCGACCACGCCTCGGACATCTCGGAACTTTGCGTCTATCTGGCCGGCCAGACCTACATCAAAAAGCTCGAGCACATCTCCTCGATGGCGAACGCCACCATAAAGATGGTGAAAGAAAGCATCGACTCATTCGTGAAGAAGGATTTGGATCTGGCTCAGTCCGTCATCGCCTACGACGACGTGGTGGACGACCTGTACTCGACGATAAAAAAAGAACTCATCGGGCTGGTGCACGAAAACGTCGACAACGGAGAGCAGGCTTTTGACCTTTTGCAGATAGCGAAGTATTATGAGCGCATAGGCGATCACGCGGTCAACATCGCCGAATGGGTGATTTTTTCGATTACCGGGATGCACAAGGACAAACAGGTGCTGTAGGGGCGAATCTGTGTGTCCGCCGCGTGAAAGACGCGCGAAGGTAAACAGGTATTGTAGGGAGGCATGACGCTCTGCGAAAAATATACGTGGTCGAGGACGACGACGATATCAGGGAAATGGTGGTATACGCAATGTCCTCCGCGAGTTTCGAGGCGTTCGGTTTCGCGGAGGGCGCGAGTTTTTTCGCCCGGACGAAGACGGATATTCCATCCTTGGCGCTGCTCGACATCATGCTTCCGGGCGAAGACGGGCTCGCCATCCTCAAAAAATTGAAGGCGTCGAACCGCACCGCGAATCTGCCGGTCATAATGCTCACGGCCAAAGGCGCCGAGCACGACAGGATCAAGGGTTTGGATCTCGGCGCGGATGATTACATCACAAAGCCCTTTTCCGTGATGGAGGTAATCGCCCGCGTAAGGGCCGTACTGCGCCGAAGCGCGCCGGAGGAAGCGCGCGGGCCCTCCGGAAAAATTGAAATCGGAGGCGTCGTCCTCGACGGCCCGAGGCGCGCCGTACACGCCGGAGACCGTGAAGTGACGCTGACCTACAAAGAGTTCGAGCTGCTTCACTATATGATGATGAACGAGGGCATCGCGCTGAGCCGCGAAAAACTCCTCGATCAGGTGTGGGGGATCGATTACCCCGGCGAGAGCCGGACGGTCGACATGCACGTGAAATCCCTGCGCCAAAAGCTGGGCGAAGCGGGCGCCGTCATCAAGACCGTGCGCAACGTGGGATACAAGGCCGGGAAATAAACCTCGGGCTCCGCCCGAACCCGGCGGGGAGCCAAGCTCCCCGCGCCCTTAAAAGGGGTCAGGGGACGAGCCCCTTGCGGGGTTTGGGGCGGAGCCCCAATGTTTGAGGATAATTTGAAGAAGGTAAGCGACAGGTGAAAAAGCGGATTTACGCCGGCATGCTGCTCTTGGCCGTGAGCGGTGTTTTAATCGCGTCTCTGGCGAATTGCTGCGTTTTTTACAGCCAAGCCGCGCGCGTGACGCGGGCGGATGTCAGGGAGCGCGTGGGGGTGTTCGGGAACGGCCCGCCCGATGCCGCGATCGCGGCGTTTCCCCAAATAAATCCCGCGGCGGGGGACGGTTTGCGCGTTTCCGTCATAGCCCACGACGGAACGGTGACGTACGACAACACCGTCCGCGCGGAAACTCTGCCGAACCACTCGGATCGGGCTGAAGTCAAAAAAGCCCTCGAATCGGGCGCGGGGGAGAGCAAACGTTTTTCCGACACGTTGAGGGATGAGACGTATTACTACGCCGTAAAGCTGTCGGACGGCAGCGTTTTGCGCGCGGCAAAAACCACGGGAAGCATCTTCTCGATGTTCGCGATGGCGGTGCCCGTCGTGTTTTGCGTCGTTCTCGTCACCGTCGCGGCGGGCAATCTCATCGCGGGAAAACTGACGAACCGCGTCGTGGAACCGATCAACAACACACAGGCCGACACGGTCATTACGCCGCCTTACGACGAACTCGCCCCCTTCGTCCGCGCGATCGCGTCTCAGCGCAAGCGTACCGTCGAACAACTGGACGATCTGCGGCGCAAAACGGACACCATAGACGCCGTCATGGACAACATGAAGGAGGGCGTGGTCATAGTCGACGGCCGGGGAATCATCATGTCCGCCAACAAGAGCGCGCGAGGGATTTTCGAAACGGACGCGAACGCGTCCATGGACGGGAAAAATATTCTGGAACTTCTGCGGGACGCCGATCTCCTGAAAAACATGCGAAACGCCCTCTCCGGCCAAAGCTGTGAAATGGATATGGAGCGCTTCGGCGAGACTTACCGCGTGTACTTCAGTTCCGTGACCGGCATCGGCGCCATCATCCTGTTCCTGAACACAACGGAACGGATGAGGGCGGAAAAAATGCGCCGCGAGTTTTCGGCCAACGTCTCGCACGAGCTGAAGACCCCGCTCACCGGCATATCGGGTTACGCGGAGATGCTGGTGAGCGGCATGGCCAAAGAAAGCGAGCGGACGGCTTTCGCCGGGAAAATCAAGGACGAGGCCGCGCGAATGATCGCCCTGGTGGATGACGTCATGATGCTCTCCGAGATGGACGAGGGGAGAAGCCCGCGGAATCTCGACGACGTGGACGCGGCGGCCGTCGCCCGGGAAGCCGCGGACGCGCTGGCGGCGGCCCGTGAAAATGATGTTTCCGTCGAAGTGACCGGCAAAGATATTTTTCTCAAAGCGAACCGCGCCATGATATACGAGATGTTCCACAATCTCATAGACAACGCCGTCAAATACAACAAACCGGGGGGCTCGGTAAAGGTGTCGGTCGCGAAAGACGACGGGCGCGTCGTGATTTCCGTGTCCGACACTGGCATCGGCATCCCGGAGGAAGCGCTCGGCAGCGTGTTCGAGCGGTTTTACCGCGTAGACAAATCGAGGTCGAGAAAGACCGGCGGCACTGGCCTGGGACTGGCGATCGTCAAACACATCGCCCTGGCCCTGGGCGCGAAAATCGCGCTCGAAAGCCGCTCCGGAGAGGGGACGACGGTTACGGTGAGGTTTTGAGGCGGGACAGCTTGCGCCGAACGGGGCGCTTTTCGGGCATGAGTTGTTTTGGGAATATCTTGAAAAAATTTTGCGCGGCAAGTATTGTCAATTGCGAAAAAGTATGTTAAATTTTTTCAAGAGTTTTGTAATCGTTCTTCAATGAGATGAAATTATATTTTAAAATAAGGCGAGGGGGGTTGTAATGTGAAATTTTGTTCGAGAATACCTGAAACGATACTTGAATCGCGCTTGACAAGGATGGCTGATATCGAGGCCGACGGCGCCGATCATTTGGGGATGACGCCTTTGTCTTCGCCCGGAAAAAATATCTTGAATTCCCGCCAAACCAAACTCTTAAAAACGCTGAAGCGTGAGTCGGGGCGGCGGATGCGTCTTTTGTCGGGCACTTGGGGCCCGAAAGACCAATGAGATTACAATGTATCGAGGAGAAGTGATCGGTGATGAAAACGCGGAAAAAAATTCTGCCCATTCTGGCGGGAGTGTGCTTTATGTCCGCTCTCGCCGCCGTGCCGGCGGGGGCGGGCGAAACGGTCGAGTACAACGCGAGCCGCCCCGGCGAGTTCGTAATCCGCTACGGCGACGGTCAGGAGACTCGTGTGTTGCAAGAAGATATCAGGAGCGAGAATAATTATCAGTTTGGGCCCGCCGTAGCCCCGAGAGGCGGCAACAAAAGCAACTCCGTCTCGGGCAATACCGTCACCGTCAATGGCGACGGCGGCGCCACTCTCAAGGGGAACATTTACGGCGCGATGGACTTTACCAGCGACGCGGCGGGCGCGGCGGTCAAAGATAACAGCGTACTCGTCAAAGGCGGCGCGTTCACGATTGAGGAAGACATCTACGGCGGCGTCGGCTGGCGCGTCCCCGTGACCGGCAATACCGTGACCGTCAGCGGCATCACCATGCGTAATACAAACAGCAACTTCATTGTAGGCGGTTACGGCCAATACAACAACGTGACGGACAATCATGTGACCGTCAGCGACAGCATGATAGGCGACGAAGCGGTGACGACCAATATCTACGGCGGCACCACGCCGTGGATGAGCGACGCGACGGGCAATACCGTAAACATCAGCGACAGCGACATCCGCGGCGGCCGCAGCAGAGGTATCCATGAGGAGAATGACGCCTACTCCACTGACGGCTACGGTACCGAGGTTCATGGCGGCTTTGCCTTTACTATGGGCAACGCGAGGGACAATACCGTAACCATCAGCAACAGCAGGATCAGCAACAGCGGCGTCGAACAAAGCGATGGCTCCTACAGCGCCACCAGCGTCTTTGGCGGCAATACCATGAGGGGCAACGCGACGGGCAATACCGTGAACGTCATCAACGGCAGCGACATCCGCAACGACGGCAAGGGCTACACTAACGTCTACGGCGGCTTCAGCAGCGATGGCCACGGGAGGGATAATACCGTAAACATCAGCGACAGCGCCATCAGCGGCAACGATGTCACTAACGTTTACGGCAGCATCGGCAGGTTGAACGACGTGACGGGCAATACCGTAAACATCAGCGACAGCACCATCAGCGGCGGAAACGGAATCGTCGAGATCTACGGCGGCTGGGCTGTCGGCGGCGGCAACGCGACGGGCAATACCGTAAACATTTCCGGCAATACCACCATAACCGGCAATGGGACAATAACACTGGCGGGCGGGGGCGGCAGCAGAAACGAGTTTGATTACTTCAGCCGCAACACGCTGAATCTCAAAAAAACCCAACCCCTGACAGTGGATGTGTTGAAGGATTTTGAGTACATGAATTTTTACCTGTCCAGGACACAGGATCCGTATAAAGCCATTCTAACCGTCACCGAGCAGGCGCAGTTTGGCAACGGCGGCGGTAAAACCAAGGTCAAGGTGTTCGTCGAAGCCCAGAACAATGTCACCGGTAATATCATCCTCTTAGACGCGCCGTCGTATATTGATGAGGGGAGTGTGGAGTTCGACCCGTATGGTGGTAGTATTATCGAATCGCTGAGCGATATATGGCGTATCGCCTATAACAACGATATAATCTTTATAGAAGGTGATAAACTGATGGCGGATCTTAACGGGGTGAGCTTCGACCTCAGCGAAAAGACGAGAGAACTGCCCAAAAGCCATCTCGCGGCCCTCGGCATGGTCAACAGGGGCGTAGATCTCGCGTCGACCGGCATCCCAGACACGAAAGGCGTGTTCGCCCGCATAAACGGCGGCGTGTCCGGCTACGCGAATTCGGACGTGGACATCACGGGCGTCTCGCTTTTCACGGGCGTCTCCGGCAACTCGGAACTCAACAGGGGCCGTCTCACATACGCCGGATTTTTCAGCGGCGGCCGGGGCAGCTATGAAACGTCCGGCACGGGCGTGAGCGGCGAGGGAGACTCCGGCTACGCCGGTCTCGGCGCGTTCGTCCGGCTCGACTTCAACGGAAGCGAAACCGGCGACGGGCATCCCTACGCCGAAGCGCACGTCCAGGGCGGCCAGGCCAAGGCGGATTTTTTCACCGGCGACATCAGGATTGACAACGCCGGCATGGGGTACGAAACCTCGTCGAGTTACGTCGGCGGGCACATCGGCGGCGGGTACATCCGGAACATCGGCGAAAGGGGAGAGATCGACCTCTACGCCAAATACCTCCACACGAGCGTCGACGGAGACAACGTAATGATCGCGAGCGACTCCGTGAGTTTCGAGTCGGCGACGTCCAGACGCCTGCGCGTGGGCGGACGTTACACGCGGAGCGAGGGGAATTTCCGTCCCTACGTGGAGGCCGCGTGGGAAAACGAGTCCGGCGAGGTGCCGAGCGTCCTGATCAGCGGCTATCCCGTGACGGGTGTGCCTGAGGTAAGCGGCGGCACCGGAATCCTGGGATTGGGTTTCACCTACGCGCCTCCCGACAGCCGTCTGCGCGGCGAGTTCGGTCTGCGCGGCTACACCGGCGAGCGCGACGGCGTAACCGGCACACTGCGCGTGGAATATGATATGTAAGAAAAAGCGGGGGCAAAAAAAGTTCCCGCTTTTTCAAAGCGGCGGCTTGCCGCCGCGCTCTGAATGGCTCTAAAAGGTATCCGGCATCCATCTCTCCCTCGGAGATGGGGTCGGTGTTTTCGACCGGAGGAATTTATGTGGGAGTTTTGACGCGCTACGGAAAGTACCTTCCCGTTTCTGAAAAAACGCCTGCCGTCAATCTGGAGGAGGGGAGTACCCCTCTCGTCCGTCTGGACAGGATAGGCGGCGAGCTGGGCATAGAACTGTGGGCGAAGCTGGAAGGCTGCAACCCGTCCGGCTCTTTCAAGGACAGGGGCATGGTTCTGGCTTTCGCCAAAGCTCTGGAGGATGGGGCGCGCGCTTTCGTGTGCGCGTCCACGGGCAACACCTCCGCTTCCGCCGCCGCCTACGCGGCGCACGTCGGAGCGCCCTGTTACGTGTTGCTTCCGTCGGGCAAGGTGGCGTTGGGCAAACTCGCTCAGGCGCTGATATACGGAGCGCGCGTCATCTCGGTGGAGGGCAACTTCGACCGCGCGCTCGAAATGGCCCGCGAGGCCGCTGAACTGAAAAAAATAGCGATAGTGAATTCCGTCAACCCATACAGGATAATCTCCCAAAAAACCGGCGCGTGGGAAATTTGCGAAACACTTGGACAAGCCCCCGACCTGCACGTCGTTCCCGTCGGCAACGCGGGCAATATCAGCGCCTATTGGGCCGGTTACCGCGATTTCAACGCTTGGGGAAGGATCTCCGCTCTTCCGAAAATGATCGGCGTCCAGGCCGAGGGAGCGGCCCCGCTCGCGACAGGTAAACCCTGCCCGAATCCGGAGACCGTCGCGACCGCCATACGCATCGGCAATCCGGTCGGCGCGAAGACGGCCATAGAGGCCGTATCCGGGTCGGGCGGGTTTTTCGAGACTGTGACCGACGGGGAAATACTGGACGCGCAGAAGACGCTGGCGAGCCGCGCCGGCATCTTCGCGGAACCGGCTTCATGCGCCACGCTCGCCGGGCTCGTGAAACTCGCCGCGGCCGGCAAACTTCCCGGGGGATCGAAGACCGTCATCGTCCTCACCGGCAACGGATTGAAGGATCCGGACGCCGCCGTCTCACGGGTCGGGCCGCCGGTCAAAATCGGCGGAACCCTCGACGAACTGCTCGGGGTCATGACATAATGAGCGAGTCGATAATCAGGGTTCGCGCGCCGGCAACGAGCGCCAACCTGGGCGCCGGTTTCGACACCCTCGGAATGGCGCTGTCGCTTTACAATATCGTCACCGTAAAACGCGCGCTGCCGACGGGAGAATTCAAATCCGAAATCGCGGGCGAGGGCGCGAGGGAGCTCTCGGACGCAAAGACAAATCTGATAATAAAAAGTTATCTTGACGCGTGCGGGGCGTGGAATATATCGTCACCTCCCGGTTTCGATCTGCGTTCGAACAACGCCATCCCGCTCAACCGCGGGCTCGGCAGTTCCGCCACCGCCGTGGTATCGGGCGTCCTCATCGCGAAAGAACTGAACGGGGTTAAATCGTCGGAATCGGAACTGCTCCGAATCATGACCCGCATCGAGGGGCACCCCGACAACGTCGCGCCCTGTTTTCTCGGCGGCATGACCGTCGGGTGCCGGGACGGGGACGATCTTCGCTATGTGCGCCTTCCGTCGCTGCCCCACGACATGTACGTGGTGGCGGCCGTGCCGGACGTCAACGTCATGACATCGGACGCGCGGAAATCGCTGCCGGATGTGGTTGATTTCGGAGACGCAGTGTTCAACCTCGGGCGCGCCGCGCTGATGGCGGCGGCGTGGGCGACCGGCCAATGGGACATGCTCTCGTGGGGCATGGACGACAGGATTCATCAGCGGTACCGCGCCAAACTCTTCCCGGGCGGCGACGTGATAATGGACAGGGTGAGGGAGATACCCGGCTGTCTGGGCGCAGCCATCAGCGGCTCGGGGCCGAGCGTGATAGCGCTGTCGCGGGGCAGGCCGCGCAAACTGGCCGAGACTATGTGCCGCACTTTTTCGGAACACGGGGTCGCCTCGCTTTTTTTCGTGCTGGAAGGAAGCGCCGCCGGCGCTAAAATAGAGGCGCGGCTGTGAGCGAAGAGATACGGACGGCGATCCTCAAGTTCGGCGGCAGTTCCGTCGCCGACGCCGGGCGCATGAGGGAAGTCGCCCTGATAATAAAAAATTACCTCGAACGCGGTTATATGGTGGCGACGATCGTTTCCGCAATGGGCAACACTACGGACGAACTTCTGACGCTCGCGGGCGGCGTCACCGACGAGATGTCGGGACGTGAGATAGACCAGCTTCTCGCCACCGGGGAGCAGCAGAGCATCGCGCTTTTGGCGATGGCCCTGAAAAGCGAGGGAATCCCGGCTCAGTCGTTCACGGCGGCTCAGGCCGGATTTTTCGCGAACGGTTTTCCGACCGAGGGAAGGATTTATCGCGTGACGCCCGACGCGATCACGGACGCGCTCGAAAAAGGGCTGGTAGCCGTGGTCGCCGGTTTTCAGGCGATAACCGACGAAGGGGACGTGATAACCTTGGGGCGCGGCGGCTCCGACCTGTCGGCGGTGGCGCTCGCGGCGGCGATAGGCGGCGAGTGTCATATACTGAAAGACGTGCCGGGCGTCATGTCGGGCGACCCCAAAATAGTCAGGTCGCCGGTCAAACTTGATTACCTCTCGTATCAGGAGTGCATGGAGATGGCGTCGCTGGGCGCGAAGATGCTCCAGGCCCGCGGCGTGGAGGTGGCGGCGAGATACGGGACGCCGCTCTACGTCGCGTCGAGTTTTACGAAAGAGGAGGGAACCCGCGTAGTGAAAAATATTCCCGTGAGCGAAGGGCTCATTGTAAAAGCCGTAGTCCACGACATCGAGGTGGCGAAGGTGGTGCTGATGGGCGTGCCGGACGTGCCGGGCGTGGCGGGGCGGCTCTTTTCGAACCTGGCGGAGCGCGGCGCCGGCGCCGAAATGATAATCCAGAACACCACGCGCGGCGGACTGAACGACATCGGATTTCTCGTGAGGAAGGAAAACCTCGACGCGGCCATAGACGTGTGCCGGAATTTCAGCGCGGAGACCGACGCGCAGGGCGTGTCGTTCAACACGGAAATAGCGCGGATATCGATAGTCGGATCCGGCATAGCCAACCATCCCGACATCCCGTCGCGGATGTTCACCGTACTCGCGAAAGAGGGCATAAACATAGAGATGATAGCGTCCACGGCGCTCGCGGTCACGTGTGTCGTGGCGGCAACCAGGGCCGGTGACGCCGTTCGGGCGCTTCATGAACATTTTATAGAGGAAGGGGCGGTTTGAGATGAAAATCGCGGTGCTCGGAGCCACCGGCCTGGTCGGCCGGGAAATGCTGAAGGTGATGGAGCGGAGAAATTTCCCAGTGGACGAATTGGTACTTCTGGCGTCGGAAAGGTCGGCCGGAAAGTCTCTTGAATTCGGGGGGCGTCCCCACACCGTTCACGCGGTCGCCGACGAATATTTCGACGGCGTGGAACTGGCCCTTTTTTCGGCGGGGGAAAGCGCGTCGAAACGCTGGGCGCCGGTGGCGGCGGCGGCCGGAGCCACGGTAATCGACAACAGTTCAGCGTGGAGGATGGACCCCGACACCCCGCTCGTGGTGCCAGAGGTCAATCCCGGCGACATCGAGTCGCACAAGGGCATAATCGCGAATCCCAACTGTTCGACAATACAGGCGGTGGTGGCGCTTTATCCCCTGCATCTGAAGTTCGGCCTCTCTTACGCGTCTTTCTCCACGTATCAATCGGTATCGGGCACAGGGCGCGAAGCGTTGCTGGCGCTCGAATCGGGAAGCCGCTCGATTTTGGACGGACGGATGCCGCTGCCCCAGATCGTCTATGCCCACCCGATAGCCTTCGACCTGCTCCCGCATATAGGGACGTTCGACAGCGACGGAATGACCGACGAAGAATGGAAGATGGTGCGCGAATCGCGGAAAATAATGCATCTTCCCGATCTCAGAGTCAGCTGTACCACGGTGCGCGTGCCTGTTTTCAGGGGACACGGGGAATCGATAACCGCGCGGTTCGACAAGCCGGTGACGCCGGAGGAGGCGCGGGAAATACTCTCGAAAGCGCCGGGCGTGGAACTCCAGGACGACCCCGCGAACTCGGTTTATCCGAGACCGCGTTACTGCGAAGGCAAGGACCCCGTGTTCGTCGGCAGAATCCGCAAGGATAAGGGACTCGACAACGCGCTCGCGATGTGGGTGGTCGCCGACAATTTGAGAAAAGGAGCGGCGCTGAACGCCGTCCAGATAGCCGAGATGCTTTTATGACAGTGCGCGGGCAAAAATTCGCGGGCTCCGCCCGCACCCGCCGGGGAGCCGGCTCCCCGGACCCTTCGCAGGGTGAAAATAAAAAAATTAACAAGGGGTCAAGGAGCCCCGTGTATCGCGGAATGACAGCCGTGTGTCTCGTAATCGCCCTGTCGATATTGGCGGCGTCTCGCGCCTCGGCGGCCGACAGGTGCGGCGTTGTGGAAAAACTCACCCCAACGGTGACCGCGACCCGCGAAGGGCGGCGAATCGAACTGTCCGAGGGAGACGCCGTCTACATCGGCGACGTGATAACGGCGGGATCGTCCGGTTACGTCGAGACGAGACTGATAGACGACACGCTGATGGCGTTTGGCGACAGCAGCGTCGTAGTCCTCAACGATGTCCGGTTTCGCGTGGGCGTTTCGCGCCTCGATATTTTACTGATCAATGGCGTCTTATGGGTATCGATAGGATCCATAGGCCTCGTCAGCGCGGACGCGGTGCAACTCAACACGCCGTCTATGCTCGTATCGTCCGGCAACGCGACAATCCAGATCGAAGCCGGCAAGGACGGCGAAAAACTGCAGGTACAATGGCTCAACAAAGGCGGGAAAGTCGAGGTCTACAACAAGCGCACGGAAGAGTGGTTCACTCTGAGAGAATCCGCCATCGCTGTCGACAATCCCAACAAACATCGATATGACCGTTTCCCCGACCGAAAGTGAATTAACCGACCCGCCCACGGCGGCCGTCTTTACAACCCGCTCCAAACCGGTTTTCCCGTGAAGTCCCTCACGCCGTCGCGGTACGCGGACAGGCTTTCCGGCGTGCTGTCTATCTCCAAACCCGACGGCGTTCCGTCGGGTTTGCGGAGTTTGTTCCACCAGGAGACGGCTTTCAGCTTGGGATATTTGCCCGAGTTTATCGCGGCGTACGCCTCACGCATCCAATCCGCTTTTTCCGGACCGGCGGCTCCCATTTCGAGCAGAGCTATCGGTTTCGACGGCGACAGTGCGCGGAGTTCGGGGTAGACGCGCTTCATGATTTCGCCGAAACTTTCGCCGGGCCCGTAGACGCTCGCGCCGATCCAGTCGATCCACTCGTCCCCAGGATAGTAATACGAGGCGGAATTCCACGTTTCGGACGGAGCGCCGCGCTGCGCTATGTGGAAAACCCACGTGACGTCGTCCGCGCCGCGCTCCCTGAAAATGCTGATTATTTCGCGGTACGCGTCCCTGAATCTCTCGGGGCCGTCGGCGCCGCGGCGAGCGCGGCGAAAATAACGCGAGGGATTTTTTTCACGAAACGTCCTTTTTGAGGGAGCGGTTCCGCCTCACGCAATAAAAAACGTAACCGGCGATCAGTACGGCGCAGAACGCGGCAAGAGACGCCGTTATTTTGTGAAGCCCCCTGTACATGACTTCATCCTTGTACGCGGCCTCGCCGGCCCGGCCTATCCAATATCCCAAGGCGGTCAGGGCCGCGACCCATATCCCGCTGCCCAGACCGGTATAGATTGTGAATTTTGCCAGGTTCATGCGGGCGAGCCCGGCGGGGAGCGAGACGTACTGGCGGATCACCGGCAGTAGCCTCGCGGTGAACGTGCTGATGTGCCCGTGGCGCGCGAAGAACGCCTCGGCTTTGTCGAGCGCCGATGGAGAGACGAAAAAATATTTCCCGAACCGCTCGAAAAATTTTCTGCCCCATTTCACGGCCACATAATAGTTGAAATACGCTCCCAACAGGCTGCCGGCGACGCCGCAGGCCACCACCGCGAACGGGTTCATCTCACCCTCGCTCGCGAGATATCCGGCGGGGGGAATGACCACCTCGCTGGGAAAAGGAAAGAACGACGACTCCAGAAACATCAGGCCCACTATGCCGGGATAACCCAGGGAACCGACCACGTCCACGAGCCACGCGACCATCAAGTGGAACGCGCCGGACAGCCACGAAACCGCGCTCATCTTACCTCAAATCCCTTTTCATTATTTTTTGTCTCAAACCGCCCTCCCCTCTCAAATTTTTTATTTCACCCGCAGGGTGAAATAAAAAATTAACAAGGGGTCAAGGGGACGAGTCCCCTTGCGGGGTACGGGGCGGAGCCCCGCGGGTTTGCCCGCGGTGATTCTTTGCGACGCCGCGTTCCGGAGCTATAATAAACACGCGATTTTAAACATTTTACCATCAAGCGCGGAGGATAACCACATGAACGATTCATCTCCAAATATCCCGCCCGAACGGTGATAACTTTCGTTCTCGGCGGCTCGGGCAGCGGCAAGAGCGAGTTTGCCGAACGCCTCGCCCTGGATGCCGGCGGGAAAACCATATATCTCGCCGCGTCAGGCGCGTCCGACGCCGAGATGGGGTCGCGCATCGCGATTCACAAGTCGCGCAGGCCCACGTCTTGGGACACGTGGGAAGGCGGCGCGGAAACGCTTCCCGACGCGGCGCGGCGTCTGGCCGGCGGTTATGACCTGTTGCTTATAGACTCTCTTACGGCGTACGTCTCCGCGCTCTTCGTGTCGTCTCCGGCGTCGGAGGGCGACGACGAAACGGCATGGGCCGGGTCGGCGAAAAAAATCCTGAATGGCGTATCCGAAATATTCACCGGTTTCGCCGAAACGGTCCGCGATGCCCCGAAACGCCTGATAGTTGTGAGCGACGAGACGGGATGCGGAGTGGTGCCGGCGTACCTGATGGGAAGACGCTTCAGGGATCTTCAGGGACGCGCGAACCAGACGGCGGCCGCGCTGTCCGACGAGGCTGTCCTGGTGGCGGCGGGCATTCCTCTCTGGCTCAAAACCGGAAACAGCCCACGAGCGCGCGATTCAGGGGTAACGGCGCGTGATATTTCCTGACTTGGCTGGGTTATTCACCAAAATGACCGTTTACGCCGGACGCTTCGCGGACGAAGCCGCGGCGGCGGGTTTCGCCGCCGGGCTCCGCCGGCAGTTCATCTCGGTCTGGACGCTCATCACCGGGATTCCCGTGCCGCGGAAACTCTGTCCCCAAAATTTCGCCCTCCCAACCGCTGACGCCGTGACGCTGATGCCGGTCGCGGGCGGACTGTTCGGCGCTCTCGCGACGGTCGTTCCGGCGCTGTCGGTTTGGGCCGGATTGCCCGATCCCGCCGCCGCGTGGTTCGCCTGCGGGCTTTACACAGTGTTGGGCTGGGGGCTGCATCTCGACGGCTGGGGCGACCTGTGGGACGGTTTCGGCTCGGGACGGCGCGGGGACGAATTGAGACGGGTGATGAAAGACCCCGGGACGGGCGTTTTCGGGGTTGCCGGCATCGTGCTCGCGCTTGCCGCGAGGGCGTCGTTATTGCCCGAGGGCGGCGGCGCTCATTGGCTTACGGTATGCGCGCTGGGGGGAAGCGTCGGGCGGTTCGGCGGAACCGTCGCCGCGTGCGTCGGCAAATATCCCTGGGAGAAGGGAATGGCGCGCGATATCGTTCGCGGTTTCGGGGGTTATCAGCTGTTCCGTTCGTTCGTATTCACGTGCCTCATGTTCCCCCTGGCCCCGTTCGCCTGGATCGCCGGAATGATTCTCTCCGCCGCCGCCGCCGCCGCGTTGGCCGCGTGGGCGAACGGGCGTCTCGGCGGCGTGAACGGTGACGTCATAGGCGCGTCCTCCGTGCTTGGAGAACTGCTGACACTTGCCGCCAGTGATATTTACATTGCCGGTCATTAGCGCGGCTGAGACGAAAAACAGGTTTTGGCGGGTTTTGTCACAGCTTCAGCGCGGCGCCGGCTATCGCCGCGCCGCCTATGTAAAAAACCGGATGCTTATCGTACTTTTTCATTAAATACAGCGTAACGGCGAAAAGCGCGATCCGTTTTACGTTTAGGATATTCGCGGCCGAAGAGCCGTTTTCGATGTCGATCAGCATCATTTTCATGAAACCCAGCGCCGCCGAGGCTATCAAAGCCGTGACAGCCGGCCTGACGCCGTAGAACGCGGCTTTGACGGACTTGTCGTCCCTGAAGGCGTCCAGGGCCTTCGTGATGAACAACGCGATTACGACCGACGGGAAAACCAGGGCGAGCGTCGCCAAAACGCCGCCGTAAACGCCGGCCGCGGCATAACCCGCGTATGTGGCCATATTTATGCCGATGGGCCCCGGGGTGGATTCGGAAATGGCTATCATATCGACCAGCGTCGCCCTCGTAAACCAATCATGACTGTCGGCGAGTTTGTAGAGGAATGGCAGCGTGGCGAGCCCTCCCCCGACGGAGAACAGCCCTATTTTGAGAAATTCGCCGGCCAGTGTCAGATATACGCTCATGACGGACGCCTCCGGGCCAGAACGATACCCGCCATGCCGCCCGCCGCCACCGGAATCACGGGCGATATATCCGCGAGCGTGAAGGCCAGAAACGCCGCCGCGAAAATCAGCGCGCAAGCGCCGTCCACGAGACATTTTTTCCCCATGTCGAAAGCCGTCTTCACTATCAGGGCGGCCACCGCCGCCCTGATTCCGCCGAAGGCGTGCCCGACGGTTTTTACGGCGAGGAAATTTTGGATGAACAGCGCTATCGCGAGAATTATCATTACCGAAGGACATATCATCCCAAGACAGGCGGAAACGAGCCCCGGTATTTTCGCTTTTTTATAGCCTATCAGCATCGACGTGTTGACCGCCACTATGCCGGGCAGGCTCTGGCTGACGGCGTAAAAATCAATTATGTCATCCTCCGAGGCCCATTTTCTTTTTTCCGCGATATCAGCCCGAAGGAGCGGCAGCATCGTATATCCCCCGCCAAAGGTGAGCGCCCCTATCTTCAAAAAGACCGCGAAAATATCGATACATTCCCTGAACGCCGCGGGATTCACGCTGTTTTTTTCACCCTTTTTTGCCCTCTATGATCGCTTTCAGAGCCCCGGCTCGTTTTTCGCGCTCGGCCGGCGCCAAAAACCAGTCGAACAGCAGCGCCTCTATCACCTCTATGGTCTGCCTGGCTTCGTCATAGTTCACGCCGACCAGGACTTTGACGTCGTCCTCGGGCATCGCGCGGAACTTGCCGATCTTGCGGACGCTTTCGAGGGCGTCGACGACCTCCTGTCTTATCGTGCCGTTCATGGACGCGAGCGTTTTTATCTCGTTCTGGAATTTGCCTGGTTTCAGTTTGAATTTTTTCCTGACCATCCCCTGAAGACATCTTCTGGCGTAGGTGGCCGAAGCGCAAGGGCTGGCCTTCAACAGTCTGCAAGCCTGATCGTAGTCGTGGAACACGGTTTCGGGCACTTCCGCCGTTTTGAACTCCTGTTTTCCGCACGCTTCGAGAGGAAGCAGACGCGCCGAAAAAAACGAATTGGCGAGATCGTGGCTGACTTTCTGCCGTTCGGCCGCTTTCCCCGCGTTCGAGGCCGGGGTGAAACCCGCCTCGACGGTCACTTCCGTTTTGCCGCACGCGATATGCGGACACACGAAAACGGACGAATGTATGCCGACACTTCCTTTCGGGGCCGAGAACATATTGGAGTACGCGTTTTGTCCGGGCACTACCCGGTACATATAACCGCAATAAGGGCATTTGCGTATGTTTTCGATTTTCATGAGCGTCACCTTTCCGCCGCGCCGGCGATATGGAACCGTTTTTTCGTTTTCACACCAATATTATCGGCAATCGGTCGGGTCACAGCTTCAATGGCAGACGCGCGATCAGCGTGAGCGCGTCCTCGCCGTCGCCGTAATAACCCTTTATTCTCGACGAATAGACGAATCCCAGAGCCGCGTAAAACTTACGCGCGCCCGCGTTGGAAGCCCTGACTTCGAGATACATCCGCCTGCACAGCCATTCGCCCGCCAATACGCCGAACGCGGCCATTATCTGCGACGCCACCCCTCGCCGCCTGTATTCCGGCAAAACCGCCATGTTCATCAGATGCGCCGCCCCCTCGTTCTGGCCCAAAACCCCGTAGCCGGCAACGACATTTTTGAAAGATGCCTTGAGGTAAACTGAATTTCCTCCCGCCAAATCGGCGGCGATCAGGTCTTTTTCCCACGGGACGGCGAAACAGGCTTTTTCTATTTCCATCAGAGATTTCAGGTCGCCGGGGACGCAGAAATCGAGATCGGCTATCTGCATCAAAAATCTCTGTAAATCGTGTCTTCCCTTCCCGGACCCACGCCTATCAATCCGACGCGGACGCCCGAAGCGCGCTCGATATAACTTACGTAGTCCCTCGCGGCGGACGGCAGTTCCTCAAAACTACCGCAGCGGGAGATATCCTCCTTCCAGGGCGCGAAACTCTCGTAGACCGGCTTCGCTTTTTCGAGGGCGTACGCGGAATTCGGGAACACGGAAACCCGTTTTCCGTTTATCTCGTACTCCACGCATACTTTCAATTCGTCCATGCCGGAGAGGACGTCCAGTTTCGTCAAGGCCAGGACGTCCATGCCGTTCACCATCACGGCGTATCGCAGGGCCGTCATGTCGAGCCAGCCGCAGCGCCGGGGGCGGCCGGTCGTGGCGCCGAACTCGCCTCCCTTTTCGCGAAGTCTTTCGCCGACCTTGCCGCGGTCTTCCGTCGGGAACGGCCCTTCCCCGACTCTGGTGCAGTACGCTTTCACCACGCCTATCACGCGGCCGATCCTTCCGGGGCCGAGCGCGCCTCCCGTGCAACAGCCCCCGGCGACGCAGTTCGAACCGGTGACAAATGGATACGTGCCGTGATCCACGTCGAGAAGCGTTCCCTGCGCGCCCTCGAAAAGCACATACTCGCCTCTTTCGACGGCGGAGGCGATCTCGAGCGACGAATCGCTCAGATAAGGCTCGATGAAAGCGCCCCATTCGAGGGCCTGCCGATACATGCTTTCGAAGTCGACCGGAGGTTCGCCGTAAATTTTCTCGAGCACCGGATTTTTTTCGGAAATATTGAGGCGCAGTTTTTTTTCGAGAGACTCCGGCGAGACCAAATCCTCCGCCCTGATGCCGGTGCGGTTGTATTTGTCCACATAGCACGGGCCTATGCCGCGGCCGGTAGTCCCGATGACGGAGCCGGGGTCGTTTTTCTTCCTGAACGCCTCGGAAGCCGCGTCGAGGCGTTTGTGACAGGGCATCACCACATGAGCCGCCCGGCTCACCGCGAGCCTTGTCCCGATGTCGCCTGGCGCCGGGTCGAGTTCGTTTATTTCCTTTATCAGTTGTTCGGGATCCAGCACTACGCCGTTTCCTATGACGCACAAACGGTTGGGGTAGAGCATTCCGGATGGCAGAAGGTGAAAAACGTGCTTTTTCCCCCCCACCACCACCGTGTGCCCCGCGTTCGCGCCTCCCTGATAACGAACCACCACGCCGACTTCCTTCGCCAAAGCGTCGACGACACGGCCTTTTCCCTCGTCGCCCCATTGAGCGCCGACAAGCGCCTGAACCGCCGCTCCCATCGTTATTCCCCCTTCGCGGGTCTGACCAATCCGCTAAAAATCACCGAAGTGAATATTCCGATTTTCCAGGAGCCCCGTGAAGCATTTCACTCATCACTTCCAAAGCCCTTTGCAGTTGTTTATCCCCCGACGTCACAGGATTCGGCTCTCCCTCCGCCTCGTAATCCGGCGTCAGGCCCTTGTGGTCGATTATCGCGCCCGAGGGCGTCGCGTATCTCGCGATCGTTATATACATGCCCGAGCGTTCGGGAAGGGGAAAGCGCGATTGAACCGACCCCTTTCCGTAACTCTTCGTCCCCACGAGCGGCCCCCTGCCGTGATCCTGAATCGCCCCCGCGACTATCTCGGAAGCGCTGGCGCTACCCTCGTTCATCAGCACTACCACCGGCAAATCCGTGGCAAGTCCCCTTTCCGCGTACAATTTGTCGCCCGCGCGATCGACGCGCCCTTTGAGGCTCACCACCAATTTACCGTCCAGGAAAAGCGACGCCACGTCGACGGCGACATCGAGCAGGCCGCCCGGATTGTTCCTCACGTCCAGGATGATTCCGCCCGCGTCCCGCGACTCGGCCGCGTCTATCGCGCCGCGCAGCTCGACCGCGCTCTTCAGGTGAAAATTATTCAGCTTGATGTAGGCAACGTCGTCCATCATTTCGGAGCGGACGGTCTTGACGTTTATTATCTCCCTCGTCATATCGAAAGACTTGAGTTCGTCCTCGCCGGTTCTCCGCATCCAGACCGTGACGCCCGTATCAGGTTCGCCTCTGAGGCGTTTCACCACGTCGTTCTGGTCCATGCCGACGACGACGTCGTCGTCCACTTTCACGATCTCGTCGAGAGGCCTGACTCCGGCCCTGAACGCCGGAGTGTCCTCGATCGGGCTTATCACCAGTATTTTCCCGTCGCGCGCGCCGATATACATTCCCAGGCCGCCGTACTCGCCCTCCATCTCCATGTCTTCCTCGCTCAATTGCTCGGGATCGAGGAATCTCGTGTAAGGATCGCCGACGGCCGCCACCATGCCTTTTAACGAACCGTGGAACAATTTCCGTTCGCCGGGCAGTTTGTCCTCGTCGATAAAAAAGGCCTCGATATTGTTTCTCACCTGTCTCATGGTCATTAAATCATGCTGCGTGAAGGGCAGCAGACGCGACCACTCGCTTCCGTACTCCGAGGCGAAAGCGCCGATGATCGCCGTTACCATGAACCCCCCCATAAAAACTCCGAGCAGGATATCGCGAAATCTTTTAAACATCACACATCATCAGCTTTCAAAAAAAATTTACCGCCGCAAATATTTCATGGGATCCTGGGTGTTGCCGTTCACGCGAACCTCGAAATGAAGATGAGCCCCTGTCGTCACGCCCGTCGAGCCGACTCTCCCTATCCTGTCGCCCGTCTTCACCTTGGCATTCTCCGCCGTGTCTATTCCGGACAGGTGCGCGTACACGCTGGTGAGGTTTCCGCCGTGGTCTATGACGACGACCTGGCCGTACCCCCTCAGCCATCCCGTGTACAAAACTTCGCCGTCGGCGGCGGCCCTGACGGGGTCGCCCTTATTCCCGTCTATATCGATCCCGGTGTGCGTGGTCTTTGTCTTGAAAACCGGGTGCGTCCTGGTGCCGTAAGGGCTCGTTACATTTCCCCTGTGCGGCCAGGCGAATTTGCCGCCCTTGTAATAGAGCGGGGTGCCTCCCTTGCCGCTGTCCCTTTTTTTCCGCGCCAGGAGGTCGTTGACCTTGGACTTCAGTTCCATCGAGGCCTTCAGCAGCTCGTCCTGCTCGGCCAGGAACATGGCCTTGTCCTTGCGCGCCTGTTGGAGCATACTGTTTCTCTCGTTGGTCGTCTTCTGTATCGAGGCCTTCTGTTTTTTTATCTCCTCGTTTCTTCGCTCAAGTTCCTTGCGCTGTTTTTCCAACTCGGCCTTCGCCTTGTCCATGGTGTTTTTTTCCGAGATCAGATTGTCTATCAGCGCCTTATCCTGTTCGGCTATTCTGGTGAGCATGTACGACGTATCGAGGGCGTCCTGAGTGCCCGACGCCGACATGAGCAGGCTGAATTCGGCGGCCCCGCCGTATTTGTAGACGGCGATCACGCGTTCCTCGAGCAATTTTTTGGCCCTGGCTATACGGGACTCCGTTTTCTTGATCCCGGCCGTGGTCTCGGTGAGCTTTTTGGTGATCTGAAGCCGTTTCAGTTCAGTCACGTTGAGCCTTTGTTCGGCCTCGGCGAGTTGATTGCTGAGTTTCGATATATCGTTGATGGCGCGTTCTTCTTTTTTTTTGGCGTCCTTCAGTTTGGCGTTGTTTTTTTTGATCTCGCGTTCCATCGTGTCCAGCCTCTTTTGCTGACTCGCGAGTTCCTTCTCTATATTGTTGATATTATCGGCGTTCGGAGATTGGGCCGCGGCGTATGAGCGGCCCGCGAAAAACGCGGCTGACACCAAAACCGAGACAATCAACATAAATATCCTTTTATCCTGCCTTTTTTCCAATTCCGACATCTCTTTCTATACTCCTTCCGATTATAAAGGTCTAAAGGGGCTTCATGGCCCGTCTGGTAAAAGCCTCGACGGCCACGAGACTCGCTATGAGGCTTACGGTCGCTCCGGCCCCGACCAGTATCAGCCCGAGTTTGAGCATCACCGTATGCTGCTCAAGCAGGGGCAAAAACGGCACCATCTCCTTGAGGCGCGCCGCGATCCCGTGATAGCTCAGCGCCAGGAGGATGCTCGCGCAGAAAGAGCCTATGCCGCCCAGGATCACGCCCTGCAACACAAACGGCATCGCCACGAACGTCGGCGTGGCTCCCACCATGAGCATGATTCCTATTTCCTCCTCTTTGGAGTAGACCGCGATACGTATGGTATTGAACAGCACCACCGCCGAGGCCGTGACGGCGACGAGCAATACGGCGAGCGAGAATCTCCCCGCGAAACGGGAGAATCTCGCCCATTTTTCGGCGAGGCCGCCGGCGTAGACGATGTCGTCCACCAGCGGTATGGCGGCGAGCGACGTCACGACCGATTCTATGCTGTCCGCCCGGTCGACGGCGATTTCAAGGCTCGCCGGAAGCGGGTTTTCGCCGAGAATCGTGACGGATTCCGCCCTGTCGGGCATTCTCCGTTTGAGGCGCTCGAGCGCTATTTCGCGCGTTATTATCCTGACTTCTTTGACGTGGTTCAGGGCGGCCGCCTGCCGCGCCGCCGTTTCGAGATCGGCGCCCTGAGTGAGGTAAGCGTGTATGGACAGTTCCCCTTCCAAAAAATTGACGATATGCCTCGCGTTCAGCACCAGCAAGACAGAAGCGCCGATGAGATAGAAGACCGCCATCGAGGTCACGACGGTCAGGGAAGAGAGGCCCCAGTGCCTTATGATGAGCCGCGCGCCGTCTCTCAGGACGTATTTAAAGCTCCCCATCCGGATTGTACCTTCCTCTTTTCTCGTCCCTGACGACTCTGCCGGCTTTTATCACGATCACGCGCTGTCGGAACGCGTCCACCAGACGCTGGTTGTGCGTGGCCA
This sequence comes from Synergistaceae bacterium, assembly GCA_031260185.1. Taxonomy (GTDB): domain Bacteria; phylum Synergistota; class Synergistia; order Synergistales; family Synergistaceae; genus JAIRKI01. The sequence goes on along the minus strand of JAIRKI010000081.1, from coordinate 9,933 downwards.
TTATCACGGTGGTGCCGAGGGAATTTATCGACATTATCAGCTGCGTGATCTCCTCCGCCGTGCGCAGGTCGAGATTGCCCGTGGGTTCGTCGGCCAGCAGCACTGACGGCGAATTGACTATGGCGCGCGCCACGGCCACCCGCTGCTGTTCGCCGCCGGAAAGCTGAGGCGGATAGAGGAACCGCCGGCGCCAGAGGTTCACCCGGTCCAGTATCTCTCCCGCGCGTTCCTTGACTTCGCGCGGCGGGGCACCGAGCACCTCCAGCACGAACGCCACGTTTTCAAACACGTTCAGGTGCGGGAGCAGGCAAAAATCCTGAAAGACGATGCCGATGTCGCGTCTGAAAATGGAGAGGTCAAGCCTGTTTATCTTGCGCAACGAAAACGAGCCGACGGTAATCTGGCCTCTCGTGGGCGCAACTTCCCTCGTTACGCAACGGAGCAAAGTAGTCTTGCCGGAACCGGTCGGCCCGACGAGATATACGAACTCACCCTTGGGTATTTCGAGATAAACGTCCTCCAACGCGGTTATGTCCGGGTAAAATATTTTGCTCACCCCGGAAAATCGGATATCCATCATTACCTCCCGCGAACATCTCGGCCCTGAAACGCGCCCGAGAGCGATTTTCTCGAGTTCACCGCGCTTTTTTGGAATCCATCGTCTTACCCCAGCAACCGGCCGAGAGCTTTTTTAAAATCTGCCGCGATCCGGGGACGAACTTCCGTCAAATTTTTTTTATCCCCAAAGCGCGAATTTGTCAATGACCGCATTATATCAAAGTTTTCGTTATTTTCACTCTCCGTCAATAGTTCGATATTCCAATCGGACGCGAAAGACCGCACTTTTGGGTCGTACGGCGACAATACCACGGCCAGTCCGCACAGCATGGACAGCTCGCCGAAATGCAGTCTCATTCCCACCGCGGCCTCGGCGTCCCGCGCGATTCGGGAAAAATCTTCCGCGTCCCGGGGTTCGGATATTTCACCGCCAGGGATTTCGCCCCCGTCCCGCGATTTCCGCATGAACGACGCGTCCTCGCCCGACATGGCGACGTACGTTATTTTCATGCCGGAATCCGACATCCGTTTCGCCGCTTCCGCGACCGGAGCGGCGCGGGCTTCGCCGCGCGCGGGGCGCATGTTCACGAGCGCCGTCCCCCGGGAAACCGCCCGCGGCAACTCGAAGCCAAGCACAGGGTCGGGCGTGACGCCGCATCTCAGATTCATCGACGACATCACGTCCGCGGACGCCGAATCCCTGACCGAGACGTATTCGCAAACCGACAGGGCGTTGCGGGTGAGTTTTTTAGCGAGCGCGCCGCGAAGAGGCCCGACGGACTGCGCCACGGCCCCCGCCGGAACGCGTCTCGCGTGAGCGGCGCGAATCAACGACCAATAATATATCGACGACCTCGCGCTCGACGCGTCCTGAAAAATGCCGCCGCCGGGAAAAAGAAGCGCGCGCGAAGCTCCGAGCGCGCCGAGGACGCTCGCCGGATTCCACCGGTTGAAAGCCTTTATCCCCAGACGCGAGGCGCTGCCGTCAGTGTCGTTGGAAAGTACGGCCATTCGTTCGCGCGCGATCCCGAGCGCGGCGAGGTTATCGACGGCGGCTTTGGCCAGCAGTTCGTCTCCCAGATTGCCGAACCCGAAGTAGCCGGCCAAGAGTATATCAAAAACCTCGGGGAGCCCCGTAGGCGCATCGGGCCTATGGGCGCCCGTACCCCGCAAGGGAACAAGTCCCCTTGACCCCTTATTAAAAAATGCAAGAGGGTCAAGGGAGCTTGCTCCCTTGCGGGTTCGGGCGGAGCCCGAGGTTTTGATCCAGCGGTTTGAGATCACGCGAACAGCCTTGCGAATTTTTTCCAGAGCGGAGCCCCAACGTAATCCGCTATCACGATGGTGAGGATACCGGCGGCGATCCCCAGAATCCAGCCGTTTGCCACCCTTATGGCGGACAATATCAGCGGCGTGTGAAAATGGCAGAACGAATTCACCGCGCCGGAAAAAGCCATGCTCGCGCCGAGCCTGAAAATTTCACGGTAACGTTCGAGCCTGCCCCTTCTTTCGAGCGCGAAGTAAATTATCACGCAGGGGTATCCGACGAGAAATTCCTTGGTTCTGGGCCTGACCCACATTATCCGCTCGAGGAAGTCGCGAAAATCGACCTCCCAGCCCGGGACAAAAGACACGTTGCCGCTTCTGACGGTGAGAACGGCCGCCGCGCACAGGACGCCCCCTGCCAGTATCAGCTCTCCCCAAAGCGGGGGCCGGCGCAGTATATCGGAGGGCGATTCGGGGTATATCCTCAGTTTCAGGTCATTCGCCGCGACCAGTATCGGCGGGAGCAGCAGCGTCAGTTTGACGCCCGAAAATGGGGAGAGCCGCAGCATGGCCGTTGTGGTCCCGTAAAAAGAAGCTATGGCGGCGCCCCCGGCGACAGTGATCAGCAGACCCGCCAACAGACCGTAAATGGGTCTTTCGTAAGCGTCGAGGGCCCATAACGTCGCCTCCGCGGCGACCATGGCGGCCGTGAGCCCGCCCAGTATTTTGGAGACGGCCGGCGCCTTCCAGGCGCAAAATCCCAGCGCCGCCGCGCAGAGCAGCGCGACGGCCGCTTCGGCGCCGGATACTTTGTGACCGTAACCGCGAAACCTCCGCGCGTATGACCACACGCAGGCGAGAAATACCATGGCCACGCCCATTGCCGATCCGGGCGACGATGTTCTCATCGGGATCGTCCCGGGCCAGCCCGGGGAATATCCGCGGGATTTCAGTTTTTCCCCGATCGTCCTCGTATCGTCGATAAACGGAATCAGCTTGCCGACGCCGTACAATTCGTACGGACGGAGAAGAAGCAGCCTGACGGAGCGTTCGTGTACGGCGCGAACCATACGCTCGATCACCTGCGCCCTCGACATCCTTCTCGATATCAATTCATCCCTGGCAAGGCTGTGCAGCGGAATGACGGACGGCGCCGCGCCCGAATACAATTCCTGAACGCCTATCTGCCGCACAAACTCCGCCTGGGCTACGGGAAGTTCCAGCTCTCTCAAAGTTTCGATCAACGGCGCGAGATCGGGATAACCGGCAACCATCTGACCCGCCGGAAGTACGCACGAAATCGACGGATAATGCCGTTTGAGCCATTCCACGCTCGCCGCCGTGCGTTCGCCGTCGACCCCGGAGGCGGACTGCGGGCGATACACGACGCGCGCGCGCGCGCTTTCCGCGAAAGAAAGCGCGGCGAAATCGGGCATGACGCCGGCGTCGGCCAGCTCGTCCGTCGCCTGCGGCAGGACGATGAGCGTCCCCTCGGTCATGGAAAGCGTGACGATCCCGCGGTATCGCGTCCGCAGGTAATCGACGACGGTTTCGAGCATCGGGTCGGTATTTTCCGCGAGAATGGCCGCCCTGTCGAGCGGAAACGGCAAAGCGAGACGCAGGATGGGCCTGAATACAGCGAGAGAGCCGTAGTACATTGGAAGAAAACCGGCGGCGAGATCTTTGCCGGTCAATTCCGAGACGCATACCCCGACGATTCCGGCGTCCCTCACGCGGTTCCACGTCTCATCGACCGATTCGCCCGCCTGCCGCGACAACAGTACGATATCGCGGTATTCAGCGACCATGCCCACAGTCCTGTGATCGGTCTCGATCCGTACCCTGCGGAAGAGATCGGGGGCGGACATGATGACCGCGAACAGAAGAAACGCCCGGAAAAACTTCGCGAAATCCAAAAATTTTCCCCCGGCGGGCCTCCTGCCGGAAACCCAGGAACGACGGTTTAACCGCCTGCCCGATCCGCTCCGAGGCGGTTCCGTTCCGCCGCCGGCGTCCTCGGGCTTCATGCCGAGACCGCCGTTTTTTTCGGGCCATCCGTCATGAGAACAACTCCAATCGTCGTATCAATTAAGAACAATTATACGTCCAAAGCCGCGGGCAAACCTACGGGACTCCGCCCCGTACCCCGCAAGGGGACCGGTCCCCTTGAGCCCTTAAGAGAGTCCGGGCGCGAGACGTTCGAGCATTTTTTTCAATCTGTATATCGGAAGGCCGACGACGTTGCTGTAGCATCCTTCGATCCTCTCCACGAGCAGCGCCCCGCGTCCCTGAACGGCATACGCCCCGGCTTTGTCGTCGCCGAGGCCGGAAGCCGCGAATTCCTCGATCTCGCCGGGTTCAAGATTGCCGAAAAAAACCTTCGTCGTCTCCGTCACTGACGTTGTCACGCGGCCGCCGAAAGCAAGCGCGACGCCCGTATGAACCAGATGAGCCCTCCCGTTCAGCATGTTTATCATGCGTCTGGAGTCGTCCCTGTCGCGCGGCTTCGAGAGCGGCGCGCCGTCCAGATCGACGACGGTGTCTGCCCCTATCGTCAGCGCGTCCGGCATCCGAGAGGAGACAGCGGCGGCTTTTTCTTCCGCGAGGCGGCGCGCCATATCGCGCGGCGTCTCGCCGGAAACGGTTTTCTCGGTTATCCCCGGGGATACCGCCTCGAAATCAAACCCGACCGAGGCCATTATCTCGCGCCTTCGGGGGCTTTCGGACGCGAGAATGAGCCGCGTCAACCGAATGACGCCCCCATCAGGGAATAAAATATGGCGAATCCGCCGAGCGCGAAACAGTAAAGCGAAAAAACCCATAACCTGTCGCTGAGGACGAGTTTCGCCAATAAGATCAGCGAAATCATACCCGAACAAAACGCCGCCGCCGCGCCCCAAATCCAGCCTTCCGGCAGAGAGGCGGCGAATCCCGGCAATCCCAGATCGTACAGTTCCAAGAGCACCGCCCCGGTTACGGCCGGAACAGACAGAAGAAATGAAAATTTGAACGCGTCCCTCCGCGAGATACCGGAGACGAGCCCCCCCCATATCGTGGCGCCCGAACGCGAAATGCCGGGGAAAACGGCGATCCCCTGAAGCAGTCCGATTAAAATACCGCTTCGCGTGTCGACAGCGGCGTCGCCTTCGGAAATGAAACGCGACGAAAGCAGCAGCAGGCCGGTCACCGTAAAATTCACGCCGAGCCACAACAAATCGGATGCGGCGGATGTCACCAGCGGTTTCAGCAAAATTCCAAACGGAGCGGTGACGAGTGTGCCCACGATAACGGCCCATCCGAACCGCCATCCGGCCCATCTGCGGGCGTTGGCGTTGACGAAGCCGTAAAACCACTCGAAAAGTATTGATACGATATCCCGCGCGAAATAGATGACGACGGCCATAAGCGTGGCCGCGTGCAAAACTATGTCGTACGCCATCGGGACGTTATCGAACGAGGCGATGATTTTCGCGAGAGAGAGATGGCCGGAACTGCTGACCGGCAAAAATTCGGTCACTCCCTGAACCAGGCCCAGTATCAAAGCGCCGGAACTCACCGTGCCGAAATCCATGTCATTTTACCGCCTGACTGTGATGGATGACTTGTATATCCCTGACTATCAGAGCCACGTTATGGGCGTGGTCGGCCACGCGTTCGAGATTGCCCAGGATATCGAGGAACACGTGTGCGATTTGCGTCAACAGCGCTACACGACCTTTCCGCGTTTTCGCCGGGCTGGTTTTCCAGCGCGCGATTTGCGGGACCCGCCGTTTTCGCCGCCACGGACGCGACGTCCGCCCTCCGTCCCTATCACGCTTACCAGAGGCATGACGCCGGGATAAGCCCTGTAATTTTTTCCTATGACATCCCTGATTTTCCTGCGAATCTCGGTGACCAGGGAAGAACTGTCGGCGGCGCCGCTTCGGACGTTGTCGAGGGCACGTTCCACGGCTGACGCTATGTCGGGCCGCATGTTCTCCTCATCGAATCCGTATATGCTACCACGGCTGTCTATCTGCGGCGCGGCGACGAGCCTGTACTCACCGTCGACCACCACCGAGACCGCCATCACGCCGTTCTCCGACAATTCCCTGCGTTCCCGCAGCAGGCTTCCCTCGAACTCGCCGAGCATCACTCCGTCCACCAGCACCGAGCCCGACGCGACACGCGAACCTTTCCTCATATTTCCCGAGGGGTCGAGTTCCAGCACGTCTCCGTTGCGCGCCACAAAAATATTTTTCGCGGATATTCCCATCTCCGAGGCAAGCTGCGAGTGACGCACCAGGTGCCGGTATTCGCCGTGCACCGGTATGAAATATTTCGGCTTCACGAGACTCATCAGTATCTTCTGTTCCTCCCGCGAGGCATGCCCCGAGACGTGTACCGCCATGTCGCGCTCGTATATCACGTCGCAACCGCACTCGAACAACCTGTTTATCGTATTGCTCACCAATTTTTCGTTGCCCGGAATCGGGGTGGCCGAGATGACGACCGTGTCCCGCTCGCCCAGACGGATTTGTTTGTGTTCCCCCTTGCTCATCAGCACGAGCCCGGAAAAGGGTTCCCCCTGGCTTCCGGTCGTCATCACCACCGTCCTGTTCGGGGGCAGTTTTTCCGCTTCCTGCGGCGTCACGAAGAGTTCGCGCGCGGTATTGACATACCCCAGTTTTATCGCCAGCTCCACATACGAGATCATGCTGCGGCCTATGAGCATGACTTTTCTGTTGAAACGCGCGGCAATCGCGAACACCTGAGCAGCCCGGTAGAGGTTGCTCGCGAAAGCGGCTACCACGATCCTGTGGTCTTTGTGCTGTCTGAACACGTTTTCGAGCGTCCGGCCGACGACGGATTCGGAGATGGTGAAACCCGCCCGCTCGCTGTTGGTCGAATCCGACAGAAGCACTGTGACGCCCTCCCTGCCGAATGCCGCGAGCGCCGCCAAATCGGTGCCGTCGCCGCCGGCGGGGGTCATGTCGAGTTTGAAATCGCCGCTGTGAAGCAACGTGCCCACCGGAGTCCTTATGAAGAGGGCCATGCTGTCGGGTATCGAGTGCGAGACGCGAATGAAACTCACCTCGAAACACCCCGCTTTCACGGTCTCTCCGGCTTTCACCTCGTTATATACCGGCTTGTATGGCGTTCGGACATCCAGCAGCCTGTGCTCCACCAGCGCGAGCGTGAGTGGCGAGCCGTATATCGGCGAGTCCACGCGCGGCAGAACCAGCGACACCGCGCCTATGTGGTCCTCGTGTCCGTGGGTCAGGAAAATGCCCCTCATTTTCTCTTTATTGTCGACAAGGTATTGGACGTCCGGTATTACGAAGTCTATCCCCAACATCTCTTCCTCGGGAAATTTAAGGCCGCAGTCGATCACTATCATATCGCCGGCGTATTCGACCGCCGTCATGTTTTTCCCGATCTCCCCCAATCCTCCCAGGGGGATTATCCGAAGCGCCGTTTTTTTCGCCCGGCGCGCGGCCTCGGGCTTGTTTCTTCCGCCTCTTCTCATGTCAGGCATGTTCCGTTCGGGTCTCCGGTTTGTCTCAATTTTATCCGGGCGAACACGCGGGTTTGCCCCTGCATGTTTTTTTCATCTCTTATAACCTATCACGTTTCGGAGCAAATTTTTTCTCCACTGTTCGCCCGCCTCGTCCTCGACGCCGACGGGCGAGCCTCCGTCTATTACCCCTATCACCCCGCGGCCCTGTTCGCTCCCGGCCACTATTATCTGAAGCGGGTTGGCCGTCGCCGCGAAAACGCCGCAAACCTCCTGCACGGCTTTTACGCGCGCCATGACGTTTATGGGATATCCGTCCCTGATGACGACCACGAAAACATGCCCGGCGGCTATCTTGAGGGCGTTTTTGACCGCGCAGTCCACCAGGGCCCGGTCGTTGCCGTCCCTGCGGACGAGTTTTTCTATGGAAGCCTCGCAGAAAGCTATGCCGAATTTCAGCGACGGGGAGGAAGTCACGAGCGCTTCGAACAAATCCTCGACGGTCTTGATAAAATGCGACTGCCCGACGATGATATTGCATTCATCCGGTATTTCCATGGTTTCACAGCTCAGTTTCAGTTCAGACATATTTCCGCCTCCTCATTTTACAGCCTCTTTACAATATCCTAACACAAAACCCCCCTCCTCGCGCAGGGGGGTCTCAAAATCACGCAAAACGCCCGAACATGGCGAAAGTCTAGCCGCCGCTCGCGTTCTTCTTTTTCAATTCCTGCACCACGTCGTCGGTGATGTCCACCGCCCCGTAAAATAACGCGGTCTTGTCCACCACCACCGTTATCTTCTTGGCTGTCGCGATCGTGCGGACGGCGAGGTCGATTTCCCTGAAAAGCGGCTGCATCAGTTTTTGTTCTTCTTCCGCTATGGTACGCCGCATGTTCTGGAAAATTTCGGCTTTTTTGCCGTTGTCCGATTCCTTATCTATCGCCGTTTTCGCCTCGTTTTGCTTTTGGTCGGCGATGCTCTTTATCTGTTGCAGGATCTGTTCGTATTTCGGATGCTGAAACAGCACCTTCTGCGGTTCGATGGCGCCGACCTTCTCCTCGGGCGCCGCCGGTGTCGCCGCCGCGAACGCGCACGAATACGCCGCCAACGCCGCGCAAAACGCGAAAATAAACGCCGCCGCCAATTTTTTACCTTTCGACATACCGTTTTTACCTCCCCAGAAATTAAATTATCGTCTTCGCACGGAAATTTTACCACTTTTCCGCGCCTGGGTCAAAACCGCAAAAGCACACGCCAACCGGCGGCTTACAAATTCAAATCGAGACACCACAACCGCCCCCGTAAAAATTTTGTAACTATTCAGTGGCCATGTGTTTGAATCTGGGTTTCTAAGCAGCCCGGAGACGATATTGAATAATTTCAGTTTGTTAAAAAACCATGGTTCCGCCGTGTTCGACTTCGGCGGAACGCGGTAGCCGACCTCGATTCTCGGTATATTCACGTATTTCCTTTCCGGATAGCCGGTCTGTCCCGGAGAAGGTTCGGGAACTCACGAATTGACCTTTCGTCAAGGGAGAGTGGTGACGGATTTATCTTTTCACGCCGCGGAGCTCCAGCGATTTCTGCGTTTCGAACAGCGCGGCGTGCTTGGCGTTCATGCTGGCAATCTCGGCGCGTAGGCGGTTTTGTTCCTCGTTCAGGCGTTTGCTGTCCTGAAGCAGGGCCATCCATTCGAAAACGGGATGAGACTTCACGTTGCGCAGTTGGGTGCGCGCCCGCGCTATACGCTCCTTCAGCGCCGCGCTGTTTTCCCTCATCGCGCCGACGTTGCAGGGGAGATCGTAACTGTCCGGATAATCATCCGACATTATGAGGAGCGCTTTCAGGCGAAAGAGGTCGCCGTTCGCGGACGCCGCGCAGGCGCTCGGCCAGAGCGATTTGGCCTCGTCGCACTGATCAGGGTTTATCTCTGGGCTGAGCTTGCGGCAGAGCGTGCGGAATATCATCCTTGCCTCGTTCTCGTCCTCCGACGGGACAAACGACGAAAAACGCGCTTTCGCGTTCTCTATCTGAGCCAGCTCATGGACCAGCCTCGCGTCCCACTCCTTGAACTCGCTCTCGATCCTGTAATCGATATCGTTCAGTAAAATCGATTCGCCCGTGTCGATATTGGAGCGGAGAAGCTCTATCCCGCGGCTGGTTTTCATGACGCGGACCTGCGCCTGAAGCAGTTCCACCCGCAAGGCGCCGACTTTGATGAGGTAATTGTTCCGTGTGCGGGGAATGACCACCCTGTTGATAAATTCCAGTTCCTCGAACATAATCGCGAGTTCGCTCCGCAGATCGCCGAGCTCTCCGTAAAGAATTTCAAAATCGGGAGCGATATAATTCTGTTCCTCGCGATGACCGCTCATCAGCCGACCCTCTCAGACACCGAACGTATTTACATCATATCGTATTTTACATCAAAAACGGGAAATAAACGCGGTTAAATAACGCGTTTGACGAAAAAATATATATACCAGGCAATACTAGGGCGTGTTGACGCTACGCAAGAGTATAAACGCCGGCCCCCAATGTATATAAGCCATGAACATCACATCGAGCTTGTCGTGCCGAGTAAATATTTTGCGGTATTCTTTCATTCG
>JAIRKI010000047.1 GCA_031260185.1 Synergistaceae bacterium | reverse complement strand
GTGTGTCCCCCCTGCTTGAAAACTATCGCCGCTTTTCGGTAATCCGCGCTGTATGCCATACATATATTTTCGGATGATTCCCGAATAACTTTATACCACTTAAGTTAAGATACTATACTATATATATCGCTCCGTAAATAGCCTATTTTCAGCTGCCTACAGAATGCCGCATAGTATAGATTATATGAAATCGCTATAAAAGCCGATTTCTAGAGGTTCCCAATTGTATTGTAAATATAAAGCGAAGACGACATAAATAAATAAGAATCAGCTCGGAGACTTCCAAAATCTTGAATTCACAATACCTGCGGATTTCCAAACAGAACTGGTCAAGACTCCAAGAATATAATAATGGAGACAGAAGTTCTTTAATCACCTCGGTGAAAATTTGAAGCTATAAAGGCGATTTATTCAGCGTTTCCTTTACGATCCGATGATCCCCCCGCCGAACAGCCTTTCGCCGTTTTCCCACACGGAGGCCGAAAACTCATTCAGGCTTACGCCGCGCAGTTGCGCGATTTTTTCGTATACCTCGCGGACATTCGCCGGTTCGTTTCGTTTGCCGCGGCGCGACCGCGGGGCGAGATACGGCGAATCGGTCTCGCACAGTACGCGGTCGGTCGGGACGTAGACCGCGGCTTCGCGCGATTCAGACGATTTCGGATAAGTGATCGGGCCAGCGAACGAGATGTAAAAACCCAAATCCAAAGCCCGCCGCGCGTCGCCGATGTTGCCGGAAAAACAGTGAATCACGCCGCCCGATAATTTCGTGTGGTTCGCTATGGCCGTCATCGCTTCTCCGTAGGCATCCCCGGCGTCTCTCGATTGGGCGTTTCTCAGGTGAACGAGTATGGGTTTTTTCGCCCGCTCGGCCCACTCCATCTGCGTCTCGAAGACGGCCATCTGGATATCGCGCGGGGAATTGTCGTAATAGTAGTCGAGCCCTATTTCACCGATGGCCGCGGCTTCGCTCGCGTCCGCCAATTCTTCCAGCTCGCGCGGCAAGCCGCCGCGCACGGTGCCGGCTTCGTGAGGATGCACGCCGGCGGAAGCTAAAAAAGCGATGTCCGGACGCTTGACCTCGCGCGCGATTCGGATGACCTCGAAGCTCGAACGAACGTCGCACGCGACGAGCAGCGCGCGCCTCACCCCCGCCTCCCCCGCTCTCGAAACGACGGCGTCGAAATCGCCGCTGAACGCTTCCATGTCGAGGTGGCAGTGCGAATCGAAAAAACGTATTTCGCCGCTCATGACGCGCCTCGCCTCAGTGGACGGGCGCTCCGGGCGGGAAGCCGTCGTCCACCGTCGCGAGCGAAATTATCTCCCCCGTTCCGTCGTCGGCCTCGGCCGCGAAGAGCATCCCGCTGCTCTCGATGCCTCTGAATTTGGCCGGTTTGAGGTTGCAGAGAACGAGAATTTTTTTGCCGGTCAAGTCCTCGGGAGTGAAAAATTCCCTTATGCTCGACACTATCACGCGGCGCTCGAAACCGAGGTCGAGGTTGAGTTTGTAAAGTTTTTGGGCTTTCTCGACGGTCTCGACGCTCTCTATTTTCGCCACGCGTATCTCCAGTTTGCTGAAATCGTCGATTTCTATCTGAGGTTTGTGTTCCGCGTCGAAAGACGCGGACGGCTCTTTGCCCGAGGAAGCGGGGTCGAGGGCCGCGGCTCTGGCTTTCATCCGGGCGTCGTAACCGGCCTTCCATTTAGGTATGTCGATTCTGAGAAACAGCACTTCGCCCTTCTTCACATTGATATCGGCGTTCGATTTTCCCCAGCCCCATTTGGGATAACGCTCGTCGGACGGGCTGCCCTCCAGGCCCAACTGCGCGTTAATCCGCGCGGCGGTATCCGGCATGAAGGGATACGCGAGCAGGGCGGCGAGCCTCAGCACCTCCCAGAGCGTCCGCAAAACCACGTCGAGCCGTTCGTCCGGGTCGTCATGCCCGAGTTTCCACGGCCGCGTCTCGTCTATGTATTTATTGCCCGCCCCGATTAACGCCCAAAGCGCCTTCAACGCGCCGTCGAGCGAGAAATCATCCATCCTGGCGTCCATGTCGGCGAGCGTGGAGACGGCCATATCGCGCAAGGCCGAGTCGATATCCCTGGTGCGCGCGAAGACCGAAGCCGGCGGCAGTTTGCCGTTTCTGTATTTTTCTATCATCTGGAGCGTACGGTTCAACAGATTCCCCATGTCGTTCGCGAGATCCGAGTTGACGCGGCTCACGAGCGCCATCTCCGAAAAATCGCCGTCGTTGCCGAACGGCACCTCGCGGAGGACGAAATAACGAAACGCGTCCGTGCCGTATATATCCGCCATCTCGAACGGGTCCACCACGTTGCCCTTCGACTTCGACATCTTGTCGCCCTCGACCGTCCACCAGCCGTGGGCAAACACGCGGACGGGGGGATTGAGCCCCATCGCCGTCAGCACGGCGGGCCATATCACCGAGTGAAACCTGATGATGTCCTTGCCTACCATGTGGCGCACGTGCGGCCAGCAGGTTTCCCACTTCGCGCCCTTCTCGGGATAACCTGCGGCCGAAATGTAGTTAATGAGGGCGTCGAGCCAGACGTACACTGTGTGGCGGTCATTGCCGGGAACAGGTATCCCCCATTTGAGGGTCGTGCGCGATACCGACAGGTCCTGAAGGCCGCCTCGGATGAAACTCATCACCTCGTTGTAGCGCGCGCGCGGCATTATGGCGCCGGGATGGGCCTCGTAATGCCGGATCAGGGCGTCCCGGTATTTTGAGAGGCGGAAAAAATAACTGTCCTCCGACATGCGCGTCAGCGGCCGTTTGCAGTCGGGACAGATTTTGCCGTCTCCGGCCTGCGCGTCGGGAAAATAGGTCTCGCAGGGCGTGCAGTACCAGCCCTCGTAAGTTCCCATGTAGATGTCGCCGCTCTCGATGAGTTTTCGGAAAAAATACCGCGTCACCTTTATGTGACGTTCCTCGGTGGTGCGTATGAAGTCGTCGTTCGAGATATCCAGCTTCTCCCACAGCTTTTTGAAGTTGGTCACCACCTCGTCGCAAAGCTGTATGGGCGTCATGCCGCGCGTTTCGGCCGCCTGCTGTATCTTCTGCCCGTGCTCGTCGGTGCCGGTCAGGAAACGCGTGTCGTCGCCGCGCATCCGGTGCCAGCGCGCCAGCGCGTCGCACGCTATCGTCGTGTACGCGTGCCCTATGTGGGGGACATCGTTCACGTAATA
>JAIRKI010000102.1 GCA_031260185.1 Synergistaceae bacterium | reverse complement strand
TTGAATCCGGCAGTAATGTCGATTAAAGGGAAATCGAACTTTCACCCACTGGGTGAAAAACCGAATCTCGTGAACCCAGAAATAAAGGGTATCCACAAGAATTTCAACTCGTCAACCTGAGGTTTGAGGAGGTTTTTGATTTGAAACTGCCGGAAGGCGTAAAAATGACTCCCATGCTTGCGCAGTACTCGGAGTGGAAGGACAAATACCCCAACTGTATTCTCTTGTTTCGCATGGGGGATTTTTTCGAGATGTTTTTCGACGACGCGGTGAAAGCGTCGGAGATATTGGATATCACGCTCACGGCCCGCGATCAGGACAGGGCGGTTCCGATGGCGGGGGTTCCGCACCACGCTCTCGACGCATATATAGGACGTCTCATTTCGGCCGGTTTGCGGGTGGCCATCTGCGATCAGGTGACGGAGCCCGACGGAAGGAATCTGGTCGAGCGAAAAGTGATCCGCGTCGTCACGCCGGGTACCTACGTGCCGCAGGACGCTCCAGACGAGGGGCGTCTCGCGGCGGTCCACTTCGGGGCGGATAATGTCTCGATTGCCCTTCTCACCTCGGGCGCGGGCAAACTGGAGGCTGGGACCTTCCCGGCCGACGAGGCCGTCTCTCATATCATGACGTTTTCCCCCGGCGAAATTCTCGTGCCGCGCGGACAGGAAAGCGCCTTCGCGGAAGTGTGGCCGGAGGGGACCGGCTCGCGCCCGTCGGCCGTGTCCCGCGAGCGGGGCGAGTTCTCGGCGTCTTACGGCGCCGCGTGGCTTTGCAAGCGATGGAATATTCCCACGCTTCACTCGATGGGCGTCGAGGACGGCGACCATGCGGCGGGAACCGCGGCGGCCGTGCTCAGATATCTGGAGGAAACCCAGTTCGGAGGGGGAGGGCACGTTCACGAAATCCACCCCATCATACCCGACGGCATGTTGATATTGGACCACTCGACGCAGGCCAATCTGGAATTGTTCGACTCGGCGGGGCATAGCCTCTACTCCGTTTTGAACCGCTGCGCGACGCCGATGGGACGGCGTCTTCTGAAGGATTGGATGTCGCACCCTTCGCGGCGGCTCGGCGAGATATCCTTCAGGCACGATTGCGTGGAATTTCTGGTCGATGACAACCCGGTCAGGAGAAAACTCGTCTCGGCGATGTCGAGATGCGGCGACATGGAGCGGGCCATATCCCGCCTCTCGATGAAGGTCGGAAACCCGAAAGACCTCGGCGTTGTGAGGGACACGCTTTCGGCCCTGCCCGAAATCCGCGCCGCCCTGGAGAACGCCGGATTCGCGGGGCTCGGGTCGATATTCGGCGGCGTCTCCGATCTGCCGGATTTGCGGGCTTTGCTCGACAAAGCGCTGATCGCCGACCTGCCCAGGAATATGACCTCCGCCGTCATCCGCGACGGTTTCGACCCCGAACTCGACGACTACCGCGACGCGATAGCCCACGCCGAGGAAAATTTGAAGATATTCGAGGCTTCCGAGCGCGAACGCACTGGACTCAAGGTGAGAGTGGGCAAAAATTCCGTCTTCGGATATTACATGGAATTGGGCAAAAATTTCGCCGACAAGGCCCCTCTCGACTATGTGAGACGCCAGACCGTCACCGGCGGGGAACGGTTCGTGAACGAGCGCCTCAAGGAAATAGAGCGCCGCATCTTCAGGGCCGAGCAGGATATCGGCGTCCGCGAGGAAGCGATTTACAAAGACCTGGTCTCGCGGGTTCTGGACAGCGGCGCGTCGTGCCAGGCGTCGTCGTCGGCCATAGCCGTCCTGGACGTTCTCTGTTCGCTCGCCGAGGCCGCGCGGGACAACGCGTACGTGCGGCCGAAAATGGACGAAAGCAGAATTTTCAAAATCCGGGGAGCGCGTCACCCTGTGATAGAGCGCTCTAAAACGGCCTCGCCCTTTACGCCCAACGACATAACGCTCGATCCCGACGCGAGCGATTCGGGCTGCATCGCGGTGATCACCGGCCCGAATATGGCCGGGAAATCGACGTATCTGAGGACTGCCGCGCTCGTCGCCCTCATGGCCCACATGGGCTCGTTCGTGCCGGCGGAGGAAGCGCGGATAGGAATAATCGACAGGATTTTCACCCGAATCGGGGCGCGCGACGAACTCTCACTGGGGCGCAGCACGTTCATGGTCGAGATGGTGGAGACGGCTAACATCCTTCGCCACGTCACGCCGCTCAGCCTCGTGATACTCGACGAAATAGGCAGGGGGACGTCCACCTACGACGGCATGAGCATAGCGTGGGCGGTGCTGGAGTTTCTCGACCTCAACGTCGAAGGGCGGACGAAAGCGCTCTTCGCCACTCACTATCACGAACTCACAAACCTGTCGCTCCCTCAGCTCGTGAACCTGAGCATGGCGGTCGAGGAATCCAAAAACGGAATCAGGTTTCTGCACAAAGTGACGGAAGGGCCAGCCGACAGGTCTTACGGAGTGGAAGTCGCGCGTCTCGCCGGAGTGCCCTCTCTCGTGGTGACGCGCGCGCAGGAGATACTCGACGAACTCGAAAGGTCGTCGGGACATTCGCGGCCGGCGTTGTCCGAAATTTCCAGAAAAAACGCGCAGAAGGAAATTTTTTTCGACGCCGAGCGCGAGGGAGTGATAGAGGAACTCTCGCAGTGCGACCCGAACCGGATGACGCCGATCGAGGCCCTTGGAATGATCTCGCGGCTGCGGAAAAAGAGCAGAGAGATATTGGGCCTCAAATGACCGAAAAAATCATGCCGATAAAGCCGATAAAAAAACTCGACGAGACGGTGGCGAGCCGCATAGCGGCGGGAGAGGTCATAGAACGCCCCGTTTCGGCCGCGAAGGAGATGCTCGAAAACTCGATCGACGCGGGGGCGTCGAACGTAAAGATATCGCTCTCTCAGGGCGGAAGGGCGTCGCTCGTCATCGAGGACGACGGTTGCGGCATCGCGTGGGACGATATTCCGCTCACGGTCGAACGGCACGCGACCAGCAAGATATCGACGCTCGAAGACCTGGAGCGCGTCCGCACGCTGGGCTACAGGGGAGAAGCACTCGCGAGTATCGCCGCGGTGAGCCGCATGGAACTGCGCAGCAGGAGGCGGGGCGACGATTTGGGAGGCGTGATAAAAACAGAGGGCGGTTCCGTCGTCTATTGTTCGAGAGTTCCGTGTATGCCGGGAACGCGCGTGCAGGTTGACGATCTCTTTTATAATCTTCCGGCGAGAAGAAAATTTTTGAAAAGCGCGGCCTCCGAGTTGAAACGGATAATTCAGGTGGTTCAGGATTATGCCGTCGTCCGCCCAGAGATTCGTTTCAGGGTGTCGAGCGACGGAAAAGATATGCTCGATATCGGAGGCGCGTCGAATACGGACGAGTTGCTGGCCTCGCTGTGGGGAGACGAATCCCGTCCCGTGCGCGCCGAGGCCCGCTCATCGGATGGCGCGCTCGTCTTGTGGCGGAACGCCCTTCCCGGTTCGAAACGCGTCAATCTGACCGCTTTCGTGAACGGCCGCAGGGTGCAGGACGCCACGGTGAGGAGCGCCCTGAACGCGACCGGTGCGTCAATTTTCGGCGAATGGATAGTGATGCTGGATATTCGCCCGGAGGACGTAGACGTCAACGTTCACCCGGCCAAAGCCGAGGTGCGTTTCAGGCATCAGGGCGGCGTATTCGAACTGGTGTTGAGGGGCGCCAAAAAAGCCCTGCTCTCCGGCGGTGGATTCAGGGAGGACACGGCGGCTATGAATTTTCCGCCCTCGCCGCGCGAAACTTCTCAAAATCCCTGGGAGAACTATATTCCGGAAATGCCCAAAATCGGCAAACACACGCGCGCGTCGGACCCGGCGCCGGGCGTCGCGAAAGACTTGTTCGCGGACGACGAACCGGGCGCGTCCAGAAAATATCTGGGACAAGCCCAGGGCGGGTATCTGGTGTTCGACGACCCGAGGGGGCTTTGCCTCGTCGACGCCCACGCCGCCCACGAGCGTATTTTATACGAAGGAATAGAGGATTCGTTCTCGGGAAGCCCGGTTGCGTCGCAATCGCTCCTGTCGCCCCAGGAACTTCCTCCGGCGGTCGCCTCGGCCGTCGCGCGGAACAGGGACGAACTCTCGAACATGGGTTTCGCGTTTCATTTTCCGCAAGACGAAGGCGCGGAAGGCGAGCCGGTGATGACATCGCTCCCCGCTTTGCGCGGATTGGGAAAGCTGTCGCCGCTCGAGACGCTTCGTTCCGCGCTGAAGGGCATAGAAGAGGAGACCGACCCGTCGAAGCGCGACAGGGAAGTGTGGTGGAGATGGGCGAGGACGGCCTGCCGCGACGCCGTGAAACTGGGCGAGGCCGTGGAACGCGATGAGGCGCTGGCGCTTTTCGACAGGCTCGAAAAATGCCGGCAGCCGTACAGCTGCCCCCACGGCCGTCCCACGACGATATTCCTCGCCGGCGAAAAACTCAAAAGCTGGTTCGAACGATGAGATCAAAACATAAAAGCAAAATCTCGGGCTCCGCCCGAACCCGGCAGGGAGCCAGATCCCCGCGCCCTATTTATAATTGGGGTCCGGGGAGTTTGCTCCCCGGCGGGGTTTGGGGCGGAGCCCCAAGGTTTTATTATTTTTGCTTCAAACGATGAATAGCGAGTTATACGCGATAATAGGCCCGACGGCGGCCGGCAAGACGAAGGCCGCTTTCGAGCTGGCGAGGCGTATTGGCGGGGAAGTGGTCTCGGTTGACTCCCGTCAGATATACAGGTATATGGACATCGGCACCGATAAAATTTCTCACGCGGACAGAAAGATCGTCCCGCACCACTTGATCGACATAGCCGATCCTGACGAGGAATTTTCCGCCGCCGATTTTGTGCGGCGCGCCGAGGACGCCGTGAGGAGGATCGCGGCGCGCGGCGGAATTCCGATACTCGCCGGAGGCTCCCCCCTTTATTACAAGGCGCTGGAAGGCAACATGCTCTCGGACGGCCTGCCGAAAGACCCGAACGTACGGGAGAGCCTGGAGCGCGAGGCGTCGGAAAGGGGAAACGCGGCCATGCACGCCCTGCTCGGGGAGATAGACCCGGACGCGGCGCTTCGGATACACCCCAACGACAGATATCGAATTTTGAGGGCGCTCGAAATATGGAAACTCACGGGAAAAGGCCCCACCGAACTGTATCGCGAGAGAAAAAAAATTGGAGGCATAAAAATTTTTTATTTCGGCGTCAAAGCGCCGAGGGACGTTCTTTACAAAAAAATAGAGACGCGCGCTGCAAAGCAGTTCGAGAACGGATATCCCGAGGAAGTCGAATGGCTGCTGTCGAGGGGTTATTCCGCGGAACATCCGTCGATGAGAGGCTTCGGCTACAGGGAACTCATTATGTATCTGAAAGGCGGGATGACTTTGGAGGACGCGCTGGCGGGGGACATCAAATCGACCAGGGTGTTTTCGCGCAGGCAGATGACATGGTTTTGTAAATTTCGTCCGATTTTGTGGTATGATTTTTCCGAACATGATTTCGATAAAGTTGTCGGCGACATGGCCGTACGAATTTTGGACGGGAGGCCGCTGTGAATTTTGTGATCGCGAATCCGACCGGGCTGTGTTTCGGGGTCAGAAGGGCGATAGAATATCTGGAAATTGCCCTTCACGAAAATAAATCCGTTTACGCCATGGGAAACCCGATACATAATCCGCAGGAAGTAGAACGGCTTTCGAGGCTCGGCCTGAAAGTGGCGTCGAGCGTCGCGGAAATTCCCGGCGGGGCGGCGGCCTTCATACGGGCTCACGGCCTTTCCCGCGGCAAACACGCCGAATTGAGGGAAAAATGCCGGATGGTTATCGACGGCACGTGCCCGTTCGTCCGAAACGTGCAAAAAAAAGCGGCCGAACTGGGCCGGGAAGGATACGAGGTCGTCGTTCTCGGAGATTCCGGGCATCCCGAAGTGAAGGGTATTTTGGGGCATATAGACGGAGAAGCGCTTGTAGTCAAAAGCGAAAAGTATATAAATTTACGCGGCCGTCGCGCCAAAATAGGCATATTGAGCCAAACGACGCAAAGAGAGGCGGATTTGGCCGCTCTGGCGTCAAAATTGGTATTTTTGACGGAGGAATTGAGGGTATATAATACGATATGCCGCGCGACCGTCAAACGGCAGGAGGCGATAAAAAAACTCGCCGAAAGCGTGGACGCGGTCGTGGTTATAGGCGGCAGAAACAGTGCCAATACGGGCGCGCTTGTGGAAATATCGCGATCCTCCGGTTTGGACGCGAAATGGATAGAACACGCCGGAGAACTGGACGAGGGGTGGTTGCGCGACAAGGTCAAAATAGGAGTGGCCGCGGGTGGAAGCACCCCCGACTGGCTCGTGAACGATTTAACCGCAAAATTATTGAAGCTGTAGGTCCGAGGAGGCTGTGACGGTAATGGTGGATGAAATCCGCGACGGAGAATTTACGGCGCAACCGCAGGAAAATCCCGCTGCGGAAGAGACGATGGAGAGCTTTATGGAGCAGATGGGTGACATCGAAATCCATCGCGGTTCGGTGGTCGAGGGAGTGATAGTGAACTCCAAAGACGACGGCTGGCTTGTGGACGTGGGCTTCAAATGCGAAGGTTTCCTTCCCCAGAAGGAGTGGTCGCACCCCGTTCTGGTCGAATCCGAACGGGAACCGGCCGTAAACGACAGGGTCCGCGTGCAGGTAACCAGCATCAGTCAGGGCGAGGAAGCCCAACTGACCCTGAGCCGGTGGCGCTGTGAGTTCGACGAGAGATGGAACCGGCTGGAAAAAGAACTCGCCGATAACGATACAGTCGAAGCGCGAGGCATCAGGAAGGTAAAAGGCGGGCTCATAGTGGATTGCTACGGGCTCGAAGGGTTCATCCCCATTTCGCACCTGGCCGAGGAGGGCCGCGGCATAAACCCAGGCAAGCTGGTCGGTCAGACTTTCTCCGCCAAAGTCATAGAAAAGGCTCGCGGCAAACGCCGTTTTGTCCTTTCGAGACGCTCGATACTCGAAGAGAAAATGAGCGTTGAACGCGAAAAATTTTACGACTCGGCGCGCGAGGGCGATATTCTGGAGGGCGATGTAAGCAGCATCACGAGTTTCGGGGTGTTCGTCGACCTGGGCGTGATCGAGGGACTGATTCACATCACGGAACTCGCGTGGCAGCGCAACGTCAAGGCGAAAGACCTCGTAGCCAAGGGAGACAGGATCAAAGTCAAAGTTGTCGGCATCGACCGCGAAAAAAATCGCGTATCGCTCTCGATGCGCCGGACGCTTCCCGACCCGTGGGAATCGGCGGAGAGCCGTTGGACAAAAGGCGCCGAAACCGAGGGCACGGTGACCAACATGACGGATTTCGGGGCTTTCGTGGAGATAGAGCCCGGCGTCGAAGGGCTGATACATATCGGCGACATCAGTTGGACGCGCATAAAACATCCAAAGGAAATTTTGAGGCGCGGGCAGAAAATCTCCGTCGTGGTGCTCGACGTAGACACGGAGAAAAAACGAATCAGCCTGGGATACAAGCAGCTCAACGATCCGTGGCGCGACGTCGGTTCGCGGTTTGCGGCTGGGGACGACGTGACGGTAAAGGTGATCAGGCTCGCCGATTTCGGGGCTTTCGTTGAACTGGAGCCGGGCGTCGAGGGGTTGATTCACATATCTCAACTCAGCCGCTCCAGGGTCGAAAAGCCGGGCGACATACTGACCGTGGGCAATGAAGTGAAAACCCGCGTCCTGGAGGTCGATCCGGCCAACAGAAAGATCAGGCTGTCGCTGAAACTCCTGCTCCCCGAAGACGAAAGACGCACGAGGGATGACAACGCCCCCCGCGGCGAGCGCGAGCACCGTTCGCGCAGGGACGACGGAGAGCGCAGACAGAACAGGGATCGCGCTCCGCAGGTGCCCACCGAGGAGATTTCCATGACGATAGGAGATTTCCTGAAATCCAGGGGGGACGAAAATTCAGAAAACGGTTCCGAGTGACGGCGCGCGTTTTTACGCGTGTGAACTGAAATAAATTTAGAGAGTGTTGTTCAGATAGAAGATACATGCCATATAGAACCATCAAGAAATTCAGTGATACCCATACTTTTTAGGCGGAGGCAAGCGGTAGGTACGATAAAAATCAAACGGGACGCCCAAGCAAATAGGCGTCCTTTTTTATGCGCCAAATCAGTACCAATCGTGCTTTTCGTTGAGGTCAAGCGCGTTGATTTTATTCCATTTCTAGGGCGTGTTGACGTTATACAAGAATAGAGTTATAAATTATGCATGAAACTTACTTTAGACCAATACAATAAGATAAAACATGTTCTTCCGGTACAACGGGGTAATGTCGAGATAGACAACCTGACGCTCCTGAACGCGTTGCTTTATATCACGGAAAA
>JAIRKI010000099.1 GCA_031260185.1 Synergistaceae bacterium | reverse complement strand
GTGGTGCTCGCGATGCGGTCTATCTCGTCCTTTAGCTGGTCGACCTCCAGCTGGATATACTGCCGGTCTTCCTGCGTCAGGGTGTCGTTCGCCGCCTGAACGGACAGTTCGCGCATCCTGTCGAGGATGGAGTGCGTCTCGGTGAGCGCGCCCTCCGCCGTCTGGATCATGCTGATGCCGTCCTGCGAGTTTGCCGCCGCTCGGTCCAAGCCCCTGATCTGGGCGCGCATCTTCTCGGATATCGCGAGCCCCGCCGCGTCGTCCGCGGCCACGTTGATCCGCAGTCCCGTAGAGAGCCGGTGTATCGACTTCTGCAGGGACGCGTTCGTCGTTGTCAGCGCGTTATAGGCCTGCAACGAGGGGATATTGTGCATTACGCGCATTGCTTACAACCTCCTTGTCGTAATTGTTTGCCGTCCGCGGCACCTCCGTGTCCCGGAACTTCCCTGTGTGACTGACGCGCCTTCCCTGGTATCAGCAAACCTGCCCTATGGCCTCACCCCCTTGCACAAATATGTTTTTCCATATCTCAACCCGACGCCGTTATCCTAAAACGGCGCGTTTGCCGGAATAAATCAAGGCTTTCCCATGCCCCGAATCCGCGGGGAAACAACGGGGCTTCACCCCGTACCCCGCCGGCGCGTTTGCCGGAATAAATCAAGGCTTTCCCATGCCCAAATCCGCGGGGAAACAACGGGGCTTCACCCCGTACCCCGCCGGCGCGTTTGCCGGAATAAATCAAGGCTTTCCCATGCCCCGAATCCGCGGGGAAACAACGGGACTTCACCCCGTACCCCGCCGGCGCGTTTGCCGGAATAAATCAAGGCTTTCCCATGCCCCGAATCCGCGGGGAAACAACAGGGCTCCGCCCCGTACCCCGCAAGGGAACCGATCCGCTTGACCTCTTACTTTTTTTTATTTTCACCCGCGGGGTGAAAATAAAAAAACTTGAGAGGGTCCGGGGAGCCGGCTCCCCGGGTTTTTGGGTTTTTGCCTTGCCGGCGGGGCGCGAAACCCGTACAGGGCTATTAGTATTCGCGTAAAGGGTTCGACGTTTTTGCCTTGCCGGCGGGGCGCGAAACCTCGCCCCGCCGGAGTTGTTTCGTCTTACCTCAGAAGCGACAGGATGTTCTGAGGAAGCTGGTTCGCCTGCGCCAGCATCGAGTTGCCCGCCTGGCTCAGGATATTGAGCTTCGTGAACTCCACCATCTCTTTCGCCATGTCGGCGTCGCGTATGCGGCTTTCGGAAGCGGTGGTGTTGACGCTGGCCGTCGTCAGGTTGTTGATGTTGTGCTCCAGCCTGTTCTGGTAAGCGCCGAATTTCGCGCGCTGCGACGACACCATGAATATGGCCTCGTCGATCTTCGTGATGCCGCGCGCCGCCGATTCCCTGTCGGTGACGATGATGTCGTCGACTCCCAGCGCGTGCGCGCTCATGTCGCCCATGCTGATGGACATGTCCTCGCCCTCGCCCGCGCCGATCTGGAAGACCGTCGTGTTGTCGGCGAGGTGGAAGATCGTCTCGTAAGACCCGCTTTTCGCGATCAGGTCGAATCTTTTCGCGGCCTCGTTCCACGTGACGGCGGTGTCGGCCATTACGTCGAATTCCACGTCGACGTTGGGGTTCACAATGCCGTACATCACGTTGCCGGACACGTTGACGTTGCTCGCGATGTTCCTCCCGTCGTGGGCGTCCGTCACGGATATCCTGAACGAACTCTCTTTGGCTTCATGAATCACGTTGAGCGACAGGGCGTTGATGATTTCCTCGTCGGCCGTGAAGTGGAGTTTGCCGTTTTCTCCGGGGATGAGGCTGCGGATGACCAGCGTGCCGGGCACGGACATCGTGCTGTTGTTGACCTTGTTGCCATTGACTGTCGTCGAGCCATAGGTCGTGTCGTCTTCCACGAAGCTCACGAATTGCGCCCTCGCGTCATTGACGTACCTCGCCTGCTCCAGGCCGTACGCTACCGCGTCGTTCAGCTTTTCGCGCACGTCCTCCAGTGTGTCGGTCGCGTAGATCGTGATGCTGGCCGAGTTGTCGCTGCCCTGATAGATGGTGATTTTTTTCGGGTCGTCCAGCAGGAACCTGCCGTTGGCGTCCCAGAACTTGTCGAGGTCGCGCAGCTTAACGTCGCCCTTCGCCACCTGGCCGATGTACGCCGCCTCGAAGGAAACGCGGAGAAAGTCCGCGGACGTGTTCGTAATCAAATTTTGGTTGAAGGTGACTTTGACACTGCCGTCATACACCGTACCGTTGTTCGAGTTCACGTAGAAGTTCCTGAACTGGATCTCTTTGTCTCGCGCCTCTTCAACGTCGAGGACGTACCTGTTCTCCGTTGATCCCGCCCAGCCGTTCGGCGCGTCCGCGTTCATCGTCGCGGAGACTATTATCCCCACCAGACTCTTGTTATGAGTCGCGCCGGTCGTGTCCGTGATCTCGGGGGTGATGTTGATGACGAGCTTGTCGCCCTTGTTGAATCCGGCGACATCACCACCAGCAGCCACCTTCAAATACATCGCGCTCATGATGTTAATATCGAAACCGAGCGCTTTGTACGGGTTGCTCTCGCCATTCGCGCCCGCCACGCCCGCCGTGGTCACGACCAGATTATCATCGGTATAACTTTCCACCGTGCCGTCGGTCTTCAGAATGCGGACATTTGCGCGGAAAGTCACCGACAGACTGCCGGGCGAATTGATGGCGCCGTCTACCTCGAGCATGATACTGACGTTACCGATATTGTCACGCAGCAATGTGGTGCCGCCCGCGGCGCTGAAGTTCAGCATTAGCTTGTCAATGTCGCCCTGTTCGAGGCCGTAGCTGCCGCCGACCTTTCCCCAGTCCCCGGCCATTTTTGTTCCCGTCGATATATCCTGGTAGACCTTGTACGTACCGGCGGGCAGGCTGTCGACCTCGACTTTCTCGTAGCCCGAGTTCTTGTCGAGCGGATTGAGATTCATGATCACGTTGTTGTGCTTGATCTTGAATATGTCGCTCTTCTGGATTTCGGCCTGCCCGGCCGTGACGTTGATGGACAGTTTGAAGTTGCCTTCCGCCGAGAACTTCTGGCCGAACCGGTCGGTCTGCTGCAGGCCGCCCCTGATCAGCCCCCTGGTCTCGAGTTTGTCCGACGACCACAACGCCGCCGCGGAACCGTCGAGCAGCTTTTTCTTGTTGAATTGAGTGGTATTCGCGATACGGCTTATCTCGTCCTTGAGCTGGTCGATTTCCAGCTGGATATACTGCCGGTCTTCCTGCGTAAGGGTGTCGTTCGCCGCCTGAACGGTCAATTCGCGCATTCTGTCGAGGATGGAGTGTGTCTCGGTGAGCGCCCCGTCCGCCGTTTGAAGCATGCTGATGCCGTCCTGCGAGTTGGCCGCCGCGCGATCCAAACCTCTGATCTGCGCGCGCATCTTCTCGGAAATGGCAAGACCAGCCGCGTCATCGGCAGCGGTATTGATACGCAAACCTGTAGACAATTTTTGAATTGCTTTCTGAAGAGAACCGTTCGTGACGGTTAACGCGTTATAAGCCTGAATTGCGGGTATATTGTGGTTGACGATCATCTTCACAACCTCCTTGTTGTGTGTTGCTCATGTCACCCGGCGACATCCTTGCGCCGGAAAAAAATTCATTTATTTAATTCAATTACCTTTCATCCCTGCCATCCAATACCCCCTCATATCTATTTTAATCAAGCATAACCGTTTTTTTCAACTTGTCAATACCCGAAACAAATTTTTTTTGAAAAAAATGTCAATGTCTTCCTACTCGGCGTGTCACGCCGCGTTTCCCTTCGCGAACGACATCTTTATCTTTGCCACGCGATACCCCCCCTATTTATTTTGGTCAAGCATAACCGTTTTTTTCAAGTTGTCAATAGCCGAAATAAATTTTTTTTGAATTTTTTTTGAAAAATTTTTTCAGCATGGCGCGCGCGGCAGGGCAAATAATCATTTCGCTCCGCCTTGGTTGCGACGGGCCTCGTAGATATCCCGGCCGGCCGAATCGATCGCGACCGTCGCGGGGAAATTCTCCACCGCAAGCCTGCGTATCGCTTCCGTCCCGAGATCGGGAAACGCGATCACCTCCGACGATCTCACCGAGCGGGCTATCAAGGCTGCGGCTCCGCCGACGGCCGCGAGGTAAAGCCCTCCGTGCTCGATTATCGCGCGTTTCACCTCAGCGTTTCTCGATCCCTTTCCTATCATCACCCTGAGCCCCAACGCCATGAGCGCGGGCGAATAGGCGTCCATGCGCCCGCTCGTGGTCGGCCCGGCGGAACCTATCGCCGCCCCGGGCCGGGCCGGCGTCGGTCCGACGTAATACACCGCCGCGCCGTCGAATTCAAACGGCATTTTCTCACCGCGAAACGCCATCTCCGCGAGCCTTTTGTGCGCCGCGTCCCGCGCCGTGTAAAGCACGCCCGAGATCGACAGGGCGTCGCCAACGGCGAGCCGCTTTATCGCGCCGCACGAGAGCGGCGTCGTCACTTTTGTCACGCCGCCGCTCAAAACGTTATCTCGACGTGCCTGGTAGCGTGGCACCCGATGTTCACCGCCACAGGCAAGCCGGCGATATGAGTGGGGTACGCCTTTATGTGAACCGCGAGCGCGGTGGTTTTTCCTCCCAGTCCCGCCGGGCCGATGCCGAGAGCGTTTATCTCCCTGAGAAGTTCTTTTTCGAGATCGTTCCACAGCCGGCTCCCGTTGGCGGAGCCGACGGGGCGCAGGAGCGCCAGTTTCGCCGTGAGCGCCGCGTAATCCATGGTGCCTCCGACGCCGACGCCGACAATTATCGGCGGGCACGGATTCGGCCCCGCGGCTTTTACGGTATCGACCACGAAGCGTTTTATGCCCGCTGTGCCGTCGGAGGGTTTCAGCATCGCCACCCCGCTCATGTTCTCGCTGCCGAATCCCTTCGGCGCGACGGTTATTTTGAGTTTATCGCCCGGAACCACGTCGAAGTAGATGACGGCCGGAGTGTTGTCCCCCGTGTTCACCCTGTCCACCGGGTCAGCCACCACGGACGCGCGCAGGTAACCTTTCCCGTAACCCCGCCGGACGCCTTCGTTCACGGCGTCTTTTATAGAGCCGCCCGTCACGCGGACGTCCTGTCCGATTTCGACGAAAACGACGGCCATCCCGGTGTCCTGGCAGAGCGGAAATTCGCCTTCGCCCGCTATTTCCGCGTTTTCGAGCAACTGCTTGATGATATCTTTCGGGAGTTCTTCCTCCTCGCCGTCCGCGCCCTGCCGTAAGGCTTCCCTTATGTCCGGGTTCATCGTGTAATTCGCCTCGACGCAAAGCGCCTCCACCGCGCCTGTTATCTCCCGCGCGTCTATTTCCCTCACCCGCGTCACCCCGTTTCCACCCCCACGCGTTTTGGACAGGCCGCCCGGCGGAATCCGCACGGAAGGATCGTCGAACTCCTCCCCGCCGAATTTTTTGCCGAATTCGGCGTTGCCGCCCGGGTTTATATCGCGCCCTGACTCCCGCTTATGCGGAGTCCGAGCCGGCGGCAAAATATCGCTCTCCGGCGTTTTGCCGCCCGAAAACGGAATATCCGCGCCCGCCGCCGGCGCGGATATGAGCGCTTCCGTCAGCGTGTCCGCGGACACGCCCTTCCCGACGGCTTCGAGCTGCGCCGCGACCTTGATTTTTCCGCCGCTCTCGACCGTTCTGAAACCGGCGTCTATCAAAAAAGACGACGAATACGTCAAGTCGGATGACGTCGGCGCGCCGAGCACGACGGAGACCAGCCTCACGTCCCCGCTCTTCGCCGTGGCTATGAGATTGTGCTTCGACGCGTTCGTCCATCCGGTCTTGAGGCCGTCGACATACGGGTACATGCGGAGGAGATGGTTTTTGTTCGTGGTTGTTTTTCCGTTATAGGTCATCGACTCGACGCCGTGATACGCGAGAGCCTCCGGATGCGCCTCGATGTAGCTTTTCGACAGGACCAGCATATCGCGCGCGGTGGTTTCCTGTCCGGCCGCGGGAAGGCCGTTCGGGGTCTTGAATACCGTTTTTTTCATGCCCAGGGCCTTGGCCTTTGCGTTCATCATTCTGTTGAACGCCTCGACGGAGCCGCCTATATATTCCGCGACGGCGACAGCCGCGTCGTTTCCGGACGCCACGGCGGTACCCTCCAGAAGCTTTCCCAGGGAAACCACGTCGCCGGTTTTCAGGTTCATTCTCGATCCGGGCTGAGAAGCGGCTCTGCCGCTCACCCTCACTCTGTCGTCCAGAGTGACGCGCCCCTGTTTCACGGCGTCTATCGCGAGATACATTGTCATTATCTTGGCCAAAGACGCCGGAGGGATGCGCGCGTCATCGCTCTGCACGTAGAGCACGCTTTCCGACTTCAGGTTCATCAAAATCGCGGCGCCGGCGTTCAAAACGGCCGCCTCCGCGCAAACGGCCGCGCAAACCGACACGCCGGCGGCAATCGTAATAATTTTCAAGACTCGCCGGCACGCCGGCGCAAATCCGTTCATTCCACACCACCAAAAAGAGCGGCGCTTCCGCCCGGCGCCGCCTCGTTCAGTCAACCGACAGTCACTTATATTCCGAGGTCAATGAGATTTCCTCATGCGGTAATACGAGGGCGCGTCGACGGGAGAATCCATCGCGAAGGACGAGTCCCCGCCGGATGTTTTTCGAAGGTTCGCGCGCGGTTCGTTCACTCCGGATTTCGTGACGTTCCCGCCGCCGTTTGGCTCCGTATTCCCATCGGCGCGGCACTCCATCTCGTAACCGGTGGCGATGACCACCATCCGTATTTCCCCGTCCATGTTCGTCTCGTCGTTCACCAAACCACAGATGAAGGTCGCGTCCGGATCTATCCGCTCCTCCAAATGTTTGCTGGCCGTCTCCACCTCGCGCAAACTCACGTCCATACCGCCGGTGATGTTCAGAATGACGCCCTTCGCGCCGCTTATCGAGCACTCCATGAGCGGGCTTTCCATCGCGCGTCTCAGCGCGTCCTCGGCCCTGTTGTCGCCCTTCCCGGAACCGACTCCCATCACGGCGCCGCCGGAATGTTTCATGACGCTCCTCAGGTCGGCGAAGTCCACGTTGATTATTCCGGGTTTTGTCACGAGATCAGTCACGCCCTGCACAGCCTGACAGAGCACGCCGTCCGCCATGGCGAAAGCGTCCTGTACCGTGGTGGAACGGTCGGACAGGAGCAGTCTGTCGTTTGGCACGACAATCAACGCGTCGACTATTTTTTTTGTTTTTTCTATGCCCGCGTCGGAATAAGCGGTCCTCTTTTTGCCCTCGAAACTGAAAGGACGCGTCACGACAGCCACGGTGAGGATGCCGAGTTCCCTGGCGATGTCCGCGACAACGGGCAGCGCGCCGGTTCCGGTGCCGCCCCCCATTCCGGCGGCGAGATAAACCATGTCGCACCCCTTCAGACACGACCGTATGTATTCCCTGGACTCGACAGCCGACCGCTCCCCGATTTCAGGACATGCCCCGGCCCCGCGCCCTTTGGTGAGTTTCTCGCCAATCACCAGTTTTTCGACGGAAAGACATTTTTCGAGACAGTTAGCGTCGGTATTTACCGCGAGAAATTCCACACCGCCCGTTCCTGCGCGTATGATGTGATCCAACGCGTTATTGCCCCCCCCGCCTATGCCGACCACTTTTATCTTGGCCTTGAACAGGGGGTCTTCCGCCGGAGCGTGTTTACCGCGAATATTTTTGTCTGCCGACGCCCCTTTCTCTCCTATATAGACACGCGCTGGAGCAGCCAAATATATTCCTCCCTTGCCGCATCTTTTTCCATGCCGGTTAAATTTAACTCACGGTAATTATCATAAAAAGTCGGACGAAACATGTCAAGAGGGACGGTGAATCCCGAAACCGCGGACCGGATACCCGATAACGGCGCCGAATCCGGCAATGACGCCGATTCAAGCGGCCGTAAAGCGCTCGAAAGCGACACGACCAATGAACATTACGCGCAATCAACGGAAAAACACTTCCCGCCGTCCTTACGCGGAATTCAAAACATGGCGCAGCGATTTCGGGGAGGAGACTGCCGTCACTCCGGGGAAGCGCGACAGTTCATCCATTCTTTGCAGGTCGATTGGCCTGGGACGTAGCGTTATCCTTTTGCCGGAGACCGTGGACGACTCTATTTCGGTTTTCGCGTCTGTGGGCAGAATTATTATCGGCACCCCGCTCTTGCCGGCCTGAGCGAAAAAATTGGACGCGAGCGAATCGGCGACGCCAAGGACGCATTTCGCGACCGTATTGGCGGTGGCGGGCGCGATGACCAGCGCGTCGTACCGCCCGCCAGCGAAATATACCGCGCTTCCCGAACTGAAATCGTTTTCCCGGTATGTGTTTTCGGCGCACGCTTCCAGCCTTTTGAAAAGACCGTATTTCACGGCGACCTCCGCGCCGGCGCGCGTGAAATACAGGTCAACGCGCGCGCTTCGCGGCGACGCGAGCATGTCCGCGGTCTCGCCCAGAAAATGCCCGGCGCCGGTCACAACCCAGCAAATTTTTTCAAAATACATCGAAATCTCCCTATAATTCTTTGCCGCCGTTATTCACTTCGCGCAAAAATCGCGCGTTGCGCTCCAGTTCCGCGGTCAGTTCTTCTTCGGTGGGAAGAACCAATTTGTATTTGGACGCGAAAATCTGGCGGCTCTCCTTAAGGACGGAGTATCTGACGATTGTTTCGTCTTTGTCGGCACAGAGAATGATACCGATGGTAGGGTTGTCATCGTCACAGCGTTTAAGGTCGTCGAACATGCGGACATACATGTCCATTTGTCCGATATCCTGATGGGTCAGCTTTTGCGTTTTCAAGTCTATAACTACGAAACACTTGAGCAGGTAGTTGTAAAAAACAAGATCGACGTAGAAGTGGGACGTTTCTGTACTGATACGAAACTGTCGCCCTACGAATGAAAAGCCTCTGCCCATTTCCAGTAAAAATTCCCGCAAATGCTCCATGATCGCGGATTCAAGGTCGGATTCACTGCCGCGTATATTTTCAGGCAAGCCCAAGAACTCCAAAATATACGGGTCTTTGATCAAATCGGGAGAATCAGTGGTATTTACCGTTTCCCTTGCCGACGGCGCAAATTTCCGCGATGACAGCATACGGTTATAATAGCCCGTTTTGATATTCCGTTCCAATACGCGGACACTCCAGTTCTGTTCCCTGGCCTCGTTGAGATACCATGAGCGAGCTTTTTCGCCTTCGATGCGCATAAGAAGGCGGATATGCGACCAACTCAAATTCTCTACACAGTGTGTAGAGTTTTCGCGAAAGGTAAGATAAAACTTTCTGAAATTCCACAGATTGGCGACGGAAAACCCTCCGCCGAAATTATCGCCTAAATAGCGCGAAAGCTCTTTTATCAAATGTTCGCCGTATTCAGCGCGTTTGCTGCCTTGTTGTTCTTGTTCCACAATCCGTTTCCCAATTTGCCAGTAGGTTCGCACCATCGTAAAGTTCACGGCGGCATGGATCTTATTTCGGCCTTCCCGCAAAATAGCCGCGATATCCGCGAAAAATTGTTTTTCGCCGTCAGGCGAACTCACGGCAATTTTTGCCGGGTTATTCACATCCTTTACCTCCTCGCGGTTATCCGTCGTTTTGAAATTTCGTGCCGAGACACTTTCCCCAATGTCCGCGGTCTCGCCCAGAAAATGCCCGGCGCCGGTCACCACCCAGCAAATTTTTTCAGACATGCCGGCGGACGGTCACTGAAGGATGCCGTCGAGCCATGACTCCAGCGACGAAACACGCGAGAGAGCGCGCTTCGTTTTACCTTCGAGTTCATCTCTCATGTCACACAACAAACCGCAGCGCTCGGCATACGCGTTGTGCGCGTGGATGCTCTCGAAATTCTCCTGACGCGCCATCACGAAAGTGTCGCCCGCGAGACGCGTGAAATTGGCGGCGACGCCCTTTATCATCTCCCTCACGACATCCTCGGCGAACCTCGGCCTCGAATGGGCGCGGCTCACGACATGAAGTTCGTCGGGACGTTTCAGAAGTCCGTAAATCTCGGAACTCATCGACGCCTCGGCTATCTCCGCCAGTTCCTCCGCGCGTATCGGCGTCCGCGTCCCCATGAGAAGCGTGGCCTTTCCCCTCTGGTTGTGCGACGCTGAAGTGACCAGGGACGATATCTCGTTCACTTGTTCGCGGCTGTAGCCGGCGGCGGCAAGAGCCGCGCGGTTTTGTTCGGTCACCATCTCCAGGGCGCAGGGGCATACGGTGAGGCCCGTCACTTCCACCCCGACGGCCCTTCCGGAGAGATGCCCGTCGCTGACGGCGATTCCGACGAACGTGTAAAGATCCTCCGCCTCGGTCCCGGATACCGGCGCGCGGCGCGTTCTGGGAAATTGGGCCCGAATCCGTATTTCCGCCCGCTCGGTTCCCTGCGCGCGCGCTACCGCGAACGCCATGCGTTCGGCCAGCGTCTCGATATCCGGCGCGCTTTCCGACGCCATGGAAAACGCCGCGTCCTCCATGTTCTCGATGAAACGCGACATATGCACGCCCGAGCGCTCGGACGAAAGCCGGGCGAACATGTCCATCTCGGCGAAAAAGAGCGCGTTGTCCCGCCCCGGGCCGCGCTCCAGCCGCAGCGCTCTCCGCAGGCCCGTAACCCCGACGCGCGTCAGTTCCACGCGTGTGCCTGGCACGCTGTTCTGTATATCGTTTCCCAAATTTTTTTTTTCATTTTTTTTCATTTTTTTCCGCGGGGGCGGCCGCTCACGCGTCTCCTTTCCCGGTTTTGACGCGCGTGGGAACCGGCTGACGCCTATCCCCACAATCGCAGCAAAAACCATATCGCGAAGAGGAAAACCACCACTCCGGAGATGGGCAGCAACACGCCGGGCCGGAAGATAGATTTTGTTCCGGCCCGGCCGGACGGTTCTTTTCGCGACAGCGTCTTTATTCCGGCTTTTCCGGTGAGCTTGAGGGTGCCGGAGACTCCGTCGGACAACTTCAGCGAGATAACGGCGGAACCGGGTTCGCTGAAGTTAATCGCGGTTATTTCGCCCGATACCGTCCCGTCGAAAGCGGCCGATTTTTTGAACATGCGGTTGAAAAATTCCGAATCTTCCCTGATTTTGCAACAGACGACGTCTCCGGCCGACAGCGCGTCCGCCGGCACGCCGGCGGCCGGATCCAATACCGGGTCGCAGGGAATTTCAATGCCGCGCGAAGCCGCGTCTTTGGTCCCGCCGTTCGCGGGCCGTTTCCCAGCTTCGCTGCTTTCGAGCCTGTCCTTGCGCTCCAGCGGCGGTATCGCGAGATAGAGTTCGCCCAGGCTCATACTGGTCAGTTCGAGGAATGAAACCGCGTTGAGCGACATGACCGACGTGCAGAAGTAAGATATCGTGCGTTCCATGGCTTTTGGATCGCCAGTGTTTTTCTCGCCGTGAAACAGTCTCGACGTCCTCACGTAATTCTTCAGGTCGTTCTCGTACTTCATCATCTCGCCGCGATGTTCGTTCACCCTCGGGGCTTCGAGCGCCGCGTAAAGCTCCGGCAAGGGGGTATCCATGTTTACCGTTATCGCGCCGATCGAGAAGATCGCGCCGTCATATTTGATATCGCGCGCGTCCGCCACGCACATGTAAAACCCGTGAACCGTCTCCCCCGACTTTTTCTTCGCCTCTATCCGGCACCTGACCACAACGCAGTTTGTGTTTCTGTCGTATTGTTCCATTTTTCATTCCCCGTCATCTTAAAATATATGAAACCACCGCTGTCGCGAGTATGAATATTATCACAGCCGCCATACCGAACCAGAAACCGTAGAGAAATTTCACCGGTACGCGCGCCGTATTTTTTTTCGGCTCGTCCTGCTGTTTCGGGACAATTTTGAGTTTAACCCTGCCCGACAGCTTCATCAAACCCGTCACGCCGTCCGAGAGGGAGAGGCTTATGTTCGACGTTCCAAATTCGTTGAGGAATATACCGGTCACCGTGGACGTGATTATTCCGTCGAAATTCGCGATGTTGTTCGACAGCAATCCGAAGAGCGCCGAGTCCCGGGGCAATCTGGCCAGCACCG
Source organism: Synergistaceae bacterium (assembly GCA_031260185.1). GTDB lineage: Bacteria > Synergistota > Synergistia > Synergistales > Synergistaceae > JAIRKI01. The sequence continues at coordinate 981 of JAIRKI010000099.1, read as the reverse complement.
CCTCGCCCATCTTGAGTTCGTTTGCCGCGATTCCGTTCACCGGGTCCAAAATCGGTTCGCACCTGATCACTATGTTTTCCGCGCTCGGCGTTTCATCGCCCTGTTCCGCGTCTTGCGCGCTTTCGCTTTCGGCGGTTTCTTCCGCGGGTTCCTCCGGCCCTCCTCCGGTGGACGACGGGCCGGCCGGCCCGCCCTCTGTTTCGAAAAACCCGATATCCTCCTCCGTCGCGTCGAAGCACTCCATCAGCGACACGGCCTTGAGATGAAGGCTTTCCGCGCAGTATCTGCTTATGGCTTGTTCGGCCTGCTTGATGTTGCGGTTTTTCGCGACGGCGTTCAGCACGGTTTCGTTCCGGAGATAATCGAAGAGCACACCCTCGTTGTGCAATATCCCGGGGTCACGGCCGGATTTAGGGTGTTTATCGCGGAGCGCGGGCAGGAGGTCCCGCCATTCGACGGTTTTCAGGGACTCGTCGCCTGAAAACATCACGTTGAGGTATTTTACCTCCCTGCGCGAGACCACTCCCAGAACGGAACCGTAAAGCGGCCGGCCGCGCTCGTCCCGCGCGTCTATGTACCCCTTCACTATCATGAAAACCCCCGTTCCGAGATCCGCATCCATTGACGCCCCTCCAATTTGCCCGCCGCTTCAACATACTACCCGGAACCTCTGTAAATCGACTTTTAAACAGTCAACCGCCGATACGCAGGCTCTCGACCTGTTCCGAAGTCAGGCCGGTGAATTGAACGATCTGGTCGGTGGTCAAACCGCCGGCCAGCATATTTTTCGCGGTTTTGCGTATGCCTTTGATTTCACCTTCAATCCTGCCTTCGTTTCTGCCTTCAATCCTGCCTTCGTTTCTGCCTTCAATCCTGCCTTCGTTTCTGCCCTCAATCCTGCCTTCGTTCCTGCCTTTAAGTTCGCCTTCCTCAAATGAGACGATACGGTTGTGTTCCATGTCCATCCGGAATTTTCGCCTC
>JAIRKI010000062.1 GCA_031260185.1 Synergistaceae bacterium | reverse complement strand
GCGGGGCCGTTTCGTTCTCTTTTCCGTCGTTTTTCGTGCAATTGCTGCTGCTCATGTGCTTCTCGTACGCGTTTCCCCTGTTTCCGCTGAGGGGAACGTCATCCGTTCCGCCGCCCGAGGGGTTCGCTGCGGTGATTGACTACGTATGGCACCTCGCCCTGCCGGTGTTTTCGCTCACGATACTCGGTTTCGGCGGTTTCGCGCTCTACATCCGCAACATGATGGTCAAGGCGCTGGGCGAGGATTACGTCACGATGGCGCGGGCGCGCGGGCTCGCCTTCCGCCGCGTGGTGTGGAATCACGCGTTCAGGAGCATCCTGCCGCCTGTGCTCACGATCGTCCTGATGTCCCTGCCGGAGGTCGTCAGCGGGGCGGTCATAACCGAGACGGTATTCTCGATGAACGGGGTCGGGCGCTTTCTGCTCGAAGCTACCAACTCGCACGATTACCCGGCCGCCGGCGCGGCGTTTTTTCTGCTGGCGCTGCTGACCGTCGCCTGCAACCTGATAGCCGACCTCTGCTATGTGATAGTCGATCCGCGCGTGAGGAGGGAAACCGCTCATGAGTAAACCGCGCGGCGGTTTCAGCGCCGTAATTTTGGGCTTGCTGGCGCTGCTCGCCATAGCCGGCCCGAACGTTTTCGGCCTGAAGGACGGCGAAATGGCCCCTCCCTACTCGAAACCGTCGTGGATGGGCAAGTCGACCGCCGCCATCGAGACGCTCATGGTAAAGACCGACGCCTCCCGCGGAGAGGTCTCGTATTCGGAAAACATCAGGTGGAATTACGCGCCTCCAAAACGCGTGTCGTTCACGGGCCGGCTCGACTTCGGCAGAATCGAATGGACGACGCCTGAACGCGCCTTCGTCCTCTCGGACGAACCCGGCGAAATAGACCTGGACGCCCGCGACATTCCCTTCAAAAGGGCGATGGGAGTAGATCCTTTCGACGACATGGCGTCCGTCCTGTTTCCTGTTTCGGGGAATTATTCGTTCCGCGTCATCGGGCAGGGCGAGGTCACGATGAAGGCGGAGGGCGACAGGTGGGGGCTCCTCGGAACCGACCACAGGGGACGCGACGCGGCCGCCCTCTTCGTGCGCGGAATCCGCATATCGCTGATAGTGGGGCTTGCGGCGACTTTCATCGCGGCGGTGTTCGGTATGTCCCTCGGGCTCATATCGGGCTACGCCGGAGGGATTGTGGATTCGCTGATAATGAGGACTGTCGACGTCCTCATGTCGATTCCGACGCTGCCGATACTCATGGTGATGTCGAGCGTGTGGGGCAAGGGACTCTGGAACCTGGTCGCGGTCTTGTCGTTATTCTCGTGGATGGGAACGGCGCGAATGGTGCGCGCGATAACGCTGTCGCTGAGGGACGCTCCCTGGGTCGAGGGGCTAAGGGCGCTGGGAGCGAAAAAAAATTACATCGTGTTCCGTCATCTCCTGCCGGAGACGCTGCCGCTTCTTCTCGCCAATGTCGCGCTCGGCGTTCCGGGCGCCATACTGGCCGAAGCCGGAATATCGTTCCTCGGGCTGTCGGACCCCCGGCTGCCCTCCTGGGGGCGGATGCTGCACGAGGCTCACGCGTACGGCGCTTTCACCAGCGGCGCGTGGTGGACGATACTGCCTCCCGGCGTGGGAATCTCCGTCATCTGCCTTGTCTTCATGGATATCGGCCGCAAACTGGAGGAGCTGGCCGACCCACGCCTTGCCGCCGTCGCGCGTCTCGACGCGGCGCATCCCGACACGGGCGTGAAAGAGGCGCTCGAATGAACGGAAACGCGCCTCCGATATCGCTCGACATCGAAGATTTGTCTGTCACCTACGCCGGCGGAGGGAAACAAGTCCGCGCGGTAAAGAACTGCTCGCTCTCCGTCGCGCGCGGAAAAATCATGGGACTCGTGGGCGAGTCGGGAAGCGGCAAATCCACCCTGTTGATGTCGGTTCCGAAACTGCTGCCGGCCGGGACCGTCACGAGCGGCAGCATTCGCTGCGCAGGGCAGGAGATATCGCGCCTCGGCGAGGACGGGATCAACCTCTGGAGGTGGCGGCGCATCGCGCTGATCCCCCAGGGAGCGATGAACTCGTTCACCCCGCATCTCACGATAGAGCGACATATATCAGAAGTACTGGAACGCCATCTCGATATCCCGCGACGCGGCCACGCGGAAAAAGCGGCCGAACTTGCCTCTATGGCGGAACTCGAAAGGGACGCGCTGTACAGATATCCGCACGAACTGTCGGGCGGGCAGAAACAGCGCGCGGCGCTGGCGCTCGCTCTCGCGTGCGCTCCCGATTTTCTTCTTGCCGACGAACCGACGACCGCGCTCGACGTGATCACGCAGAAGGACGTGCTGGAGACAATAGCCTCGCTGGTGCGCGAACGCGGAATGGGCCTGCTGCTCGTGACCCACGACCTGCCTCTCGCGGCGGCGGCGAGCGATTCGCTGACCGTCATGAAGGATGGGGAATTCGTGGAACAGGGACCGTCGCACGAAGTGAGCCATTCTCCCCGGCATCCGTACACGCAAAAACTCATCGCGGCAATCAGGGACATTGAAGGAGAAAAACGATGACGGACGCTGTTTTGGAAGTCAAAAACCTGAGCCTGCAATTCCGCGGAAGGTATCGCTTCCTCAGGGGAAGGCCCCCGAGCGTGAAAGCGCTCGACTCCGTGTCGCTCTCGCTGGGACGCGGGGATACGCTCGCCGTCATAGGGGAATCCGGCAGCGGCAAGACCAGCCTTCTCAGGGCGGTCATGGGCCTGCTCCCCCCGCATGACGGCGATATAGAGCTGTGGGGAAAATCCGTGAGGTCGATGAGCGCCGGGGAGCGCTCCGAAACCCGCCGCCGCTGTGGATACGTGCTTCAGGATCCTTACAGCTCCCTGCCCCCGACCATGTCGGTGATGGACGCGGTAATGGAGCCGTGGAACATAGTCCATCACGGGCGCGGGAAGCGCGAGGAGGGTTTGGCCCGCGCGCGTTCCCTGCTCTTCGAGATGAAACTGCCCGAAGACCTATGGGCGTCCCGCGTGAGATACTCGCTGTCAGGAGGTCAGAGACAGAGGGTCGCGATAGCCCGCGCCCTGATATTGGAGCCGGAGATGCTGCTCTGCGACGAACCCACGGCGATGCAGGATATCTCCACCAGGGGAGAAGTGATCGAAGTCCTGCAAAGACGCGTCGGCGCCGGAATGGCCCTGATGCTCGTGACCCACGATCTTTTCCTGGCGCGCCGCGCGGCGGCACGCGGAATAGTGCTCAACAGGGGAATAATCGTGGACAAAAGCGACACCGAAGTACTGCTGCGCAACCCGTCGCACGAATACACCCGCGCGCTGGTCGCCGCATTGCCGAGGATATAAAGACAGAAGAGCGGTGATCAGATGGATGGATAAATTGCTCGCTAACTTGGTTATGGCAATACTTTACCGGTTATACTGATGAATAATGCGCAAATAATTATTGCCAGAGCCTCCGCAAACGATATATCTTAATATCTATGGGAACCTCTAAAAATCCCATTTTTGCGATACCATACTCTGGTGGATACTGGATTCACAACACTGAATTCCATCTAAAAAAGAGTTTTTAGAGGTTCCCCTATATATCGATCATCAATCTTTAAGAAAGATATCGCCTGACAAACGCCCGAAGGGAACGCAATTTTAATTCCAATCGTCTCGGAAGCCACCGTTTGACCGTATTGCGAACCTTGCGAAGATATTTCTCGAAAACAAGGTGATTTTTCGTGCTCAGGACGGAGGACAAAAAAGTAAAATAGAAAGACCGCCGTATCATGTCGATGACGGGAGTGTTGTCGAATTCTTTGAGCAAATCCCCTATTTCGGCATTAGTCAGAAATTGCGTTTGTACGTTGATCGCTCGGGCCACTGACCGTTGGCGCATCCTTACGTAGACGCGGCTGTCGGGATGCCGTCCCATAAAGCGTTCCAAGGAATCCGCGACAAGGCATATGCTTTTGACGTTGCTATATTTTACCATCGAAGTGATGCTTCCGGCCCTTTTTCGGTAACAGTAAAACGGCGCGTCAGCGTAATAATATGTTTCGGCAAGCCAATACAGGCGCGGCGTCCACTCCTCGTCCTCATGAAGGATTCCTTTCATGAAGAATATTTCATGTTCCAAAAGAAAAGACCTTTTGACAATGTTTCTAAGGAAGCGTCCAAAAATAAACTTGACAAGTATATCATAAATAGTTATACTTGAGTGATGAAAATAACTAACAAAAACACACTACAAATGCGCATTGAAATGATGTTGCCAACGTTGAATGAATTTCAACGCAGACGATATTTGGCAGCAGAGGCAAAATCAATTGGTTACGGCGACATAAGCCTTGTAAGCCGTATATCAGGAATATCTCGTCAAACGCTTAGGAAATGTCCAAAAATAACATTGACAAGTTATGACATTTTTTTGCAGATTATATAGTTCCAATCTGGGTGAAATTTATCTGCCGAAATTTCTATTGACTCAAAATCCGATTCAG
>JAIRKI010000035.1 GCA_031260185.1 Synergistaceae bacterium | reverse complement strand
GTGAATCTATTTTCGTAGGAATATGGCGCTTAATCATGCAAAGTAAAAACTGGATTTTCTTGCAAGAGAAACTTCCACCCCGGCGCCACAACTCTGGAACTCACTTTTGCATTTCACGTCGCGGATACGGCGAAAAAATTTTTGCGTATTCGCAAATCTTTATGGTATAATTCAAAAAAATTTTACGGAGGCGGTTGCGATGTCGCGATTCGAGTTTGTAAGCTGCCGATTGGCGATACAGGTTTGCATAGGGTATTTTCCTGACGGGCGCGAGCGTCACCGCACGTTCAGCTTGAAAAATATCAGGCCGGACGCGGACCCCGCCGCCCTGATCACCGTTGTTCGCGCCATTGGTTCGCTCCTCGCCTATCCTGTCACACACGCGAGGCTCATCGTTAAAAAACGCCGCGTGCTGTTCGACGCGACAAAACCCGACATGACGGCATGGAACGCCGCCCCCGACGTCCCGAACACCGCTCCCGAAACGCGCGGCGGCACGCCGAAAATGTCCGAACGCGAAACGAAACCTCGCGGGAGCGCGAATAGCGTATTCGCGAAATCGGCGGAACTGACCAAAACATTTGCGGATGTGCCTTTGTTTTTTAAAAATTTTAAAAAGTTTCGAGCGTTTTTTGCGCGTTTCGCGTGGGCGCCGGTCCTTCCGGTTTTCGGTGCCGGCCGGGGGTAGGAAATTTTTCGCGCGTCGGGACATCGTGGCCGTATTGTGTATTTCGGCCTTCTCGTGCGCGCTTTACATCCATTCCGCGAGGGGAAGCGACGGATCCCGCGCGGAAGTCGCGGTTGACGGCGAAGTCGCCGGCTCGCTCGCGCTGGGCGAAGACGGAATCTACTCCCCGCCCGGGATTCCCGCCGTGCGGATCGCCGTCCGGGGCGGAGCCGTTGGTTTTGTGGCTTCTGACTGCCCGGACAAAGTGTGCGTCCACTCCGGTTTTATGTCCCTGCGCGGTCAGTCCGCCGCCTGCCTTCCCAACCGCGTCGTCGTGAGGGTCACTGTGTCCGAAGGGGACACGCTCGACAGCGTTACATATTAGAGCGGGGGCGCGGCGCGCGCTTTTCCCCGCCAGTTGGGGTTTTTCTCATTCGGCGCGTTTCCACCTCGTGCCCTGGGGCGTGTCCTCCAGGATTATTCCCTTTTGGCTCAAAATGCCGCGTATTTCGTCGGAGCGTTTGTAATTTTTATTTTTTCTCGCCTCGTGCCTTTCGTTTATCAGCGCTTCCATATCGGCGTCGCCGTATCTTTTTTCATCGTCTGTGCCGATTATGCCCATCACGCCGTCGACCATGCGCAGGAATTCGGCGGCGTCCGCGACAGCCCCGTAATCTGTCCCGCCTTCGCGCCCCAGCGAGACGTTCGTGGCGTGAATGACATCGAACACGGCGCCGATCGCGCCGGCGGTGTTGAAGTCGTCCTCCATGCGCTCGTCGAACAGCGCGCGCGCTTCCCTGACGGATTCGCGAAGCGCGGCGTCGGGCTCGCGGGGCGCGGCGCCGCCGGGGCGCGCGGACAGGGCGAATTTGATCCCGGCCCAGCCGTTGCGCAGCCTTGCCTGCGCGTGGCTCGCCTGCTCCAGCGTTTCCCTCGAAAAGTTGACGGGCGAGCGGTAGTGGGCCGATAGCATGAAAAGCCTGACGGCGAAGGCCGAAAATTCCGCCCGCACGTCGCGCGCGGTGAAAAAATTGCCCAGCGATTTCGACATTTTTTCCTGATCTATCATGAGGTATCCGTTGTGAATCCAAAATCTCGCGAATGGTTTTCCGCTCGCGGCCTCGCTTTGCGCTATCTCGTTTTCATGGTGCGGGAACATCAGGTCGCTCCCGCCGCCGTGAATGTCGATGGTGTCGCCCAGATAATCGCGCGCCATCGCGCTGCACTCTATGTGCCAGCCCGGCCTGCCCGGCCCCCAGGGGCTGTCCCACGCGGGCTCTCCCGGTTTCCGCGCCTTCCAGAGCGCGAAATCGAGGGGCGCGCGCTTGCGATCGTCGATCTCGACCCGCGCGCCGGCGCGAAGATCATCCGGGCTTTGCCCGGACAGTTTGCCGTACTCCGGAAACGTGCCGACCTCGAAATAGACGTCCCCGTTCGCCTCGTACGCGTGGCCCTTCCGGATCAGCGTTGATATCATCTCTATTATCGAGGGCATTTCGGCGGTGGCGCGCGGGTTCGCGGAAGCGCGCCTTATCCCCAGCGAGTCCGCGTCCTCGTAATAGGCGGCGATGAATTTCTCGGCGAGTTCGGCGACCGTCACGCCCGCCTGTTCGGCCCGCTGTATCATCTTGTCGTCGATGTCGGTGAAATTCTGTACGAAATTGACCTCCAGCCCCTTCGATTCGAAAAATCTTCTGAGCACGTCGAAAACGATGAACGGACGCGCGTTCCCGATATGGAAGTAGTCGTATACGGTGGGGCCGCACGTGTAAAAAGTGACGCGCCCCGGCCGCGAGGGTTCGAAACGCTCATGCCTGCCGGACAGGTCGTTGTAAAGCCGCATATTCAAGCGGTACCGCACCTCCTGATAGTTTGTGAGTTCGGGCAATATCTTATACCAAAATCCCCGCTCGTGCTATACTGTTCGAATCGCAATCACCGCGCCCGCGGCGGAACGGGCGCGAAATCTCGGAGGAATGATGGAAAGAGAAGATTTGCTGAACATGATAAAACGCTTTCCCGACAAACCGGGGATCTACATAATGTACGGCGAGGACGGGCGCGCGCTCTACATAGGCAAGGCGAAATCCCTCAAAAAGAGGGTTTCGTCGTATTTCAGGCACGCGGCTTTCGCGTCCTCGCGCCTCACGAAACTCGTGTCCGAAATCCGCGACATTTCGACCGTCCGCACTGAAAACGAGGCGGAGGCAATGATTCTCGAATCGAAGTTCATAAAACTTTACCAGCCGTTTTTCAACGTCGAACTCAAGATGGGCGAGAAATATCCCTTCATCAAGATAACGAACGAGGATTTTCCGCGAACCGTCGTCACCCGTTACAGACAGCGGGACGGCGCGGTGTACATGGGGCCGTTCGTTCACACCGGACATCTGCGAACGCTTCTGCGCGTCAGCGAGAGGTATTTTCCGCTCCGCGTCTGCGCGCTGCCTCTGAAATCCGGCAAAATCCACCGCGAACGGCCCTGCATGAGGCACGCGCTGGGATTGTGCCTCGCGCCCTGCTCGGGGCTTTGCGGGGAATCGGTTTACAGGGAGCGGGTGGCGGATCTCGTCCTGCTTCTCGGGGGCCACGGCGCGGATTTGGCGAACAGGCTGCACAAAAGGATGGACGCCGAGGCGAACAAACTCGAATTCGAGAAAGCGGCCCACCTGCGCGACACCATCAGGGCCATTTGGCGGGTGAACCGCCAGCACCTCACCACTCCGGCGATGTTCGAGGAAAACATGGACGACTGGCTCCCCCTCAAACGCCTGCGGGAAGCGCTGGGGCTGCGCGATCTGCCGTGGAGGATCGACGGTTTCGACATCTCGCACACGGGCGGCGGAAACACGGTGGGCGTCGCGGTGGTATTCGAGCAGGGCATGGCGAACAAATCCCTTTACAGGCGTTTCAACATCAAGACGGTCGAGGACGTCGACGATTTCCGCTCGATGGAGGAAACTCTGACCCGCAGGTACAAAAAGTGCGTCGAGTTTCAGGAACCGACGCCGCAGCTCATACTGATCGACGGCGGCCCGGTGCAGCTCGAATTCGCGCTGTCGGCGCTGAATAAACTCGGGCTCGAACGGATACCGGCGGTATCTCTCGCCAAACGCGAGGAGGAAATATTTTTGCCGGGACGCGCCGCGCCGCTGAGGCTCGATTCGAACGACCCCGGATTGCTGTTGCTTCAAAGAGTCCGCGACGAGTCTCACAGGTTCGCGATAACGTCGCACCGAAACGCCCGCGATAAAAAATTTTCCCGCAGCGCGCTTGAAGATATCCCCGGAATGGGTAAAAATAGAGTGGCTCAGTTGCTGTCGCGGTTCGGCAGCGTGAGGGCGATAGCGAAACTCGGCAGGGAAGTGCTGGCGTCGGCGCCGGGGATGGGGCCCGTGCTGGCCGACCGCGTGCTGAAGGCGCTCGGCGTCCCGGAGCCGGAATAGCGGGGGCGGCGCGGTTTGACCGGTATCGGCGGGGCGCGGTCGCGCGAAGAATATTATATGAGAATGGCGCTCTCCCTGGCGCGCAGGGGGACGGGACTCGTGAGCCCGAATCCCAGGGTGGGGTGCGTCATCGTGGATTACGGCGCGTCCGAGGCGCGCGTGGCGTCCCTCGGCTTTCACGGGCGGTACGGCGGCCCTCACGCCGAAACCGAGGCGATAGGAAACGCCCTCGGCCCGGTGAGGGGAATGACGGCCTATGTGACGCTCGAACCCTGCTGTCATACCGGGCATACGCCGCCATGCTGCGACGCTTTGATATCCGCCGGCATAGCGCGGGTCGTAATGGGCATGACCGATCCCGACCCGCGCGTTTCGGGCGGCGGAACGGCCATGCTCGAAGCGGCCGGGGTGGAGGTCGTGTCCGGCGTATTGAGGGAGGAATGCGAACGCCTCAACAGGGGATTTGTCAAACGCGTCACGGAGGGGCGTCCGTGGGTGACGATAAAAGCGGCGGTCTCGATGGACGGCGATATCGCTCTCGAAAACGGCGGGAGCAAATGGATCACCGGCCCCGAGGCCCGGAGAAAGGCGCATTCGATGAGGGCTGAGAACGACGTCGTTCTGGTCGGCATAGGCACCGTGACGAAGGACGATCCCGAGCTGTCGGTGAGGGATTCGGACGGGCGTTCCCCCATCAGGGCCGTGGTGGACAAAAATCTCGAAATTCCGCTCGGCGCGAAAGTTTTGCGCGGCGGCGAGCGCGTGATTTTCACCTCGTCGGGCGCCCGCTCCGAAAAAATATCGGAACTGACAAAAATGGGCGTCAGGGTGATAAAGTCAGGGACACGCGGCGGGCGTATCCCTCCGGGGGAAATACTCGGCGAGCTTGCCGCGATGGGGGCGAATTACGTGATGGTAGAAGGCGGGGCGGGGCTGATTTCCTCGTTCGTCGAGGCCGGACACGCCGACGGGGCGGCGTTCTTCACGGCCCCCAAGTTGATGGGGAGCGGCGTGCGCGTCACGAAATTTCAAGTCCCATCCATGGATTCGGCCGTCAAATTGAAAAATCTTCGCGTGAAACCCGTGGGCGCGGATTTTTTGCTGGAGGGCGAGTTCTGATGTTCACGGGCCTCGTCGAGTGCGTGGGGGAGACGGTCTCGATCGCGGGTTCGCTCGGAGGCATGGCCGAAATCGCGATAAAAGCGCCGATCATCGCTTCCGAAATATCGCCCGGCGAATCCGTCGCGGTGGCGGGAGCGTGTCTCACGGCAATCCGTTCCGACGGCGAAACATTTACGGCTCAGATGATGGCGGAGACTCTGCGCGCCACGCGCCTTGGCTCACTGAAACCGGGCGACGCGCTCAATCTGGAGCGCGCGCTGAAAACGGGCGGAAGGCTCGACGGGCATATGGTGCTGGGGCACGTGGACGAAGTCGGCGAGGTATTGGATGTGGAGACGGCGGGAGACTCGAAAATCATACGTATCTCGGCGTCGGAAAAAATTTCATGGGCGACGGCGCCAAAGGGTTCCGTCGCGATCGACGGCGTCAGCCTGACCGTCATGGACTCGTGGCGCGGCGGTTTTTCGATCGGCCTGATACCGGCGACGCTTGCCCGCGCGACGCTCGGTTCCGTCCGGCGCGGGGACGGGGTGAACGTCGAAATCGACGTGATCGCCAGATACGCGGCGAGATTGTTCGGCAAAGACGCCGAATCTCCGGCGGGGAGCGGGCTCACCTGGGAAAAACTGGCCGAATACGGTTGGAAACAGAAAAACGGAAGGACGTGGATATAATGGCGTCAGAGGAAAAATCAGAGAAAAAAATAGAGCTGAACACGATACGGGAGGCGATAGACGATATCGCGTCCGGGAAAATGGTGATAGCGGTGGACGACGCCAACCGTGAAAACGAAGGGGATCTCATGGTGGCGGCGGAATTGTGCACGGCGGAGAGGATGAATTTCATGGCGAAGGAAGCCCGCGGGCTGGTCTGCGCGCCGATAGCCCCCGATATCGCCGAACGCCTCGGGCTTGGGCTGATGGTGGAACACAACACCGATATCCACGGGACGGCTTTTACCGTGACGATCGACGCGAAAGAGGGCACCACCACCGGAATTTCCGCGAGCGACAGGGCGCTCACGGTGCGAAAACTCGCCGACGCGTCCTCCCGGCCCGGAGATTTCAGACGTCCGGGACACGTGTTTCCGTTGATCGCCCGCAACGGCGGAGTGCTCAAAAGAACCGGGCACACGGAAGCCGCCGTCGATCTGGCGAGGATCGCCGGTCTGCGTCCCGCCGGGGCGATATGCGAGATTATGAACGACGACGGCTCGATGGCGCGGATACCTCAATTGATCGAGTTCGCGGCGCGTCACGGCCTGAAAATCGTCTCGGTGGCCGATCTCGTAAAATACCGCCTCAGCAGGGAGAAACTGGTCGAACGCGAGGCGGATGTCAGCCTTCCGACCGAGTACGGGGACTTCAGGGGATACGCGTACAGATACGCCGGGGACGACGCCGAAACAGTCCATCTGGCGCTCGTCAAGGGCGGCGTCGCCTCCGCCGAAAACGTCCTGGTGCGGGTTCACTCGGAGTGCATAACGGGGGATACTTTCGGTTCCCTGCGGTGCGATTGCGGCGTTCAGCTTCACGCTTCCATGAAAATGATAGAGAAAGAGGGCGCCGGTGTTCTGCTGTACTTGAGGCAGGAGGGCAGAGGCATCGGGCTTCTGGCGAAACTGAAGGCTTACGGGCTGCAGGAGCGGGGGCTCGACACGCAGGACGCGAACATCGCCCTCGGTTATCCCGCCGATTTGAGGGATTACGGCGTGGGCGCCCAGATTCTGGTCGACCTCGGCGTAAAAAAAATAAGGCTCATAACGAACAACCCACGGAAAATGGTCGGCCTGGAGGATTACGGCCTCGAGATAACAGAGCGGGTGCCGCTGGAATTTCCGCCCAACGAACACAACAAAAAATATCTGGAGACGAAATGCCGCAAAATGGGGCACGTTCTGCACATATAAACCGGAGGAATGACAGAGATGAAAACCGTAAACGGCAATCTGATAGGATCGGGATTGAGATTCGCGCTCGCGATCTCGCGTTTCAACGATCTGATCACGGGGAAACTGCTGGAAGGCGCGCTCGACTGCCTGACAAGACACGACGTCCGCCGTCAGGATATCGAGGCTTATTGGGTTCCGGGAGCGTGGGAACTTCCGCTGATCGTAAAGGAACTCGCGCTGTCGGGCAAATATGACGCGATAGTCGCGCTCGGCGCGGTGCTGCGGGGCGACACGCCGCACGCCGATTACATTTGCGCCGAGGTCTCGAAAGGGCTGGCGCAGGTCTCGCTCGAACAGAGGACGCCGGTCGGGTTTGGCGTCCTCACCTGTTCGAACCTCGAGCAGGCGCTTCTGCGTTCGGGCGGCAAGACCGGCAACAAGGGCGCGGAAGCCGCGATCGCCGCCCTCGAAATGGCGAACCTGCTCGCCCTGGCGAGGAAACCGGCGGGCGCGGGGAATAACTGACGGCCGGATTGAGAGTTTTGCTGGATCTCGTGAGGACGGAACCGGGCGTTTTAAAGACGATCGTCGTTATAGCGTCGGTCGTGACGGCGTGTTTTTTCACGCAGAGGTTTTTCAAACGCGACCTCGAACGCGACCAGTATTATTATCTCAGGGACATAAGCCTCATCGCGTCGTGGGCGATATGCGGCATATGGACGGAGAGCGGCCCCATGAAGCTGATGATAACGGCGGGGGTCATCGCGGGCCTGATAGGTTTTTGCCAGAAGGTGGTGAAAAACTGGGACTTGCGTTTTTGTTACCTCGCCATAGGACTGGGCGTCGCGATATTGGGCCCCAGGATCACTTTTATCGGGCGTCCAGACGGCGAGTTTCTTTATTTGTCGAGCACGGTGACCATACTGGTATTGAGTTCCCTGTGGATGAGTTTTTTCCCGATCCTCGCGCAGGAACTCGACGAAATACCCGGAATGGGAGGCGGCCTCGTGCTGGTGAGCTGGGCGCTGATGGCGGCGGTCACGGCCGTTTCCAGCAAAGGGCCGTCCGACGCCCTGATGATGTCGGTCTGCGGGCTCGCGCTGATCGCGGTTTTCCGGACGCGGCACGTCAACGTCTACAGAAGGCTGGGCACGTCGCTCTCGGCGATGTGGGGGACGCTTCTCGCGGGAACGTCGATGCTGGGCGCGAGCAAGGGCGTCGCGTTCGCCACGGTGATGATACTGCCCCTCGGACTTTTCGCCATCCCCATCGTCGAGACCTCGCTCAGCGTTTTGTCGGCGGCCTTCTCGCCGAAACCCCTCGGGAACATGATTTTTTACAGAAAACTGGTCAGGCGCGGGATAGATCACCCGACGGCGGTATTCATCGTGACGGGCGTATGCGGCGTGGCCGGGATTTCGACGGCGTGTCTCCAGATGAAAATCGTGGACCCGCTGCCGCTTGCCGTCACGCTCATCCTCGTCGGTCTGGGTGTTTACGTGGCATACGCCGGCGCGCGCGAACGCGGGAATATCTTCGGCGGGCGTCCGTCGCTGTGGAATGTGACGGTGGATAATTTTTCACTCGACTACGCTCTCGGGAAAGTGGGCGGGTGGATTTCGTCCGGCAACCTGCCCCGGATAATCGTGACGCCTGACGCTCTCGCCGCCCTGCGGAGCAGGCGTGACGAAAAATACGGGGGGATAGTGAGAAACGCGGGGCTCTCGCTTCCCGACGGGACGGGTTTGGTATGGGCGCTGCGCTTTCTGGGCGGAAGCGTGCGGGAACGGATATCCGGCGTGGATTTCGCGGACAGCCTGTGCAGGCTGGCGCCGGGGCACGGATGGTCGTTTTATTTTTTCGGGGGACGCCTCGGCGTCGCCGAGCGCGCCGCCGAGCGCGTGAAGGCCAAATATCCGGGACTGATCGTGCGCGGCGCGCGGAGCGGTTATTTCGGGCCGGATGAAAACGACGCCATCTGCCGCGAGATCAGGGAGTCCGGGGCGAACATACTCTTCGTGGCTCTGGGGGCGCCGAGGCAGGAGTACTGGCTCGCCGAAAACATCGGTAAACTGGGCGGCATCGTGGGCATGGGCGTGGGAGGGACGCTCGACGTGATGTCGGGGCGGCTGAAAAGAGCGCCCTCGGCGTGGCGCAAAATGCGTCTCGAATGGCTCTACAGGACGATTCAGGAACCGTCGCGAATCAGGCGCGTGGTGAAACTTCCGCTCTTCGTCGCGCTGGTGCTGTTGAAAAAAACAGGGTTCGACTTCTGGAAACCGGCGAATATAAAAAACAAAGCGAGGCATCCTATTCATGAAGATGGACAAAATGCTGAAACAGGTTCAGAAAATACAGGCTCAGATGGCTCTGGCGCAGGACGCTCTCGCCGATGAGACGGTTGAGGCCGCGAGCGGCGGCGGAATGGTGACCGTAAAGGCCAACGGACAGGGGGACATAATCTCGATTTCCATTTCCAAAGACGTGGTCGATCCCGGCGACGTCGAGATGCTCGAAGATCTCGTCCTCTCCGCCGTGAAGGAATCCATACGCCTGTCGCGGGAACTCGCCGAAAAACGCCTCGGCGGTTTGACCGGCGGAATGAACATACCGGGGATGTTTTAGTTTGAGTTTTCCCGGTTCTCTCGAACATCTCATAAATATTTGGGCGAAATTTCCCGGAATTGGGGAAAAAACAGCGAGACGTATGGTATTCTTCATGCTTGGGAAGGATCCCGAATGGGCCAAATCGCTGGCGCGGGCCGTGACCGACGTCGCCGATTCGGTCAGGGCGTGCGGGGAGTGCGGGGCCGTAACGACCGAGGAATTATGCCCCGTCTGTTCCGACGCCGCGCGGAACAGGAATAAAATTTGCGTGGTCGAGACGCAGGAGGACTGCGTGGCGATGGAGCAGTCTGGGATTTACGACGGGCTTTATCATGTATTGGGGGGGAGATATTCCCCTCTCGACGACCGGGAGATACCGGAAGAGAGTCTGGAATCGCTGAAACGCAGAATAGCCGAAATCGAGCCCGATGAAATAATCCTGGCCCTCGATCCGAGGGTAGAGGGCGACCTCACGGCCTTCGCCCTGCTGGAAGAGCTGTCGGGCCTGGGGGTTCGGATTTCGCGCCTCTCTTACGGGCTTCCGGTAGGAGGGAGCATAGGATACGCCGACAGGGCCACTCTCCACGTGGCGCTCGAGACGAGAAGGGAGATGGATAAGGGAGGGGAATAAGCGGTTTTTTCGATATTTTATATCTTTTATCGGGAAAGGAGAGATTGTTTTGAACGAAAGCGGAATCAGCGGTATCATGAAAATGATCCTGAGATTTCTCATGACTATCGTATTCGGCATAGCCGGATATCAGACGGCGCGGTTCGCGTCGGGCCCGCGGTCTCCGTGGCTCGTTGATTTCGTGCATCCGTACGTCTGGACGGCTTTTTTGATTTTGCTGTTCGCTCTCTGCGGTTTTTTGACCACTAACGTCATATGGCTGGCTCTCAAAAAAACCGGACAGCTTTTTGAGAACACGGTCCAAAACGTATCCGTGTCCGATATAGTCGTCACCATCCTGGGACTCATGGTGAGCCTGTTTTTGGCGAATCTCATCGCCATACCGTTTATTTTCATCGATATTCCGGGAGTCGGTTTTTACGTCACGCTCGCGCTCAACGTCGTCTTCGCGTTCGTTGGGATAACGGCCTTTCTCAAACGCAGGGACGACGTGTGGGGGCTGATATCCCGCCGCGGCAAGAACAGGTCCGGTTCGGGCGCCGCCGTGACGGAATCCGGCGAAAACACGGCCCCGGATCATCGCGAAACCGGAAAAAAAGTGTTGGATACGAGCGCCCTGATCGACGGGCGCATACTGGATATCGCGAACACCGGTTTTCTGGAGGGGATACTGGTGCTGCCGCGTTTCGTCCTGACGGAACTGCAGGGAGTGGCGGACTCGTCCGATCCCTCGCGGCGGGCGCGGGGCAGAAAGGGATTGAACGTCGTCTCGGAATTGCAGAAGATAAATAAGATGACGGTGAACATAACCGACGTGACAATGAAGGAACTGAAGCGCGACAAGGTCGACGAGGCGCTGGTGGAGCTGTGCAAAAAAACGGACGCCAAGATACTGACGACCGACTACAACCTCAATCAGATCGCCCGGATAGAGGGCGTCACCGTCCTCAACGTCAACGACCTCGCCAACTCCCTGAAGCCGCAGTTTCTTCCCGGCGACATGGTGAGGATAGATGTCATCCGCTCCGGCAAGGAGCCGGGACAGGGCGTAGGATATCTCGATGACGGGACAATGTTGGTGGTGGAGGACGGAGAAGGGGCTATCGGCTCCACGTCCGATATTGTGATAACATCCATGCTGCAGACCTCGGCAGGCAGAATGGTGTTCGGAAAACTCAAAAGATGAGCCGCGACGGGAAAACGTGGTCGTTCGTGCTGGTCGCCGCGGGCAACGGCGCCAGGATGGGAGGGGAGCCCAAACAGTTCAGGAGATTGGGACAGTTCCCGATGTGGAAATGGAGCGCGCGGATGGCGGACGAACTCCACGCGCGGGGCGTGATCGACGAACTAGTGGTGGTCTTTCCCGCCGGACACGAGTCCGGGAGGGAGGAAAACGCCTTTTCGGTCCCGACGTCTTACACAGTCGGCGGACGTACGAGGACCGAATCGGTCAGAAACGGCCTCGCGGTCTCCCGTTCCGAATTCGCCATGATCCATGACGCGGCGCGGCCTTTTCTTCCGGCGGGCGTATGCGAGCGCCTCATGGAGAGCGTCACGGAGGAGACCGGCGCCATCCCTCTTCTCGAATCGCACGATTCCCTGAAGATAGTGGACGATGGGATAAATGTCATCCCCAGAGAGAAAATTTTTCGCACGCAGACGCCGCAGGCGTTCAAAAAAGACGCGATATTGGACGTCATCGACGCGAGCGGGCGCGCCGCGGCGGACGAAGCCGCGCTTTGGATAAGGGCGGGCAAAAAACTCGCGTCGGTTCCCGGCAGCTTCGCCAATTTTAAAATCACAAACGACTTCGACTGGCTGACGGCGAGATCGATAGCGGAATCGGGCCGAATCGCGAGGGTGGGAACGGGGTACGACGTGCACGAACTCGTCCCCGGAAGAAAGCTCGTATTGGGTGGACTCGCCGTCGACGCCGAGCTTGGCCTGCTGGGACATTCCGACGGCGACGTCGTGTGTCACGCCATCGCCGACGCCCTGCTCGGCGCGGCGGGGGAGGGCGACATCGGGACGATGTTTCCCGCGTCCGAAGAGCGGCACAAGGACGCGGACAGCATGGAACTTCTGAAAACCGTCCTCGGCCTGGTCGCCGGCAAAGGCTGGATCGTTGGAAACGTGGACGCCGTGCTGGCGGCGCAGATTCCACGTCTGGGCGATAAAATGGGGCGGATCGTTTCCAACCTGACGCGGCTGATAAGAAATTTTTGCCCTTACGCGGAATTGAGCGTCAAGGTAAAATCCGGCGAGGGCATAGGCAGCGTCGGAAGGGCCGAATGTATGCGATGCCATGCCGTCGCTCTGTTGGAAAAATTTACTTTTCCCTGGGAGGAGATGGGAATACGATGAAACCGGTTTCCGGGACGCGGACGCTTATTTTAAACGTTTTCATTGCGACGGCGGTGATATTGTTTCCGGCGGCGGCCTCGGAGGGGTTTTCGTCGTCGTATGTCCGCGAGGGCAAATCGATCCTGTGGAAGTTCGGAAAAACGAGCGTGTGGAGATTTCCCGAGCCGCAAGCGGCCGAGGTATCGCGTTTGACCGACAGGTTCAACGCGATATACGCGGACGGTTTCGATCTGAACGATCTTCACGTGGCGAAATCGGACGGTAAATGGTCGGTCCGGATCGGCGAAAGAGCGGTTTACACGGTATCGCCCGAATACGCGAAATCGTCGGGCGAGGACGCGAGGACCACGGCGCTCCGCATGATGTCGAGAATTTACGAGACCGTCTGCGCCAAAAACGCGGCGAAACTGACCGAAGAGCATCAGATAAAGGGACGTTACGAGGCGTCGGGCTCGGTGTCATGGTTTGGCGGCAAATTTATCGGAAGAAAGTTCGCGAACGGTGAGAGGTACACGGAAAATCATCTGGCGGCAGCCGCGAGAACCCTGCCGTTCGGGACGCTTGTCCGCGTCGCGGTTCCGTCGGGCAAAACGGTCGTCGTGCGCGTGACAGACCGATTCAAGGGCCATAAAAACCGCGTTCTCGATATTTCGGTGGCCGCCGCGGAGCTGCTCGGCGTAAAATCCGCCGGAATAAGCGCGGCGAAGTTCACCGTAATCGGGAGAGTGGATAAAATTGGAGGAAAATAAGCGGCGCGTCGTGACCAGATTCGCCCCTGCCCCGACCGGCTCTCTTCATATCGGCGGGGCGCGCACGGCCCTATTCAACTGTCTTTGGGCGAGACGCAACGGCGGCGATTTCAGGCTTCGTTTCGAGGATACCGACAGGGCGAGGTCTTCCGGGCAAAACGAGACGGCGATACTCGACGACCTGCGATGGCTCGGCATCGAGCCGGACGGGCATATTTTCCGGCAGTCGGAGAGAGCCGTCATACATTCAGCCGCGCTCGCCGAATTGATATCGCGCGGTTCGGTGTATCCCTGTTTTTGTCCCGCCGCCGAGACGGCGGGCGGGAAACGGGTTTCCGCGCCGCATATCTGCCGCGACCTGCCCAAAGAGGAAAGCGGGCGCAGGGTATCAAACGGCGAGCCGCACTGTTTCAGATTCAGGATAGAGCGGGGACGCGCGTTCAAATTCACCGACCGGCTCAGGGGCGTGATGACCGCGCCGGAGGATTCCATAGGCGATTTCACCGTCGCGAGAAGCGACGGCTCCGTCACGTACCTGCTGGCAGCGGTCATCGACGACCATGACATGAAAGTCTCCTGCGTCATACGCGGGGAGGAACATCTGCCGAACGTCCCCAAACAGGAAATGATCTATGAATCCATGGGATGGGAAAAGCCCGAATGGGTTCATATTCCCATGATTCTGGATTCGGAGAGGCGCAAACTCAGCAAGCGGTCGGGCGCGATGTCGGTCGGCGAGTACAGGGATCGCGGGTGGGCGCCCCGGGCGCTCGTCTCGTATTTGGCGACGCTCAGCTGGTCGGCGGCGCCGACGGACAGGCTCGCTTCGACGGATGAACTGGCCGCGATGTTCGACCTCGGCGAGGTGGCCCGTTTTTCCCCGGTGCATGACGAGAAGCGCATGGCGCGCTTCGGCAAACTGTATATGGCGGGTTTGACCGACGAATATCTGGCCGGCGAGTGCCGCGGCGTTTTTGGTAAATATGCCGGCGAGACCGATAAAACGCTTCTGGTGAAAGAGGCGCGCGCCGCCTGTTCCACCGTTCGGGAATTGGTCAGGTCGGTCGAAAACGAGCTGTCGTTGGGGAGCGAAACTTTCGGCGGGTTGGGCGAGGACGCGCCCGCCTGGGCATCCGAGCTTACGGAGCGTCTCGCGTCGATACCCGAATCGGAATGGCGTTCGGACGTCATAATGAGCGCGATCAAGTCGTTCGCGTCCGAGAGGTCATTAAAGGGAAGAGAAATTTTTCATCCGTTGAGAGTCCTTTCCACGGGCAATTCGCGCGGCGCTCCCATCGGCATTGTGCTGTCCTGCATAGGAAGGGAAGAGACGCTCGCGCGCGTGTCGCTTAAATCACCGGCAAAAACCCGCGGGGTGAAATAAAAATATAAAGAGGGTCCGGGGAGCCGGCTCCCCGGCGGGTGCGGGCGGAGCCCGCGATGACTGGAGGTAAAGGCAATGCCGGATTTTACTGAAATGCGCCAAATAGTTGAGCGATTGGCCGAGGATTACCCAATCAAAAGCATGTCGTGTTTTGGTTCCTATGCGGACGGAACGCAAACCGAAGAGAGGGACATGGATTTCTTGGTGGAATTTGACACGCTCTCCATATCGCTCATCAAGCTGGCCGGATTGAAACGCCGATTGGAAGAGCGGCTTGGTTTGCCCGTGAACTTGATACACGCGCCGATACCGCCGGAGTCGTACATCAAGATCGAGGACGAGGCTGTGATTTATGAACGAGCGTGACAGGAGCGTGTTGATTCATATCCGCGAAGAAGCGGCGGTTATGGCGGAATTTTTGCGGGGTCCAGGGGAGGGAATATTTTGAATAAAAATAAATTCGAAAAATACAGGGGATTCACGTTCGACGATGTGCTTATTGTTCCCGGGTACAGCGAAGTATTGCCGTCGCGGGTGGACACGTCGTCATATCTCACGCCGGGAATTTCGCTTCACGCCCCCGTTTGCAGCGCCGCGATGGACACCGTCACCGAGGCGAGACTCGCCATAGCCCTCGCGCGCGAGGGCGGAATCGGCATACTTCACCGCAATATGTCCATCGAAAGCCAGGTCTCGGAGGTCGACAAGGTCAAACGCAGCGAGAGCGGGGTCATAGTCGACCCGTTCTATCTGTACCCCGAGGACAGGGTTCAGGGCGCCGTCGATTTGATGGCGCATTATCACATTTCGGGCGTGCCGATTGTGGATAAAGGCATGAAGTTGGTCGGAATAATAACGAACAGAGACCTGCGTTTCGTCACGGATTACGAGCAGCCCATAGACAACGTGATGACCGGGAAGAATATCGTCACCGCGTCGATCGGCACCGACCTCGACAGCGCAAAAAATATCCTGAGTTCGCGCAAGGTGGAAAAATTGCCCATAGTGGATTCCGAGGGCCGTCTCAAAGGGCTCATCACCATCAAGGACATTCAAAAAGCCAAGGATTTCCCGAACGCCACAAAGGACTCCAAAGGCCGCCTTCGCGTAGGAGCGGCGGTGGGCGCTGGTTCCGACTGCGTGGAGCGCGCCGAGGCTCTCGCCGGAGCCGGCGCGGACGTCATAGTGGTGGATACCGCGCACGCCCATTCAAAGAGAGTCATTGACGCCGTAAAGGCCATAAGAAAAAAAATTTCCGGCGTGCGGCTCGTCGGAGGAAACATCGCTACGGCGGAAGCCGCCGCGGCGCTGATAGACGCGGGCGTCGACGCCGTCAAAGTGGGCATAGGCCCCGGTTCGATATGCACCACGCGAGTCATCGCCGGCATAGGAGTGCCGCAAGTGGCGGCCATCATGAACGTGGAAGCCGTCGCTCACGAGAGAAACGTAAAAGTGATAGCCGACGGCGGCATAAGATACTCGGGGGATATAGTGAAGGCTTTGGCCGCCGGCGCGGACAGCGTCATGATAGGTTCATTGTTCGCCGGCACCGAGGAAAGCCCCGGCGAAGCCGTGATATACAAGGGCCGTTCCTTCAAGAGCTACCGGGGAATGGGTTCGCTCGGCGCGATGAGGGGCGGCGGGAGCAAGGACAGATATTTTCAGGATGGAACGTCCGATGATAAACTCGTCCCGGAGGGCATCGAGGGTCTGGTGCCTCACAAGGGTTTGTTGTCGGGAATAATTTTTCAGATGATGGGCGGCATACGATCGGGCATGGGTTACGCCGGCGCGGCGAATATCGCCTCGCTACACAAAAACACGCGTTTTATAGAGGTCACGCCGGCTTCCGTGAAAGAGAGCCATCCGCACGACGTGGTCATCACCAAAGAAGCCCCGAATTACGCGATGGAATAAAAACGCGCGTTATAATATAATAAGCGACGGTAATATATATATATACAAGAAGGAGGGAAAATACATGGCCGTACTGGGTCTCTCGAAACATGACAGAATGATCGAGTACAATTGTATTGACCTTCTTCCCGATTTGGAGGACGACGTATTGAGTTGTGACGTTATCATACCGGCCATAGAGGAATCTTTCTCCATGGGTTTGGATGACTGGTGGCCGAGTTTTGTCGCCGATATGTGTCTGTAGCGGAATAAAAATACCTCAATAAAGGTGGTATTCGCGATGTGGAAAAATAAACTGTATTCGTTCCTATTGATAATGATGTTGGGCGTGTCCACGGTAACTGACAGCAGTATCGGCGCAGGTGGCTGCGGCGGAAACGACACGCCTATTATGGAAGAGGAACCCATTCCCATTCCCGACCCGGAAGGCAATTGGATGGACGACGGCAATTACGACACAACGTGGTATTACAACGGCGAGAATGAGCTTTCAACCGCGAAACAGTTAGCC
>JAIRKI010000089.1 GCA_031260185.1 Synergistaceae bacterium | reverse complement strand
CTGCGCGTTGGCGGCCAATATCCGCGTCCGAGAAAAACCCGCCGAGTCGAGCGCGCGGCGCAGCAGCGGCACGTAGTTGCTCGCCCTGCACGCGCCGCCCGTCTGCGCGTAGAAGCAATCGGTGGTCTCGGGGTCGTACTCGCCGCTCCGCAGGGCTTTGAGAAACTGTCCCACCACGACCATCGCAGGATAACAGGCGTCGTTGTTCACGTATCTCAGCCCAAGTTCGACCGATTCCCGGCCGCCCTCCGGCAGAATCCGGAAGTCGAGCCCCTCGCGGCGCATCGCGACCTCGAGGAACTGGAAGTGATGCGATGAAAGCGGCGGGCACAAAATGGTGCGCGTCATCCCGGCTGGACGCGCCTGCACCCTCTTCAAAATTTTTCTTTCACCCGAAGGGTGAAAGAAAATTTTATGCAAGTGGGTCAAGGGGGCGAGCCCCCTTGCGGGGTACGGGGCGGAGCCCCGGGTTTTGCTCGCGGCGGAGCCCGAGGTTTTGCCGAAGTGACGCGCACTGTTTTGTGTCCGCCGCTTTCCTCGCATCACTTCCGGTTTCTGGAGGCCGCGATGAGACGCGAGGGGCTCGACTTCCGTGTTCTGCCGGAGGGCGGCAGGGAATCGGTGGAACTCGGGCTGAGGTACGTGAACAACGACGCCTGTTATCCGGCGATGGTCGTGGTGGGACAGTTTCTCAAAGCCCTGCGGAGCGGCGAGTTCGACCCCGAAACCACCGATTGCTTTTACGCGCAGACGGGCGGCGCGTGCAGGGCGAGCAACTACGTGCCGTTGCTGCGCCGCGCGCTCGACGCGGCCGGTTTTTCGCGGACGCGGATATTGGCCGCCAACGCGCAGGGAAACGCCGGCGCGGAAAAATTCGCCATGAAGGGCGGCACGCTGTGGAGAGCGATGCTCGGGATGCTTTACGGCGATCTGCTGATGAGATTGCTTTATCGCACCCGTCCGTACGAATTGAACAAGGGCGATTCCGACAAATTGTACGGCGCCTGGACCGAAAAGTGCCGCCTCAACGTGGAGCGCGGAAGCTGGGGACGTTTCAAGGCCGACGTGAGCGGCATGGTGGGCGATTTCGCCGACATTCCCATAGACCCCGCGCCGAAACCCCGAGTGGGCATAGTCGGCGAGATTCTGGTGAAATATCACGACAACGCTAACGAGCATCTTGTCGATGTGATAGAGAGCGAGGGAGGGGAGGCCGTCGTCTCCGATATAGCCAATTTTCTGCTTTACTGCCTCTACGATCCCGTGTACGCCCGCGAGAAACTTTCGGGGCCGCTGTTGCCCAAGTTGTTCGGAATAGCGGGCATAGGAATCCTGGAGAGGATGCGCCGCCCGATGAGGCTGGCGCTCCGAGGCACGAGGTTCGGCGAGCCTCACGATATCCGTGACATGCTCGGGACGGTGGGCGATACGGTGAGCCCGGCGAACCAGGCGGGCGAGGGCTGGCTGCTCTCGGCGGAGATGATGCGCCTCATGGATGATGGCATCAGGAATATAATCTGCATACAGCCGTTCGCGTGCCTTCCCAACCATATCACGGGCAAGGGCGTGATGAAGGAACTGCGGCGCGTTTACAGGGGAGCGAACATCCTGGCTCTCGACTATGACTCCGGCGTGAGCAACGTGAACCAGATCAACAGAATAAAACTTCTGATGGCCTCGGCGGTCGCGTAAAGAACTCGCGGCGAAACGCGCCGCCGCGGAATTTACGCGTAGCGCGGGCAATATGCGCAAATGACTCCCCCGTTTGGGGGAGTTTTTTTACGACGTTTTGGGTGTTTGATCAGCGCTTCCCTCAACACCGCCGGGTTCAGAGCGATCCGGCCGTCCCGAATCTCATGACCGCTTCCAGAACGCCGCCGGCCACGGCGAGCGCCTTGTCGGTGATTGTGAAGCAATGTTTCCGCTCGTCGCGGGGGTCGACATCGCCGATTTTCATTCCGCGGGACAGCAATACCGACGGGTGAATCAGCCCGCGCAGAACGCCGCGTATCTCCGACCGCACCTCGGCTCCGGCGACGCGGGTTATAACGTCCCCGGGTTCGACGTGATCCCCTATGGACATCGCGTGTTCGGCGTATCCGTCCGCCGGCGCGCGCAATAACCTTTCGACCGAATAGCCCATCTCCATACCCGGAACGCCGGTGTTGGGAATGGCGCTTCCGTTTGTGACGAGCCGACCGAGGTAATGCCCCCGTTTCGTCTCTATAACGCCGTGAACCTGATCGGGCGCCGAAAAGCCCGGCCCCAGGGCGAGAACGAGCGGAGCCATCTTTCCGTGTGTTCCGGTGTAACGCTTCGCCATTATTGCGTCGACCACTATCTCCGGCGAGGTACACGATATGCTTTCCCCCGTTGGGTCTATCATCACTCCGACAGATCCGTCGGACGCTTCCCCCGGCGAGCCGGCGAGGACGCACGGCATCCCCTCGACCTCATGTCTGCCGGCGAAGACCGCGAACGCGGCGGACACCGGCCCGCGAACAACGAGCGGGCGCTCTGTTTCGAGGCACAGGACCTTGAAGCCGGCGCGCCAAAGCCTGTAAATGACGCCGGTGGCAAGATCGCCTCCGCCTCTCACGATAGCCGTGCCACGCAAAAAAATCACTCTCCCGGCATAGTTTCGGCCGCAAAAAAAATCACGCGATCACTGGAACGCGCGTGATCGTGAATATTATACGCTTGTAAGTATGACAATCAAAAACCCGAAATTTATTCCAGAAAAAAATTCGTAATTATTCAACCGTGTGTTCCCGCTCTAAAATTCCCCAAGACACCTGCTCTATCAGCAGGTGTCTTGAAAAACTTGCGGTTAAACGGTGTGACGCGTTGAAACGCAAGGGCTGAGAGACTAGAGCGTGTTCACGCTAACCACGGCATCAATAATCATTGCAAAATATATAAACCCACAAAACATCACATCCAATTTATCATAGCGCGTGAAGATTTTCCTAAATCTCTTCA
>JAIRKI010000008.1 GCA_031260185.1 Synergistaceae bacterium | reverse complement strand
CCTGGACAGTTCTGATTTCGTTAGCCAAGGCGGCTGATTCGTATTCGGCCTTCGCTTTGTTCAGGAATAAATGCAGATAGATTCTGTGTTCCTCTGTGACAGTATCCCCTCTGGCGTTGCTGCCTCGGCTCCGCTTCCTGCCCCATTGAAAATCATGCGTCGTTGTGATGGTTCTTCCATAGATGCTGGAATCAAACGGACAACAGTTGGACAACTGCCGCATGGAGTCCAAATTGCCCTCAAATATGGATTCGATCCAATTCACACCGATCTTCCCTGCAATAAGAAACTTGAGATGGCTTCGTACCAGAGTGGACATACTATCTTCCGAGTAAAAACCTGCGTCCATCACCAGCAGAGGCTTCTCCATCCCAAGCGCAGACAGTTGCTCGCCAGCGTTGAGCACGGAGATGACATCCGGTATGTTCCCCGGCTGCCTGGAGTATGCGACAGGCTGGCATGTGTCAAGGCAATATTGGGTGAGCAGCTTTATGGTCTTCAGGCCATCGTCGCTTTTATTGTATCCGTACCTCGCTTCGATCTGGTTCTCCGAATAAGAAGAGACCGTCGTGGAGTCAAAGGCCACTGACGCCTTAGATGGCGCTCTGTCGGCTCTGGCTTTAAAGAATTTTTGACGCAGCTGTGCAGTTGTGCCAATTGTCTTCATCAGCAAGTAGCAACTGTCCTGCGAGATACCGTCCGAATACGGTATCTCATGGGTGATTTGCCACTCCTCAATATACGGTATGGTTTTCCCCGGATTTGCTGTCCAGTAGCGGGCAATAGAGAGCACCTTTTCGGCTGTAGCGCGATCCGTGGAACTGAGAAGGTCTTGGTCAATACCGGACTCTTTTCCGACCCAATCCAGGATATCAGTGACACCAACTCGCTTGCAGCTTGCTGTTCGGATCGCGTCAAGCTTATTGCGGCGCGGTCGTGTCGGTGTAACTTCCGTACTCCCGGCAGGTATTTTACCAATTAATTGGCTGCTTACAACCTCATTAAAGCGTTTTCCCGGGTTGTATTTGGTAATTCTTTCATAAACGTATATATCGCCGTTATTACGCTTCACATTGATGCGACTGGTTTTTGGGGCTAGCGAGGCTTTCCTTGGCATGTGGCATCCCTCCTCTATTGAGTAACTATATTATATAATAGATACTCAATAAAATAAAGAGGAATAGCAATACTTCACGGTTATAATGAATTGTTTTGAGTGAGCATTATCGGGGTTTTAGGTTATATCCCTCGTCCGAACAGGGCGTTCAATTCGGCGAAACGTCCCAGTTCCCGCTCGAAAATGTCGAGATTTTCAAGACACCACTGCCAGTTGCCGGTGACGGTGGAAGGCTTGTTCATCCTCGCTTCCCCGCCCAGGCGCATTATATCCTGAGCGGTGATGACCGCGAGGTCGGCGGTGCTCGACAGCGCCATGCGCGTCATCTCGTCCGTCACGAGCGCGGGGGTAGGATTTTCGAGACCGGTGTATGCGAGGAAATTACGCCTCTCCTCCGCCGTGGTCCCGGACTCCCACCAGCCCGCGGACGTGTCGTTGTCGTGAGTTCCGGCGTAGACGACGCAGTTGCGCCTGTGATTGTGCGGTATGTAGGGATTTTTCGGCATCCCTTCGCCGAAGGCGAACTGCAGTACCTTCATTCCGGGAAAGGAAAAATCCTCCATCGCGCGCGATACGTCGTCGGTGATGACGCCCAAGTCCTCGGCTATAAAGGGCGTCTTGCCCCCGACGTGCGGAAAATTGTCGCGCATCGCGCTGAACAGCTCAGTCCCCGGGCCGGGTGACCACCATCCGTTTTCGGCGGTCGCCTCGGAAGCCGGTATCTCCCAGAATCGCAAAAACCCCCTGAAATGATCGATCCTGACGACATCGGCGAGCGACAGCGCCCGCCTGAAACGGCCCAGCCACCACGCGTAGCCGTCGCGTTTCATTTCGTCCCATCTGTATATCGGGTTTCCCCATCGCTGCCCGGTCTCGCTGAAATAATCGGGAGGGACGCCAGACACCGTCACGGGCGCCCCCTCGGCGTCGAGTTTGAACAACTCCTGATGTCCCCACACGTCGGCGCTGTCGTGGGCCACGTATATTGGAAGGTCGCCGATCAGCGTCACCCCGAGTTCCGCGCAGCGCGCCCGCAGTTCCTGAAGCTGCAGGTTAAACAAAAATTGCTCGAAACGTTTTTCGTCGAGCGCGTCCGATATTTCGGGGACATCCTTCAGCGCGCCGAGAACTTCCCGGTCGTGAACGCGGTATTCGGGACGCCATTCGCGCCACGGACGCCCTCCCTCGATGTTTTTGATGACGCAATACAGCGCGTAATCATCCAGCCAGTACGCCTCGGCGGCGAGGAAACTCAGAAATTTGCCGGATAAATCCCCGAACGGTTCGCCGCGCCTGAAATTGTCGCGGCATATTTTCAAAATCCCGCTCTTTATCCTCATCGCCGCGCCGAAATCGGCGCGCCCGGACGGGAGCGGTTTTATACGGACGATCTCGTCCTCGGCGACCAAGCCCAACACGGCAAGTTTTTCGAGGCAGATGAACGCCGGGTTGCCCGCGAATGCCGATCGGCTGCTGTACGGGGAATGAAAAAAAGTCCCGCTCACGGGAACAAGGGGCAGCATCTGCCACGCGCCAAAGCCGGCGCCCGCGAGCAGGCTCGCGAACCGCTCCGCCGACTCGCCGAAATCCCCCGATCCGTATGAACCGGGAAGGCTCGATATGTGCAACAACACTCCCGCCGCGCGGTTTCTTCGCTCTCTCATCTGAACGGCCTCCCGACTATTCTGATATAATGCGGTACATTATAATATAATACGGGAATTTGGGAAACCGCGAAGACGGCGGCGGAATCAAAGGGCTGAATGGAGGAAATTTGCGGTATGGCTGAAGAGACGGCGCGCGTCAATTACGGCGCGAAGGATATTCAGGTGCTCGAAGGACTGGAGGCGGTTCGCAAACGCCCCGGCATGTATATAGGCGACCAGAGCGCGCGCGGATTGCATCACCTCGTGTACGAAGTGGTCGATAACGCGATAGACGAAGCCCTCGCGGGCTTCTGCGACAAAATAGACGTGACGATGGAGGCCGACGGCAGCGTCTCAGTCCGGGATAACGGACGCGGCATCCCCACCGAATACCACGAGGCGATGGGGAAATCGGCGGCCGAGGTGGTCATGACCGTGCTGCACGCCGGAGGTAAGTTCGACAAGGGCGCTTATCAGGTATCGGGAGGACTTCACGGGGTAGGGGTCTCGGTGGTGAACGCGCTCTCGGAATGGCTCGAACTGAACATCAGGCGCGACGGCGGCGAGTTCTTCCAGAGATACGAGCGCGGCGTCCCTGTCACCGAGCTGAAAAGGATAAAAGACTCGGACGAGAGCGGAACTAAGGTCACGTTCATGGCGGACGACGAGATATTCACCACCGTCGAGTATTCGGCCGATATACTGAAGGGCCGCTTGCGGGAACTGGCCTTCCTCAACACCGGCGTCACCATAACGTTCGCCGACAGGCGGCCGCGATCCGAGGGCGAACAGGTCAAGACATATTACTACGAGGGCGGCATCCGTTCTTTCGTGGAATATCTCAACAGGGGCAAGGAAGTTTCGTTCAAGCCCCCAGTGTACATTCAGGGCGCGAAGGACGGCGCCTCGGTCGAAGTGGCGCTGCAGTACAACGATACGTACATCGAGCGCGTATTCGCCTTCGCCAATCTCATAAATACCGTCGAGGGAGGCACGCACGTATCCGGTTTCCGGACGGCGCTCACGCGGGCGATCAACGACGAGGCGCGGCGCGGAAAAGCGCTGAAGGAAAAAGATCCCAACCTGTCGGGAGACGACCTCAAGGAAGGGCTGACGGCGGTCATATCCGTAAAACTTCCGGAACCGCAGTTCGAGGGCCAGACCAAGACCAAATTGGGCAACAACGACATCAAAGGCATCGTCGATTCTCTTGTATACGAAGGCATGAAGGTCGCGCTCGAAGAGACCCCCGAGATATTGAAGCCCATAGTCGAAAAAGCGGTAAAGGCCCGTCAGGCGCGCGAGGCGGCCCGCAAAGCGCGCGAGCTGATCCAGCGCGGAACGCCGATGAACAAGCTCGACCTGCCGGGCAAGCTCGCGGAC
The DNA here is from genome assembly GCA_031260185.1 of Synergistaceae bacterium. Classification (GTDB taxonomy): domain Bacteria; phylum Synergistota; class Synergistia; order Synergistales; family Synergistaceae; genus JAIRKI01. The sequence goes on along the minus strand of JAIRKI010000008.1, from coordinate 48,210 downwards.
TGCTCGAACCGCGACCCGTCGCTGAGCGAACTCTACATCGTTGAGGGCGACAGCGCGGGCGGCAGCGCAAAACAGGGGCGCGACAGAAGTTTTCAGGCCATACTTCCGCTGAGGGGCAAGATACTGAACGTCGAAAAAGCCCGGCTCGACAAGATACTGTCAAACGACGTGGTGCGGACGATAATTCAGGCGCTGGGATGCGGCATAAGCGACAGCTACGATCCCGGCAGGCTGAGATATCACAAAATTTTTTTGATGGCCGACGCCGACGTGGACGGGGCGCATATAAGAACGCTGCTGCTCACGCTGTTCTACCGGTATATGCCGCAAATAATCGAGAACGGACATCTTTTCGTCGCGCAGCCGCCGCTGTACCGCGTGCAGGAGGGAAAAAACGTCTCTTATTGCTACTCCGACAAGGAGCTGAAGGACGCCACCGCCGGAAGGGATCCCAAGCGCCTGCACATCCAGCGATACAAGGGACTGGGCGAAATGAACCCCGAACAGCTCTGGGACACAACGATGGACCCGGACAACAGGATAATCCTCAAGGTGGAGGTCGAGGACGCCGTGCTGGCGGACGAGCTTTTCGGCATACTGATGGGCGACGCCGTGGAGCCGAGACGCGAATTCATCGAGAACCACGCGCGCGAGGTTCGCAATCTTGACATATGACGGAAGCAAAAGGCCCGCGTGGGACGCGTATTTTCTCGCCATGGCGATGATAGCCTCCACCAGGAGCACATGCGTCAGGCGGCGCGTCGGCGCGGTCATAGTGGCCGAAAAACGTATTCTCGCCACCGGTTACAACGGCTCTCCCGCCGGGACAAGCCACTGTACCGATATCGGCTGCCTCAGACAGCGATTGGGGACTCCCTCGGGAGAACGCCACGAGATATGCCGGGGGTCGCACGCTGAGATGAACGCGGTGACCCAGGCCGCGGCGTCGGGGACGTCCATAAACGGGTGCGAGATATACGTCACCCACGAACCCTGTTCCATATGCTCAAAATTGTTGATAAATTCAGGGTGCGGGCGGATACTGTACATGAACCCCTACCCGGACGAACTGTCACGGACGCTGCGCGCCGAAGCGGGCCTGGCGTCGGAGATATTCGAAGACCCCGGCGAGGTAAAGCGGGTCTTGGAGGCCGCTGTGTCCTGAACAATCTTAAAATTGGAGGCGGCAGCGGCGTAATGAAATACACCAGGGAGGAATCCATAGCTTTTTTCAAGGAACACAACAGTGATGACATGTACTTCCGGCACGCGCTGGCGGTTGAGGCAGCCATGAAACATCTGGCGCGGCGCTACGGCGAGGACGAGGAACTTTGGGCGAGGGCCGGCCTGCTGCACGACATCGACTGGGAGACTACGCAATCGGCCGAGAGAGGGCATCCCGTCAAAGGCGGCGAGATGTTGCGCGAACAGGGTTACGAGGAGGAGATAATCCGCGCCGAACTGGCGCACGGATGGGAGTTTTCCGGAGTCGAGCCGAAAAGCCGCATGGAACGAGCGCTGTACGCCGTCGACGAACTGACCGGATTTGTGACGGCGGTCGCGCTGGTGCGCCCCGGCCGTTCCCTCTCCGATCTCGGGGTAAAATCCGTGAAGAAAAAATGGAAGGACAAAGCGTTCGCGCGGGGCGTGAACAGAGAGGTCGTCGAGCGCGGCGTAAAATTGATGGGAGAATCTCTCGAATGGCTGATAGAGCGGACTATCGAGGGATTGAAGCCTGTGGAAAACGAGATTGGCCTCGGCACGGCGGAGCAACCCCCCGGGACAACATCTACGCCTAACTGCTGATGCGGTTATGTCTTAAAATTCGCATAATACGCGTTATTTCCATTTTCAAGATGGAAAAAGGCATATGGAGGGGGACAAATGTCGATAGAATTGATTCTCGCTGACGACCATCCGCTGACAAGGGCGGGGCTCCTGGCGTATCTCGCGAAGGAACAGGACATGAACGTCGTGGGCGAATACGCGGACGGCGAGTCCGCGATGGCGGGCATAAGGGAATTGAAGCCGCGGGTGGCGCTTCTGGACATCAGGATGCCCGGCATGGACGGAGTGACCATCACCCGCAAGATCAAAGAAGAGGGATTGCCGGTGACGGCTCTCATTCTCACGAGTTACGACGCGCAGCAGTACGTGCTGTCGTCGCTTCGGGCCGGGGCGCGCGGGTACGTCCTCAAATCGTCGCCGGCCGACACGCTGTCGAGGGCCATTCGCATAGTGGCGCGAGGCGGTCTGTATCTCGACAGCGAGGTCGCGAACACGGTCGAGGAGGGCGAAAATATGTCACCGGAACCCATATCCGCGCGCGAGCGCGAGGTGCTGTTGCTCGCCGCCAAAGGGCAGTCCGGCAAGGAGATAGCGTCGAAGCTGTTCATCAGCGAACGGACGGTTCAGACTCACTTGGCGTCCATTTACGATAAACTGGGCGCGAGAAACAAAACCGAGTCCATGCTGCTCGCCCTGAAATTCGGAGTCGTGATGCTGGAAGAACTTCTCGACTGATACCGTAAAGGAGACCGGCGGTTGAAGGATAAAAACCGGCTGTTTTATATTGTTTTGTCGGTTTTGCCGCTGTCGCTCGTCATTTTGGCGCTCGCGGCGGACCTCGTGAATTCGCGGAAAAACATGACCGCGCTCCCGGCTTTTTTGTGGCCCATCCTCATCGTGTTTGCCGCTGTTTGCGGCGCGGCGGCGATATGGAATCTTTTTCACAGCGTGATACATCCGATAACCCTTCTGGAACAGGCGGTTTCGGCGCTCAAATGGGGCTCGGAGACGCTGGAAATCCGGTTGCCCGGAGCCGATTCGCGGATACTCAGTATGCGCGGCACGCTGGCGCGCGCGTCGCGAGACGCGTGCCACACCGTGAAAGCTGACAGAATGTACATCAACGACCTGGTGAATGTTCTGGAGGAAGAGCGTACCAAGATATCGCGCGATATCCACGACGGTCCGCTCCAGGACGTGACGGCGCTCATACAGCGTCTCCGTCTGGCGAGAAGCGCGGACAACACGGAAGAGGACACCAAGAGGGAACTCGATCTCGCCGAAAAAATAGCCTTCACGACGGTAAAGGAAATGCGCGCCATGTGCAATTTTCTCAATCCGCCGTGGCTGGAGCTGGGCCTCTCGCAGGCGTTGACGGAACTCACCGAACGCCAGTCCCTGCAATACGGGGTGAAAATTTACCTCGATCTCGACGAGAACATCGAACTGCCTGACGCCGCCACGCTGGCGTTCTTCCGCGTGGTGCAGGAAGCCGTCACCAACTCGGTGCGGCACGGGGAGGCGAAGAACATCCGGGTGGATTTGAAGCGCGAAGGGACGGGAGGCACAGAACTCACCGTACAGGACGACGGGCGCGGATTCGACATAAAGGAAGGCGACACCGCTGGACTGCGCGCGGAAGGGCACAGGGGCCTGTCCAACATGGAGGAGAGGATGGCCCTCGTGGGGGGCGCGCTCGAGATAATTTCGCGCCGCGGCAAGGGCACCCGCGTAAGGGGATTGCTGCCCTGACGCCGTTTTTAACGTTTTTCCCGCGATTGATGCAGAATATCGGGAATCTGAATCGTCAAGAGGTGACTGTTCCAATGTCCGTGAAAAAGGAGATGTGACGAAATGCCCCAGAACTTCTGCGAGATAATGTCCCGGCGCGGCTTCGTCGAGTGGTGCAGCGACGCAATCGGATTGGGCCGAAAGATGGAGCGGGAGACGGTCACGGGTTACGTCGGGTTCGACCCTAGCGCCGACAGCCTTCACGTCGGCAATATGATCCCCATCATGGGGCTCGCCTGGCTGCAAAAACTGGGACACCGCCCGATAGCGCTGGCGGGGGGCGGCACAGGACTGATCGGCGATCCTTCCGGCAAGACGAAAGAGCGTCGATTGCTGTCGGCGGATATGGTCGCGCACAACGCCGAGCGCATCAAAAAACAGCTCGCGAAATTTCTCGACTTCGACCGCGGCGGCGCGTCAGCCATCATGCCGAACAACCACGACTGGCTGTCGAGGCTCGGTTTCATCGAATTCCTGCGTGACACGGGAAAATTTTTTTCAGTAAACGCCCTGGTCAACCGCGAATACGTGCGCAACCGCGTCAACGACCCCGAAAAGGGCATCACGTACACGGAGCTGTCATACATACTCCTGCAGGCTTACGACTTCGACCATCTCTACCGCGAGTTCGGCTGCGCGCTTCAGATGGGCGGCAACGACCAGCAGGGCAATATAACGGGTGGAATAGACCTCATCAGAAAACGCGGCGGCGGGCAGGCGTACGGTCTGACGTTCCCGTTGTTGCTCACCGCGTCCGGCGCGAAATTCGGCAAATCCGAGGATGGCGCGGTGTACCTCGACCCCGTCAAGACCAGCCCCTACAAGTTCTATCAGTTCTGGACAAACACCGACGACCGCGACATAGCCCGGCTGCACAGGACGTATTCGTTCGGGAGCCTCGAATCCATAGACGACATCATGAAGCGTCACGAGGAACACCCCGAGCGCCGCGAAGCCCAAAAACTCCTGGCGTGGGAGATGACGGAGCGCGTTCACGGAAGCGAGACGGCCGCGAAAGTTCGCGGCGCGAGCGCGGCGCTTTTCGGTGAACGCGACGCGCGTTCGTCGGACGCGTCGCTGCTGGACACGCTCGCCGCCGAGATACCCACGGCGGACATCGCGTCCCCGCTGCCGCTGCCGCTCGTCGACTGCCTGCTGGCATCGGGCGGCGTGTCCAGCAAGGGCGAGGCGAGGCGAAAAATACGCGAGGGCGGAATCTACCTCAACGGCGAACGCGTGACGGACGAGTCGCGCGTCCTGGATTCGGACGACCTGCTGGATGGCGGATACGTCCAAACGAGGATCGGCAAGAAAGACTTCAGGCTGCTGCGGTTCAACAGGTGAAGGAATGAGTTTCAAGGCGTCGGCGATCAGGTTCCTGATGAGGATAGTGCGGCCCGGCGCCGTGGCCGCGTGCCTCGCCCTGTTCTTCAGGGGGTTCTTCAGGCTGGTTCCGATAAGGAAGCGAACGGCGGCGCGCAACCTCGAAATAGCGTTGCCCGAAAAAACGCCGCGCGAGCGCGTGGCGATTTTATGTAAGACATACGACCATCTCGTCTGGATGGGAATAGAGTTCGCCGCGCTGCAACGCGACCCGCGTCTCGTCCTGGACTGGGTCGATTTCGAAAACGAATCCGCGCTCGACGGCTCGAAGGGCGGCATATTGCTTGCGGCCCACGTGGGCAACTGGGAGTTGTGCTGCTCGCGTCTGGCGCAGGGCGGGCACGACGTCACCGCCATAGTGCGCGAATCGGACGACGGAGGGGAGCGCGGCGTCATAGCCGAGATGCGCGCCCGCGCGGGATGGAAATTTCTCTCACACACAGGCCCGATGACGCGCGCGCTGGCCGTGCTGAAAAAAAACGCGTTTCTCGCGATAATGCCGGATCAGCACGGAGGCCCAGCCGGAATCGCCGTCCCTTTTTTCGGTCTTGAAACGTCAACTCCGCAGGGGCCGGCGGTTTTCGCGTACCTGACGAAAAAACCCATAATACCCGTTTATATAAGGCGCATACGCCCGTTCAAACACACAATGCGCGTCGGCGAACCGATAAAGTGGGGTGACACGGGCGACCGCGGCAGTACAATTTACGGAATAACCGCCGCCGTGAACCGGGAGATCGAGCGAATGGTGAGAGAGGCCCCCGATCAGTGGCTCGCCCAGCACAAGAGATTCAAGGGGTGCTATTAGAGCGTGTTTACACCGGCTGCAACCGGCCCGGTTCGTCTCACGGCGCGGCCGTCTATTTCACCTCGTACACCCAGCCGAATTTGTCGGGGGCGTCGCAGGTCTGAATGGCTGTGATTTCGTCGTACAGTCTCTGGGCAACGGGACCGATTTTGCCGTCGTTGAATTTCATCGCGTTATCGCCCCATTTGAGTTCGCCGACCGGGCATATCACGGCCGCGGTGCCTATCGCCATCGCCTCGGATACGCGGCCCGCCTTGTGGAAATCGGCGAGTTCCCCGATGGATATCTTGCGCTCGATCATCGGTTTGCCCCAGCTCTTGACCAGCTCGATCACCGATTTTCTGATGACGCCGGGAAGAATGCTGCCGTTGAGTTCCGGCGTCACCGCCTCGCCGTCGATGACAAAAGCTATGTTCATTCCGCCGACTTCCTCGATGTACTTGCGCTCCACGCCGTCAAGCCAGAGCACCTGCGAGTAACCGGCCGCGTCGGCTTCCTCCTGGGATTTCAGCGACGCGGCGTAGTTGCCGGCGCACTTGGCGAAACCCGTGCCGCCGGGCACCGCGCGGACGTATTTGTCCTCCACGCGTATCCGAATCGGGGACAGACCGCCGGTGAAGTAGGGACCGACGGGCGACAGTATCGTCATGAAGATGAACGAATTTGACGAACGCACGCCGAGAAAGGCTTCGTTCGCCACTATGAACGGGCGCACGTAGAGCGACGTTCCGGGTTCGGACGGTATCCACGCCGAATCGGTCTTCACCAGCCCGGCTATCGCTTCGAGAAATTCACTCTCGTCGATTTTGGCGATACACATGCGCTCGCAACTATCGTTCATCCTGCGCATGTTCTGTTCGGGACGGAACATCACGACGCGTCCGTCCTTCGTCTTATACGCCTTCAGCCCCTCGAAGACGAGCTGCCCGTAGTGGAAACAACACGCGGCCGGCTCGAACGAGAGCGGACCGTAAGGGACAACGCGGGCGTCATGCCAGCCTTTGCCCCTGTCATAGTCGATTATCAGCATGTGGTCTGTGAACACCGTGCCGAAACGCGAGCGTGCCAATTCTTCCGGCGTCGGTATGTGTTTTGGATTTTTGGTCGGTTCAAATTTAAGTTCCATGCGTCTGCCTCCCGATTTTTTTAAAACGTCCGCGACACGACGCCGTCATCAGTATTCCCACTCGAAATCGGGGCCGCCAGCCTCTCTCACGCGGCGTTTCATGTCGTCAGATATCCGTTGCAGGGCTTCTTCGGTTTTTCCCTCGCACCGTGACACCAGTGTCGGCTGTGTGTTCGATACCCTGAGCAGGCTCCATCCGTCGGGATAAATTATCCGAACGCCGTCGACCGTGATGGTATCGGCCTCTTTCAGTGCGCGTTCCTTGACGCGTTCGACCACGCCGAATTTCGTCTCGTCGGGACAGGGGAATCGCGTCTCGGCGGTGGAGTGATAGCGCGGCAGCTCGGCAACGAGTTCCGATAATTTTTTTTCGGTGTTCGACAGTATGCGCGCGAGGCGTCCGGCGGCGTAAAAAGCGTCGTCGTAGCCGTAGTATTCGTCGGCGAAGAACATGTGTCCGGAGACTTCGCCCGCGAACAGCGCGTTTTCCTCGCGCATCATGGCCTTCACCAGCGAGTGGCCCGATTTCCACCACATGGGTTTGCCTCCGAGACGCGCGATCTCCTCCGGCAGCATCGCTGAACTTTTTATTTCGGTGATAGCGAGAGCCCCGGGGTGTTTTCGCAGTATCTCGCGCCAGTATATGGCCATGAGCTGGTCGCCGAAAATCATATTTCCCTCGTCGTCCACGACGCCTATGCGGTCGGAATCGCCGTCGAAGCCGATGCCCGCGTCCGCGCGCGAGCGTTTTACGGTGTTCATGAGCGGCAAAAGATATTCGCGCTTTGTGGGATCGGGATGGTGGTTCGGAAAACGCCCGTCGGGCTCGCTGAACATCTCCTCCACGTCCGCGCCTACGGCCCGCAGGAACGCGGGCGCGTATATGCCGCCCGTCCCGTTGCCCGAGTCGAGAACCAGCTTCAATTTTCGCGGGCCCAGGCGAATCTTGGAGACGAGCGTCTCGATGTACGCCTCGGTAATGTCGGCATTGCGGACGGCGCCTCTCGTCCCCGGTTTTTCCGATCGCCCTTCCGATATTATCTTGTATATTTCTACGATGTCGCCGCCCCATATCGTGGATTTTCCGCGGGCGAGCTTGAGTCCGTTGAACTCTGGCGGATTGTGGCTGCCTGTCACCATCACGCCCCCTGAGACGTCGAAATGGTAAAGGCTCCAGTAAAACGCCGGCGTCGCCGAAAGTCCGATATCGGTGACGGAAATCCCGACGGACGTAAGTCCGTCGACGACGGCGGATTTTATCCGTGGCGTGGATAATCTGGCGTCGCCTCCGGCCACAGCCGAATAAATGCCCTTGCCCGAGAGGTAGGTCCCATACGCCGCTCCGATCGCGCCCGCGATTTCGTCGGAAAGCTCCCTTTCGGCGAGGCCCCTTATGTCGTACTCCCTGAAAATATGCCGCGGAACTCGCGGAGCGTTCGAATGCAAAAATTTCCCCTCCCTCGGTCAAAAACAAACATGCACGCCGTTTATGATAATTGTTTGATTTCCGATCGTCAATCGCGCCGCGCCGTTCAAAAAACCGCGGGCGCTGCCCGCACCCGGCAGGGAGCAAGCTCCCTGCACCCTCTCAATATCGGGGTCAAGGGGCTCGCCCCTTGCGGGGTTCGGGGCGGAGCCTCGAGGTTTTGGTTTTGATTTACGATTCCTCTGAGAAACGTTTCCAGAAGCGCTTGAGCCGTTCGGCGAGTTTTACTTCCGCGCCGATTTTGCCTGGGAAATAAAAACGCGACGGCTCCGGAAGATAGCTCTGCGGAACCCAGTGCCTCGGGTCGTCGTGAGGGTAGACGTATCCTTCGCCGTCGTTTCGCAGGTGCGACGGGACTTCCATCATGTTGCCAGACAGCACGGCGTTCTCCGCCGCGCTTATCGCCTTGTACGCGCTGTTGCTCTTGGGAGCGGCCGCGAGATAGATGACCGCTTCGCCCAAAATGAGTTTCGCCTCGGGCAGGCCAACGCGGTCGCACGCGGCGGCCGCGCTCTCGGCCACAACCAGCGCCATCGTGTCGGCCAGCCCGATGTCCTCCGAGGCGAGAATGCATAAGCGCCTGCATATGAATTTCACGTCGTCGCCGGAGGCCAGCATCCGCGCCATCCAGTACAACGCGGCGTCGGGGTCTGAACCCCGGACGCTTTTTATCAGCGCGGATATCACGGAATAATGGTCCGCGCTCGCCCTGTCGTATCTCAGGGTTCCGCGCCCCGTCGCCCTGTCTATCGCCTCCCGCGTCAAACGGCTGCCTCCGCCCATAGCCACGCCGGTCGCGGCGGTTTCGAGCCTCGTCAGCGCCTGCCTCGCGTCGCCCCCGCACAGCGAGGCTATGTACGCGAGCGCTCCGTCCTCGCACTCCATGCCGAGTCGTCCCAGTCCGCGCGTTTCGTCGGACAGCGCGCGGGCCAGGAGGCGCTCGACGTCGAGTGCGCCGAGCGGATTCAATGTGTAAACTATCATCCTCGACAGGAGGGTCTTGTTTATCTCGAACCATGGGTTTTCGGACGTGGTTCCGACGAGAATGACATCGCCGCGCTCAACGGCGGGCAGCAGGACGTTTTGCTGCCTGCTGTTGAGGTGATAAATCTCGTCCACGAACGCGATCGCGGTTCTGCCGGAGGCTTTTTTCGACGCGGCGGCCTCGTCGGTGATGTCGCGTATCTGCGAGACATTCGCGCTCACCGCGTTTATCTCGAACATCCGGCGGGCGGCGGTATGCGCCATCAGCCTGACAAGCGTGGTCTTGCCCACTCCGGGATTGCCGTAAAGAATACAACTGGGGATTCGCCCCTGTTCGATCAGCGCGCGCAGTGGTTTCCCGGGGCCTAGTATGTGCTCCTGCCCGGCGTACTCATCCAGGCTCGCAGGGCGCATACGCTCGGCAAGCGGAGTCTCGAAAAGCGTTTTTTCCTCAGAAATCTCGAAAAGTTCCATCATGATTCAACGAGTCCCGACAGAAATCCGCGCGGCGCGCTGAAAGCCATAAACCATAGCAGCAAGCCGCGCAAATAGTTATAACGATGTAATAATGTTATCGCTGTCGAGTATAAATCATTGCGGTACAACGGTTTTAAGAACATTTTACAGCGTCCGCATGATTTCCAGCAGAGTCTGATAGCTGTCCACGTCGTGGTACTTCACTCCCGCGGTGGAAATCTCGTTGAACAGTTTCTTCGCGCAGCGTATCTTCGCCTGCTCGATGGGGCGCAGGTTCAGGCTGTCCATCGTGCCTTTCGTTTCGGCGATGAAGAAAATATGTTTCACGGTTCCCCGTTTGAACGCGATAGCCCAATCAGGGCTGTAGTTTCCCACAGGCGTCGGGATATAAAACCCTTTTGGGCCGCGCGGCAATTTCGCGTAGACCGCCACTTCTTCGGCGGTGTCTATATCCTCCGCGAAGCGGCGTTCGACGCTGTTTTCCGCGATGCCGTCGGTAAAAACGAAATCCTGTATCGCCTTCTTCGCGCGAAACGCTTTCGCGTACTCCGGCGACGATTTGCTCACGTTGAATATGTCCTGCGAGTACGGCTCATCCGCGCTCGGTTGATAGGAAATATGCTCCACGATCACAGCCGCCTTTTGCCTGTTGATTTCCTCGATCACCCGCTGTATGAACTCTTCGGGGTTCAATTGGAACAAATACAGTTTTTCCCGGTTCAGTTTTTTGAGGACAGCGGCGGCTGTACGCCGGCTCAGCGCCGTGCCCTCCGCGATTTTGCCAATGAGGTCATAGGCTACTGAACTGCCCTGCGAGTGTTTGAGCTTCCGGGTTTTCGTTTCCGTGACGCCCAGGTCCATACCGTCCTTTTGCGCGCCCGTCGTTGTGGTATACATCAGTTCAGCGACGCGCAAATTCGCGTTCAGCGCGTCGGCGGATTTCTCGATCAGTTCATGACTGTCGAATTCGACCGTATAGGCGTAGCGTCTGTTGATCGCCTTCCACAAGTCCTGAAACTCCTGCTTGTAAAAGTTCTCGTTGAGCGGGTTGCTTTTGAGTTTCGTATCGTGTCCGTCCTCGATCATGTCTTGCAGGACGCTTGGGTCAAAGATTGCCCGCACCAAAGCATGTATTCCGTCAGCCAATGGCGCGAGATCGTTTTTCAGCGGCGCGAGCAGCCCATTTTCAACCGCGTTGCGGTATTCGGAAGTTATCGCCCCGTTGTCGTCGACGTAGTCGTTTCTGACAAGGTAGTTGTAAACCGCCGTCGCCTGTTGGACAGTCAATGTATGGATTTCGCCGTTCAGACGGACGCGCTTATCCGTGAAATATTCAACGCTCGCCTTTGTCGGGCGTTCATACAGGTCGTCGCGGATTTTGCTTTGCAGGTCGGCCACAAAACCGGCGTAACTCTCGCCGGCGACAACGGTCAATTTGTTGACATCATGCACGAGTGTTCCCCCGCAAACGTCAATGTCCTGCCTGTCGCCGGACTGATTGACGCACAGGCGAAGGCCGCGCCCGACCTCTTGGCGTTTTGCCGTCGCGTTGTCGGAGTGTTTCAGCGCGCATATCTGGAATACGTTCGGGTTGTCCCAGCCCTCTCGGAGCGCGGAATGCGAGAAAATGAACCGCGTCGGCTCCTCGAACGACAACAGCCGTTCTTTGTTCTTCAAAATCAGGTCATAGGCGGAAATGTCGTCCGAAAATTCGCTGCCGCGTTTGACCGCGCTGTTCATGGCCCGACCTTGCTTGTCTATGGAGAAATACCCGCGATGTGTGGCGTTTACATCGATCTTCCTCAAATACTCCTGATATTCGTCGGGAAACAGCGTCTTCCGCTCGTTAAGCTCAGCGGTATATTCCCGCTCGAAAATTTTGCCATACTCGCCCGACAATTCCTCGCCATCCTCAGCGTAGGCGCGGTATTTCGCCACTTCGTCGATGAAGAAAAGCGACAGGCACTTTATTCCTTGCTTGAACAGCGCTTCCTCTTTGTCGAAGTGGGAGCGTATCGTTTCGCGTATCTGGACGCGTCTGATGTCGTCCTCGTTGACGTCGCCGCTGGCCAATCCCGCGAGCAGTGATTCGCCATCGCTGAATACCACATAGCCGCGCTTCGTCACACCTTTTTGTTCCGGCACAACTTCGGCAATCACGATGTCTTTGTATTCCTCCAGTCCATTGGACGCGGCGTACAGGCTGTCGTTCGCGCCGAGGATATGAACCTCGCGCTTTATGCCATACTGATATTTTACCTCGAACTCCATGCGGGCGCGTGGCGGCTTTTTGCGGTCCACAATTATTTCTTCCAGATACAGATACCTGTCCGTGCCGCGCAGGTTCTTTATATCGAAACCTTTTACCTCGATCTTTTTGACGAGCTTTTTCTTAAACGCGTCGAGCGCGTCGAGAACATAGACAAGGTTATGCGATGTCTTGTGCGTCGCGGAGTAATTCAACGAAAACAGCGGGTTGAAGTTGTTTTTCAGCGCGTTTTGCGTCGCCGCGCCGCCCATTTTTTGAGGCTCATCCAGTATGATGATCGGGCGGTTCGCCTTGATTACGTCTATAGGTCTGCGCGATCCGAATTCGTCGCGTTTTGTGTAAATGATACGCGCCGCCTCGTTGCCGCTTCGTCCCTCGACATTTTTGCTTTCGTTGAGCGTCGTGTTGAAGGCCTGCGTGTTTATAATCATCACGTTGATGCCGGTTCCGCTGGAAAACTCGTCCAACTGGTGCAAGTTCGAGGAATTGTACACGAAGAACCGCGCCTTTATGCCGTACAATTCCATAAAGTGTTCCCGCGTCATCTCGAACGACTTCTTCACTCCTTCGCGGATCGCTATGGACGGCACGACGACGATAAATTTACTCCATCCGAAGCGTTTGTGAAGCTCGAACATCGTCTTGATGTAGACGTAGGTCTTGCCAGTGCCGGTTTCCATTTCGACATCCAGCGATGCCGCGCCAAGTTCTTTGACAAGCGACGGCGAGAGTTTGATGTTGTGCTCCGCTTGCAGTCCGCGGATATTTTTGAGAATCTGTTCGTCGGACAGTTCCACGGCAGCGTTACGATAACCTGGGTCATCGTCGAATTGAATTTCATATTGCCCTGTTCTTCGGTCTATCATCTGTCCTAAATCACGGCGGTAAGTCACGCCCTCCTGTTTGGGCTGTCCATTGAACACGCGCGCCACCGCCTCGGCGGCTTCCGTCTGAAACGGCTGTATCTTAAACTGGAATTTCATTCGGCGTCGCTTCCGTGCGTTTCTTCGAACTCGCGGATCCACTCGGCCAGCTTGCGTTGCAATAACGCCTTCTCGGGCAGATACAGGCTGTATTCGGAGGCGTAGACATTGCTACTCTCCGGCAGTGTCAATTCGACGATGTTGTCGTTCTTCTCTTGGCAGAGCAGTATGCCGACTGACGGTTTCTCAAAGTCCTTTTTAACATAGCGGTCAAAATAGTGAACATACATTTGCATTTGCCCCAAGTCCTGATGGTGGAGTTCACCTGTTTTCAGGTCTATTAGGACATAGCACTGTAAAAGCCGATTATAGAACACCAAATCGACAAAGAAAGACTTCTCGTCAAAGGCAAACCTCTTTTGACGCGCCTCGAACAGAAAGCCTTTTCCCAGTTCAAGCAAGAACGTCTGCAAGTTAGCGATAATAGCCGACTCCAAGTCGGACTCGGAATACGCCTGGTTCTGCTCCAAATCGAGGAACTCAAGCACCAACGGACTTTTCAGCATATCGCGGGGCTTTTCCATCGTCTGTCCCTCTAACGCAAGGCGCATAACCTCGTCCTTGTCCCGCGACAAAGCAAGTCGCTCATACAAACTGCTACCGATTTGCCGTTTCAACTGCCTGACCGTCCATTGCCGGCTTGCCGCCTCGATTTCATAAAAGCGGCGGGCATCGGCATCCTTGATTCTCATCAGAATTAGATAATGCGTCCAGCTTAACGCGAATTGGGCAGGTAATGTCTGCCATTTTTCAGATTCGCTAATCAGTGATTGGCGAATTGAAGGCGAATAAACCTGATAAAACTGCCTTGCGTTTTTGAGGTTGCCGACCGACCAGCCTTTTCCGCAACGCTCGGTGAGGTACGCTGACAATTCATCAAGCAGTTTCTTGCCATAAGCCGCACGGCTTGCGCCGGACTGTTCCTGCTCGACAATCAGCCGCCCGACCTCGTAATACGTTACGCACATAGCCACGTTCACGGAACGCTCGATATGCGCCCGCGCCTGTTCAACGACTTTCGCAATACCGTTAAAGAATTCCGGCGTTGCCAAATTCCCGCCGCTGAATTCGCTACACACCGCGTCGTGTTTTTGGTTTTCAGATTCGCTAATCATTGATTGGCGAATTTCAGATTTAGCAGACGGTGTCTGCTGAATCTCCGGCTTGCTCAGTTCCTTCTCATCCATTACAGCACCCTCCTTATCGTGTTCGGGCTGTACGTCGTGAAAATCTGCTCGAAGTTCACGAGCGTGCTGTCGGAAGCGAAGCCGCTGTCGCGAAAAACGGCGTAATACGGCTTTGCCTGCGCTATCGCCGTCACAAGCGCGTCGTCAGCCTTCTCGAAACAGGCGATCAGGTAGTCGCCGTTGACGCGAAACACGCTTCCGTCGCGCTCAATTTTAGCTGAAAGCGGAATGCCGAGGTCGAGCATGACCTGAAACAGCAAATCCTCCGGCGTTCGGTCGGGCTTGATGTTGTCGATAAGGCCATCGAGATCAAGCTGCGTATATCCCTGCGGCGTGTAGTACACGTCCCTCATGTTTGTGCTGTCGAGCTTGAGGACACGAAAACCGGTGTCGAGGTCTTGTGTGGTCAAAGGGCTGTCAGATTTTATCTTCGCCCCGGCGCGGCGGATACGTTCCTTGCCGATCTCGCAGATGTTCTTATAACCGGCTTTGAATGCCTCACTGTTCTCATCCGTGACTTCGGGAAGCTGTACCATGATGAATTTGCGCTTGCCGCCGTCCTCGGCGTTGAGCTGCATGACGGCGTGGGCGGTTGTGGCGGAACCGGAGAAGAAGTCGAGGATGATGGAGTTTTGAATGTCATAAGTTACAGCACGTATAAGATAATTTATAAGTTTAACAGGCTTTGGATTGTCAAAAATATCTACTCCAAAAAGTTCTGTGAGTTGTCTTGTAGCATCTTCATTTGTTTCCATCTGATAGTGTGCAGGACTAAGCACATTCTTCATTTTTTTTATTTCCCCGCCTGATTTTATATGATTGGGTCTGAATGGAATCTTACTGATAACAATCCGCTCACGATTAGTAATGATTTCATTAAGCTTTTCTTGTGAATATCTCCACTCACCCTCCAAACGAAAACCATCAACATTTTGTCCCTTGACAATCCGAACCTGATCTAATAATGTTGTAATAATAGGTCCCTCCGACATATCCTGTGGTTTAATGGTGCAATCCGGCATATTGAATTCTACGTACCTTGCGGGAAAGGCAAGGACGCTTAAACCATTACCAGCATTGTTGAAAGGATATTTTTTGCCCTCGGTAGTTGTTTCAACAGAAAAAGGTTTAGATTTAAATGAATTTTTGACATAACTAAAGAATATAATCATTCATTTTGCCAATATTCTTATGCAGAAAGGATGGTTTTTTCTTTTTTTCCCAAGCAAACTCAGTAACAAAGGCATCTGCCCCGAATAACTCATCACAAACTTTGCGTAAATTTTGAACTTCATTATCATCAATACTGATAAAAATAACTCCGTCATCCGTCAGCAAATCCCTCGCCAGTCGCAGCCGAGGATAAATCATATTCAACCAATCCGTATGAAACCGTCCGTTGCTGTCCAGATTCCGCACCATGCGATTGCCGTCGCCGTCGTATTGATAATCACGGGCGTAAAATTCGTCAGCATCCTCCGCGAAATCGTCATTGAACATAAAATCATTTCCTGTGTTGTACGGCGGATCGATGTAAATCATCTTGACGCGGTTCAGGTACGTTTCTCGCAGTAGTTTCAATACGTCGAGATTGTCCCCTTCAATGTATAGGTTTTCAGTATTATCAAAATCCACGCTTTCCTCGCGGCACGGGCGCAGCGTCGCCGCAATCGGCGCGTTCGCCAGCAGGACGGATTTCTTCTTGTCCGGCCAGATGAACTGGTAACGTTCCTCCTTGCCTTTTACGACGTGCGAATTTATTTCCTGCGCGAGAACATCGGCGTCGATCGCGCGGACGACATCGCCGTTTTTGTCGATGGTCTCCGTGACGGCGTTGGGGAACAACGCGGCGAGTGCGGCGAAGTTGCGGTCGGCGAGGTTGGGGGTGTGGAGGTAGAGTTTGTTCATGACATTCTTTCTCCTTTTTTCCTATACTGAAAACACATTCAGCCTAGTCAGGCAATTTTTCCAGTGATTTCAGCGCTTTATCTAAGCTCGGTGAATTTTTACGCGCGTCGCCCAAACTCCAATAATTTTTTATAAAATCTCGGAATTCAATATTATATCCCGGCCCAATAGAAACATATTCGTCTGTAGGAGGAATTCCCTCCCGTATATTCCGTTTACGCGATCTTTTCGCGATGGCGAAAACAACTTGCTTAGGATCGTTGATTTCGTCGGGCGGGAAGGGAACCAGGGCAGGGTTGACCGCAAAGAAACGCGCAAAATTCTCCCTATCGGCAAGCAGCCACGACTCTACTTCGCGGACTGCCACTCTGAATATGAGCTTGAGATTTCGCTTCGCCGGCAACCATTCTCGGATCAACGACGGAGCGCATTCATGCCTGTCAAGATCAGTTATCACAAAAAAATAGCTGAACATAGCGGCACTGTTGTACCCCGCGATGTTCTTTTTTATTTTGCCGAAACCATGACAATGGATTCCGCGGGACACGCAAAGGTTGTCCGGAAAATGGCCTAACATTTTCAGCATTACATGATATGTAGGATCGTCTTCATAAACACAGGTTACGTCAATCATTCGAAGAGCAGCCTTTGTTTCTCGTCGGGCTGAGTAAACGGAATGACCATTTCAGCGGGGGTCATCCCACTGGCAAGCATGGCTTTGATTTCCTCTCTTTCACTTGCCAGATATGCGGTCGTTCCTTCGGCGCCTGTTTTCAACAACAAAATTTGAGATAGGGAAATACTCTTGTCCGACAATAATTCGGAACTGTGCGTAGTCATGATGATTTGGCGTTTTTTAGCGCGCGTTATAGAATACAACATTTCAGGCAATTTCTCGACAATCGCCGTGTGCAACGACAATTCCGGTTCTTCCAGCAAAAGAAGTCCCTGTCCATCAAGCAATGACCACAACAATCCGATAAGCCGCAGCGTTCCATCCGATAATTGGTTTTCCGACTGCTTGGCGCCGTGAGGACGCCAATGCTTATAAGTCACTTCGAGATGAGGTTGTCCAATGTCCTCTACGTAAGTCAAGTTATTCAATTGAGGAACCGCTGTTTGCAATATGCCCTGGATTTTTTGGAGACGGCTGTCCCGCGTTTTAAGAGGAGTTTTGGCGATAGTCTTCAGAAAACCCTTGCCGAATGGATCTTCTGGTAAATCCGGCCCTGAGAACGCATCCGGAAACTTCAACAACTGAGGGACAAGGTGCGTATATTTGATGGGCTCCAGAAAACGAATGATGTCTCTGAATTCTTTGTTCGTCGTAATTTGTTCGAGATGTGTCTGAGTGAGCATGTCTTCGTCCTCTGTATCGTTTTTGTTCGGGCGTGAAAGAATTTCGACGCCATCTCGCTTTATGCATTCTTGCTTTATAATCGCATTTCTTTTCCCTCTTTGTTCTTGCCCGATAGATAAGGAATATCCCCATTGCGTGTTCTCGTCATCCTCAAATACCATATAGATCTGCACGTTCGGATCCTCGCGCGCCGAAAGACAACGTATTTTTGAAAGACCTCCGCGCGAAGACACGGCGTACTGTAACCCGCCGCCATGTTTCACGATATCGCGCATGAAACGAATCGCGTCCAGAAAATTGGACTTTCCGGAAGCGTTCGCGCCCACAATGAACAATCGGTCTTGTATTTCGGCGCTGACAGACTGAAAGTTTTTCCAGTTTACAAGAGATATTTTTTTTAGTTTCATCGACTGAACCCTCCGGAAATAAATCCCTGAATTTCCTCTGAATAGCTACAATAATTCTTTAATAACATCATCGGAAAACCTTTTCAGGCTCTTCATGGTTATTTCTCTAATTTTTTTCTTAATTTTGCTGATGCCTCCGCCAACTCCCACTTCCGCCGCGGCTGTTTTTCTGTCCGGGCTTGTTTTTCAAGCTGTTCAACGCGCCTGAGCAGTTTCTTGCATTCCTCGTCTGCCACAATCTGTTCGTCAAGCGTGTTCCCCTCTGCAATCGTTATGCCGCCGATTTGCACGATGATGTTATCCCATACGCTGTCGAGATTCAATCCTATCAGATTGATCGTCCATTCGTCCAGCAGCTTCCAGCCCGACTGGATTACCCTGCCCGCGCGATATGCCGCGAGCCGCGCTTTGCCGTCGTGTTCGAGGACAAAAAGCATATTTTGCTCTATCAACTTCGACAGCATGGCAAGATTCTTCTTATCACACTCAGCGCTCCGCAGAGTAACAAGCACCACATAAAACGCCGCTGCGTTTTCACCCGCCGCGATGTTCGTCGTCACGGCGGACACCTCGTAGATAACGGAAAGACGCCGGATTTCCGCGTCGAACCTTTGCCTGTCGGCCGCGTTGGGCTTGAATTTGTCGAAAATGGCTTTCTTCGGCAGAGGGTGGTTCATTTCTGTGTTTTTGGGCAACCCGAGCATCGCGTCACCTTACGACGAAAAAACAAATCAGCTCGAAATCATCCAGGCCGCTGATTTTGTTCGACAAAAAACTGACCGTTTCGCCGGACAGGAAACCGTCGATCTCGCTCTTTGTTTTCACGTCTATGATTGAGTTGATAGCCCCGCCAAGCAGCGCCGAATACTTCCGCATATCTTTGCCGTCTTTTATTTCCGCGTTGAACGCTTTACACAGTTCGACAATAGGGGCGGTTTTGCCCTTACACAGCAAACGCAGCGCGTCGAGCATTTCTTTGGGCGAAAGGTGGTCACAGACGACTTCGTTGTCGGTTGAAATGTATACCATATAAAACGGGTGTAATCGGTTGCGATTGTCGATATTTACCCCGCCGTTTATATTTTTCAATACGAAAACGACGCCGGGCGGGAAATCTCCGGAGGAGGAAACGACCGCGTGAAGCCCAAACGGGGTCTTGTCCAAATTTCCGTGAGCTTTGATATAGCCGAGCAGGTCGAGCCGGAATTCGTTCAGCCCCAAATCCATGATGGAAACGCCGCTCTGCATCTCTTCTATGTCCACAATCTCGTTTTGCAGACGTTCGAGCTGGGCTTTGCGGTATTCGAGGTCGCCTTTTTCCTCGGCGTTGATGAGGTCATCGTCGCCGGTGGCGGTCATGACCGAAATTTTCATGCGCGTTTCCACTCGGTTTTTCAAGTTGATATATTCGTCGAGTGTGACGTTGGGCCAGAAATTCACGAGCTGAATGACCGCGTTTTTGCTGCCGATGCGGTCGATTCGCCCGAACCTTTGAATGATGCGCACGGGATTCCAGTGGATGTCGTAGTTCACGCAGTAGTCGCAATCCTGCAGGTTTTGTCCTTCGGAGATGCAATCCGTGCCGATGAGAATATCAATCTCCTCGTTGTAATTCGGCATAAGAAGCTCTTTGTCCTTCGATCTGGGAGAGAAACAGGTCAAAACATTGTTGAGCGTCGCGCGGAACTTTGGAATGGTTGTCTTGCCCTCTACAGAGCCCGTCACCATCGCGGTGTCGATACTGAATCTCTTCTTCACGAAAACGCTGACGGCGTCATAAAGATATTCGGCTGTGTCTGAAAAAGCCGAAAAAATCAGGATTTTTTTGTTCTCATCGTTGATCGGGCGTTCTATCTTATCCGAGATCAGCCGCAGGAGCGTTTGCAGTTTCGTATCATGTTCGGGCGTGATGTCCTTGACCATCAGCACGAGCAAACCGAGAGTTTCAGCGTCATGCCGCAGTTCGCGCCGCCAGGAAATGTAATCCATATCGGCGAGGTCAATTTTGAGTTTTCTGCCTGCGACGAAATAGTCGGTGTTGATGTCGTCGCCATCGAATTCGGTGTCGTCGGAAAGCTCTGTGGCTTCTATAACCGAACCGCCGCCATTGGCGAAATTGTCGATTTCTACGATAGTGTATTCAATCAAAGATTTAATGCGGCCGAGCGTCAGGCGAAAAGCGCAGACGGAACTTTCGAGGCGTTTCAGGAGATTTATGCTCATCAGGCGGCGTATGCCGCGCTCACGCCCGGCGCGGTTGATATTGACGCCTGTATCGACATACTTTTCCAGCGCGCTTGGAAGCAGGAAATCCGTCGGGATATATATCGCAAGATTGAGGCTGATAAGTTCTTCGAAGATTTGGTTGTAATTTATGGCGTCGTCCAAATCGGTCAGGTCGGGACGCAGCGAGAGGGGCTTCAGCCGTTCAGGAAATTTGCCTATCTCTTCCATGTTGTAGTATTTTTCGATGTGTTTGCGCGAGCGGGCTATCGTCACGCTGTCCAGCAGTTCGAAGAAATTGAAGTCGAGCGTCTTGAGCAGGGATGCGGTGATCCGCTGTTCGGGCGCTTTCTCGCTCCACCGGTTGAATATTTTTTGGGCGCCGCGGAATATTTCGTCGATCGGTTTCGTGGTATCGAGCTTGTCGTTTATCAAAGCGGGTTTGCCCTCATAGGCAAGAGCAAGTTGATTTCGCAGGTCAGTAAAACGATTGTTCACGGGCGTAGCCGAGAGCATAAGCACTTTCGTCTTCACGCCGGCGCGGATAACTTTTTTCATCAGGATATTGTAGCGGTTGTCGCGTTCGTCCTCTCCGTATACTTCGCCGCCGTTGCGGAAGTTGTGGGATTCGTCGATGACCACGAAGTCATAGTTTCCCCAGCTCAATTTTTCGAGGTCGATATTGCCCGAAGTCCCGTGTTCGCGGGACAGGTCGGTATGATAAAGCACGTCATATCGCAGACGATCGGCGGCTACGGGATTGTTTTTAATAGTTCTCCCGGAATGTCCGCCAGTTGTCGTTCAGCTTCTTGGGGCACAACACGAGAACGCCGCGGTTGCGGTTCTCGTAATATTTAATGACCGCGAGCGCGGTGAACGTCTTGCCAAGCCCAACGCTGTCGGCAAGGACGCAACCGTTGTATCGCTCAAGTTTGTTGATAATCGCGAGCGCGGCGTCGCGTTGAAAATCGTAAAGCATGTTCCAGATTTTGCTGTTTTTGAACCCGGTCGCTTCGTTGGGCAGAACGTCATCGGAAAGATCCTCCAAAAACTCGTTGAAGATGTTGTACAGCGTGAAAAAATACAGGAAGTCGGCGGAGTTTTCGTTATAGGCGGCAGTGATGCTGTCAATGACTTCTTCCGTCACGTCCTGCAATTTGCTTTTATCACGCCATATCGCGTCAAACAATCGGACAAATTCGCCGCTGTTCGGCGCTTCAAAACGTGTCACCATGTTATAGCTGTTATTGCCGCGCTCGCAGCCGATATCCACGGTTGTAAAACCGTTCAGCGGCATATACGTTAGCTGATCGCTCGTATTGATGATGTTCAGGAATCCGCCCATATTTTCGTCAGTGACGTTAGACATGAATTTGACTTTTTTCCGTATCCAGTCCGCGCACTCACGCGCGATGGCTTTTTGGGAAAGCTCGTTGCGGAGTTTCACTTCGAACTCCGTTCCGTAAAGACTGCGTTCGCGGTTGAGACGCGGAATGTAAAACTCGCGTTTTTCTTTCGGGGCTTTCTCAGTCACAAAGGCCGGGGAAGTAAAGATAAAACGCAGTTCATCGATACCGTCGAGCTGCTTTTTCAACGTTTGATAAGCATAGATCGAAAAACACGCGGCGGCTACGGAGACGCGACTGCCTTTCCCGATAGTCGCGGAAAGATCGTCTTTCACGATTTTGGTGATATTGTCAAATATTTCCATGCCCCGCCTCCCGGCTCAAAACCGAAAACGCCGCGTAAAACATCGACTTCCCGCTCACTTTCAAGCCGATACGCGCGAGGCCTCCCTTTCCGTGATGTACGCGACGCACTTGACCGGACATTTGGAGACGCAGGTTCCGCAGTTGATGCAGTTTTCGCCTATCACGGCCAGATTGTTTTCGACGGATATCGCTTTCGCGGGGCAGTCGCGCGCGCAGATGCCGCAGGCTATGCAGCCCGCAGAACAGACTTTCTTGACGTCGGGGCCGCGCCATTTCGAATTGCACGCCACCTGTACGCATGATGTTCTCGGCGCGAGGGCGAGGACGGATTTCGGGCATATCGCGACGCAAGCGCCGCATCCCACGCATTTGTCGGGGTCGACGACGGCGAGCCCGTTCACCGTGCTCAGCGCTCCGAAGACGCAGACATCGACGCAAGTGCCGAGTCCGATACAGCCGAAGGGGCAGGCGTTGGGCGAGGCGCCCGGCAGTACCGCGGCCGACTTGCAGTCGCGCACTCCCTCGTATGACGCGTTGCGGGGAGAAATTCGGGGCGAGCCGGCGCATTTCAGATAAGCCCGCGTCGGCGCCGAATCTTCCGCCGACGCGCCCATTATCTCCGCTATTTGCCGCGAGACCTCGGGGCCTCCGGCGGCGCATAGGTTGATTTTCGCGCCTCCCGTCACAACGCCGTCGGCGTAGCCGTCGCATCCGGGGTATCCGCAGCCGCCGCAGTTTGCCCCGGGCAGTATCTCGCGTATTTTGGAGACGCGCTCGTCGGTCTTCACGAAAAATTTGATCGAGGCGTACGCGAGCAACGCCCCGAACGCGAGCCCCAATACGCCCATCACCATCGCCGGGTAAACGGTTCCAGCGAAAGTTATCATTTACGATACCCCCTCACTTTATGAGGCCGGCGAAGCCCATGAAGGCAATGGACATCAGGCCGGCGGTCACGAGAGCTATCGGCAGCCCCCTGAGACATTTCGGGATATCGGCGTTGTCGTCGATTCGCTCCCTGATTCCGGCCATCAGGATGATCGCGAGAAGAAATCCGGCCGACGACCCGAAGGCGTTCACGACGGAAGCGGCAAGTCCGTATCCCTCGTTCATGTTGATGACCGCGACGCCCAGCACTGCGCAATTGGTCGTGATGAGCGGCAGGAATATCCCGAGCGATTTATAAAGCGCGGGGTTTATTTTCTTGAGCGCCAATTCGACGAATTGCACCAGCGCCGCTATTATCAGTATGAACGCGAGCGTGTACAGATATCGCAGGTCGAGCGGCACCAGCACGAAGTTGTAGGCGAGCCACGTCATTATCGACGCGAGCACCAGCACGAATATCACCGCGACGCCCATTCCCTTCGCGGTCCCGCTCTTCGTGGAGACGCCCAGAAACGGGCAGTTGCCGAGAAAGAGCGACAGGATTATGTTGTTTACGAATATCGAGCCGAGGAAAATCCAGAGCAGTTCCATCAGTTACCGCCGCCTTTCGCGGCGGCGCCGCATTGTCCGGACATGGCGCAGCCCGCGCAGCCGGCGGCGTGAACGGGCTCCGGCTTACCCTGTCTCGCGGCCTTCCGTTCCTGATATTTTCGGAACGCTCCCATGAAAATCCCGAGGGCGATGAATCCCCCGGGAGGAAGTATCGCCAGCAGTCCCGGCTGGAAACCGGCGGGCGTCAGTTTGATGTCGAATATCGTGCCGTTGCCCAACAACTCGCGCGCCGCGCCCAGAGCCGTCAGCGCTATCGTGAAGCCCAGTCCCGTCCCGATTCCGTCGAACAGCGAGTCGAGCGCGCCGTTTTTAAAGGCGAACGCCTCCGCGCGGGCGAGTATGACGCAGTTCACTACGATCAGCGGTATGAATATCCCCAGCGATTTGTCGAGTTCCGGGAAAAATCCCGATATGAGAAACTGGGTCACGGTGACGAAACCGGCTATCAGGACGATGAATATCGGTATCCGTATCTCGTCGGGCACGAATTTCCGTATGGCCGAGATGACGACGTTGGAGCCGACGAGTACCGCCGCGGCCGCGATCCCCATGCCCATGCCGTTCACCGCGCTGGTCGACGTGGCGAGCGCCGGACAGAGCCCTATGCACTGCACCAGTATGGGATTTTCGGTGATGACGCCGTTTTTGATGACTTTAAGCGGATTCATTTTCATTATTATGACCATTCCTTTCTATGGAAGGCACAAAACGGCATGAAACAATTTTGTTTCAAACTTCATTCTCCTTCGGCAAGATGACCGCGCCAATATTCCAAAGCGGCGTTCGCGCCTCCCGCAACGGCGTTTGACGTGATGGTCGCGCCCGATATGGCCTGTATTTCACCCGGCGCTTCCGGCGCGTTTTTGACGACGGTCACTTTATCGCTGTCCCTGAATTGCTCGTAAAATTCCGGCAGCACGGATTTCGCTCCCAGGCCCGGCGTTTCCGAGTGGTTTAAAATTCTGACGGCGGCGAGCTGCCCGTTGTTCGTTATTCCCGCCACCAGCTCGATTGTGCCGGCGTAACCGCGCGGCGTGACGGTGACGCAGTAGCCGATGGTTTTTCCGCCCGACAGCGCTTCCTGAACGTCCTTTATCATCGGGTCGGCGTCTTCGGCTTTTTGCGCTGTCTTGAACTCGTCCGCGCCGGGCATCACGCCCCTCAGCGCTACTGTCTTGAGGTTTTCCCGCGTTACGCGTATCGGTTCGAGGGTGATGTCGTGCACGACGCCCAAAATCAGTCCGGTGACGACTGTGATAATAAACAGCGTCACGCCCAGCGAGATTATTTTTTCGGCGTTTTTCGCGCTACTTTGCCGCATGACGTTTCGCCTCCCCGAAAACGCGCGGCGGCGTCAGTCTGTCGATGATCGGAACGGCGAGGTTCATTATGAGTATCGAGTACGAAACTCCCTCGGGATAACCGCCGAACGCCCTTATCAGCGAGGCGATCAGCCCGCAGCCGAACGCGAAGACGATCTGTCCGTGAGGCGTCATCGGGCTGGTCGCGTAATCGGTCGCCATGTAAAACGCGCCCAGAATGAGGCCGCCCGACAAAACTTCGGCGACAGGCCCGCCCTCTCGCCCGAACAGCGCCGACAGCGCCGCGACCGTGACTATATAGACCGCCGGTATCCTCCAGGAGATGATTCCCTTCCATATTAGATACGCCCCCCCGAGCAAGAGCGCCGCCGAGGACGTCTCTCCTATGCAGCCGCCGACGCGGCCGATGAAAATATCCGCGATGGACGGCAACGCGCCTTGGAGTTTTATGACGGCGAGGGGCGTCGGCCCGCTCACCCCGTCGAGCGTCCACGTCGTCATGGCGACGGGCCAGCTGCTCAGCATCATCGCCCTGGCCGCGAGAGCCGGGTTCATGATGTTCTGTCCGAGACCGCCGAAGAAATGTTTCACGATTATCATTGCGAACGCTCCGCCGATCGCTCCCATCCAGAGCGGAATCGTCGGGGGCAGGTTATAGGCGAGAAGCAGGCCCGTAAGCGCCGCGGAAAGGTCGGAGACGGTGATTTTCGCGCCCGACAGTTTTTGCCACGCGGCCTCGGATATCACGCAGGAAGCCACGCAGACAGCGATTACGGCGACGACCTCCTGCCCGAAGAAATATACCGACGCCAGACCCGCCGGGACAAGGGCGCCTATCACGTTCGCCATTATTTCTCGCGTGCTCGTGCCGGCGCGGATGTGAGGGGAACTGGATATAACCAGAGGGGTGTTCATCGCTTCGCGCTCCCTTCTTTTTGTTTTTTGCGCTCGGCCACGACTCCGGCTTTGCCGTCCCTGCAGATCTGGGTGAGAAAGCGCCGCGACGGGCAGACGTATGCGCAGCTTCCGCATTCGACGCAATTCATGCCGCCGTTTTGCTCGAAGACCGAATATTGCCTCAGCCTCGCCGCCCTGTCGAGCGCCGAGGGCCACAAGCCCATCGGGCACGCCGCGATACACCTGCCGCAGCGGACGCAATTTGACTCCTCAAACGTCGGGGCGGATTTCGACGAGAGCGCCAGGATGCCCGATGTTCCCTTCACTATTGGAACGTCTATCGACCTCATGGATATGCCCATCATGGGCCCTCCGGAGAGTATTCTCGCCGGTTCGCGGGAAAAACCGCCCGCCGCGTCGATGAGTTCCCGGACAGACGTGCCCAGCGGCGCGATGATGTTTTTGGGCGAGACAACGGCGTCGCCCGTGACGGATATCACCCTGTCGAGCACGGGCACGCCGTCCGTAACCGCGTACCAGATGTGGGCGAGCGTGCTCACGTTGAGCACGAGACATCCCACTTCCGCCGGCAACGCCCCCGGCGGTATTTCCTGTCCGGTTACCGTGTATATGAGCATTTTTTCGGCGCCCTGCGGGTATTTTACCTTGTGGGGAATCACGCCGATTTTGCCCCGGCGTTTGGAGAGTTCGCCCGACATCCGCATGATGGCCTCCGGCTTGTTGTTTTCGACCGCGATGATTCCCTTCGCCTCGGGAAATATATGCAGGCAGATTTCGAGCCCCCCGATGATAGGCTCGGGATGTTCTATCATCAGCCTGTTGTCGCAGTTGAGAAACGGTTCGCATTCAGCACCGTTGACTATTATCCATTTTATTTTTTTGCCGGGAGGCGGCGAGAGTTTTACGTGAGTGGGGAAAGTGGCGCCTCCCATGCCGACGAGCCCTGCCTCGCGTATTATCTTTATACATTCCGCGGGTTTGAGTTTCCTGAAATCCTTGCGGCGCGGCGGCGCGGCGCGTTCGAACAGGCCGTCGCTTTCGACGGCGACGCAGGTTTCGAGCGCGCCCGATATGGTCATGCGGTTTCCGATCTCTTTCACGGTTCCCGACACCGATGACATGACCGGCGCGGAGACAAACGCGCCGGTGTCCGCTATTTTTTGCCCCGCGAGAACCCTGTCGCCCTTTTTCACGATCGGAGCGCAAGGCGCTCCGATATGCTGCGACATGGGATAAACGAGTTCTCCCCGCGGAACGAGCGTCTCGATTTCCTTGTTTTCGGTGAGATATTTACTCTCGGGCGGGTGTATGCCGCCCCTGAATGTAGGCAGACGCATTTGAAGCCTCCTAATGGTTCATCATGGCATATAATTTTAACACCTAAAATGGCCGCGCCCGCAACCCAAATTTTTGTTTTTTTATTTGTGAAGCGTGTCCGTAAGTCACTGAAAAGCGGGACGAAGGTTGTAATTTTTCACAACTTCGCTTATGGCGGCGATATGCGCGGGAGTCGTGCCGCAACAACCGCCTGCTATGTTGGCTCCGGCTTTTATCAGAGACCCGATCTGATCCGCCATCATCCGCGGGGTTTCCGGGAAAAAATCTTTGCCGTCTCTGTTCTCGGGCAGGCCGGCGTTCGCGTGGACGAGGATAAACGCGTCCGGATACGCGGTCTTCATCTCCCTCACGATATCGATCATGCGCCCGATGCCGTTGCCGCAGTTTGTGCCGACAATGTCGGCGCCGGCATCGAGCGCTTCCCTCGCGGCGTCCGTCGGCGACAGGCCCATCATGGTCCTGTAATCGCCCCGGATTGTCTTGTCGAACGAGAATGTGGCGATGACCTCGAGTTTGGTGTTTTCCCTGGCGGCCCTGACGGCGCACTTCGCTTCCCCGGCGTCGCTCATCGTCTCGACGCATATCGCGTCCGCGCCGCCTTTCTCGAGCGCGACGGCTTGCTCCCTGAACGCGTTGTACAGATCCTCTTCCGTGACCTCTTCCATCACCAGAAGTTTTCCGGTGGGGCCCGCGGAAGCGATGACAAACTTGTCCGGCCCCGCGCCTTTCCTGGAAGCCCTCGCCGCGGCTTCGTTTATCTCGGTCACCTTGTCCTGGAGGCCGAAGTGCTCGAGTTTGTAATAATTCGCGCCGAAGCTGTCGCTCTTCACCATGTCGGCTCCCGCGTCCGCGTAACTCTTCGCGATATCCGCCACGTCGTCGAAACGGTCGATCGACCAGGCGTCGGGACACTCCCCGGCCTTCAAGCCCTTTTCATAGAGAAACGTTCCCCATGCCCCATCCGAAACAAGCACCTTGCCGCTTTTTAGCACATCAACGATCTTACCCATGCCGAACCTCCCGTATGATTTCGTCAATACCCCATTGGGGCGTTTGCGGGCGGGTCAACGACCGCTTCCGGTTTGTCGATGTCGTAACCTCGTTTTATCGCGACTTTCAAATCACGCTTAAATCTCGCCGATCGTTGGATTTCATATTTCATCGGCTTCCTCAGCCCTCAGTTCCGCTTCGTCGCGGAGTTCACGGAAACTGCCGTACCGTTCCGGAAGTATCTTCATTCCGTTGAGCGTTTCGGCGTTCGGCCGCGGTTTCGCGACTTCAAACGGCATTCCTTCGTGTCTTATCGCTTGATTGAGGAAAATGCGAATCGCTGTGGGAGTGTCTAACCCGAGGTCCGCGAACAACGCGTCCGCTTCGCGCTTTACGCTTTCGTCGAGCCTTACTTGAATTAACGCGCTGTGTGTCCGTGTTGCCATTTTGCTCACCTCATAAGCATCATATTGAATCACAATATCATTGTGATTCAAACACGTACTACAGTCAAGCGTTTTTCGCGATTTTAGAGAGAGGTGACCGATGTATAGATAAATTGCTCGCGCACCTGGTTATGACAATACTTTACCGGTTACGCCGATGAATAATGCGCAAATTAATGATTGTCGGAGCCTCCGCAAACGATATATCTATATATCGGTCACCACCCTTTTAGCAGTTCTCTGAGTTCGTCTCGCTTGTCCAACACCACGGCGCACTTTTCCCAATCGCCGCAGTCGGGGATCGTTTCCTCGTATTTGAGGATGAACGGATTCTTCCCGGGCAGCTTTCGGATCGCTTCCTCGGCGAGGTCTTCGCGTTTCTGCGCGATAGCTACCCACACATCCTCCAATACATCGGGAATTTGCCCAAAGAGAGCGTAAATTTCCCGCAAGCGCCCGGAAAGTTTACTGTGAACCTTGTCCTCCACAGAGCCTTTGTATCGCATATTGTAGATATATATTCTCTCCGCCAGTTGGCCTATACGCTGAATGCGCCCCTTACGCTGTTCGAGTCTCGTTGGATTCCACGGCAAGTCGATGTTGATCAGAGTGCCCAACGCTTGCAGGTTCAAACCCTCAGAGGCGGCGTCGGTGCCGACGAGTATCGTCAACTCTCGTGTTTTGACTAGCCGCTTGATCTCGTCCTTGCTCTCCTTCTTGAATAAACCGCGCCTGTATATCCCTGATTTATAGCCTCCCGCGTACAATCCAATCGCGATATTTGGGAAGTCATCGGACAGGCGGTCGGCAACATAGACCGCGCTGTCGTAATATTGGGTAAAAAGTATGCATCCATTGTCTTTCCAGGCGCCTTCGTCTTCGACGCCTTGGGTAAGTATAGTTTTGACTCGGTTGTACTTAGGGTCGGTATCGGTATTGGATTTCAGCACATTGACGAGTTTTTCCAAACATTCGGTTTCCTCCGCGGTCAAATCTTTGATATCGCTTTGCGCCGCGTCTTCCGCTTCGTCGTCTTCGTCAGCAAGTTCGTCATACAGGGAACGGAGTTTCTCTTTACCCTCTGTCGTCCAGGCGAGCATTTTCTTTGCCGTGTTCTCCCCGGCGAACATTGTGCTGCCAATGCGTTTTAAGAGCAGAGTGGACATAAAACCGCCGTTTTTGACTCTCGCGGAAAGCATATCGCAGAACTCCTCGGCGATTCCATACGCCTGCGCCAGATAACCGGAGAGCTCGAGGGCTTCGGTGTCCTTTTCTCCGAGCAGTACCGCGTCGATTTTTTTCAGATACGGTTCGCCGGTATCAGGATTGTTGTGGTTTTCCAAAAATTCACGGGTTCGCCGGACGATCGTTCGGATATACGGATTGTAATTTTTGATGAAATCATCGTCGTCATAGAGTATCCTGACTCTGTTTTTCCGCGGATTTGAGAACTCGTCATAGCGATTCTGGGAAATGACGAACACGTCGTCGGCAATGTCAAGCTGATCTCGAAGTGTTCCAATGCGATTGTTGTCTTCGGTGCGCGGCGGAAACGGGTTACGGACAATCTCCCACATCTCGGCTTCGGCGTTCGGGTAAGGTTCTTCACCTTGAATATATTTGATGCTCAATCCCGGCGTATGCCTCCAAACGCTGTAATTGTCGCCCAATACCTTATCCGCGTCCTGCGGCAGCGCCAGAGCCAGCAAAAGATCGAATGCCTCGATCGGATCGATCTGAACGGGCGTCGCCGTAGCAAGCAGTAGGCTCTTTGTCCTGAGAGTTATTTCATCGAGAAACGCTAACAAGTTGTTTGGTTGGGCCCTGTGTTTATCCGGGTCTTTGCCGAGGTTTTTGCGCCTCGCCCGGTGCGCCTCGTCGAGGATGACGCAGGAAAACCTCATCGACTTCAGAAGCTCCGCGGATTCCGATTTGCGGATAATCAAGCCTTGCGATACAATCCCGACCTTGCGCGGGCATTTTAAAATCGCCTTTGCGCTGTCGATTGGATACTCGTAGCCGTTTTCGTCAATCCAAAAACGTCCAGTCCAGACCGCGGAAGGCATATTCAGCAGCGTTTTCAATTCATCCTGCCACTGAAACATCAGCGTTTTCGGGACGATTACCAGTACAGGCTTATCGTCATACAGCGCGATCAGCTTCGCGGACATCGCAAGCTGAACCGTCTTGCCCAAACCGACCTGATCCGCAAGCAGCAGCCTCGCCCCGCCTCGCTGTTTATGCTCGTTGAAAGCGCGGGCGACAAAGTATTTCTGATGCGTCCATAATCCAAACTGTTCGCGATAAATCGGTTCCTCGGCCGCGACTGATGGGATAGGCTCCTCTTCCATCTCGCGCCATTTCTTCAGAGGGATGGGCCGCCGCTCGGAAACGCGCTTCACGTCCTCGATCACATAGTCGGCGAGCGCGACGGCGTACTTGTCGTTCCACAGACAGTCGAACTCCTCCTGCACCCACGCCGCGGAAGCGGGGTCGTCGTCCTCCCAGACCATTTCGTAGTTGGTAGTGAACGCGCTCTTCGTCTCGTTGATACTGCCTAGAAATGAAGTCTTTTTTCCGTCGGAATACGTGATTACGCCCGCCTTGCCGTGCATCAGACCGTAAACCTCGTCGGGCAGCACTCGAACTTCGAGTTTGCCGGACTTCAATAACTCGTACAGCTTTTTCAGCCGCGCGACAGCGCCATCGGAGGCGTAGACTTTCTCAGGCTTGAAGTCGTTCCATTCCACACGCTGCCCGAGCCTGGCGACCGCGACGTCGGACGGGGCAAGCCCCGAGTTGCAGACAACGCGAACTTTGCCACCCACAGCCTCTATCGCTTCGCCCGCGACTTCCAGAATGGACGAGCAGAAGTACCCGGCGATACGGTCGTAGCCGACCGCGCCGGACAGATTATCGTTGATGAACTGTCCCAATTTATCGGTTCTCGACGAATATCTGTTCAGCATAAACAGCCTTCTCCATATAGACAGCCTTCTCCGTTTTCGTAGAGGATGTTTTTTTTATGTACGCAATGAATGCCGCCGATACCACCAACGCAGTTCAAATCGATTTCTTCATCACTCCGGATTTTCAGTGCTTTACGTAGTTTGGCATCCGAGATCTCCGCGCGCGGGGTAATTGTTTCGTGGCATTGCTTCAATTTATCTTCCTTAAAACACGCGTTCACGGTCGTTTTTTCAATCTTTAATCCGAGAAAAGCCGCTATGACCTCTCCTCTGACGTAGGCGCCGTTGTATTGTTCGACAATGCGAAGCCACGTTTTTTTAGTTATGGTTCTTTTGAGCTCGAAGATATGAAGCGCGCATTTATCTGCGCTTTTCAGTTCAAAAACGATGTGGTCGGCGCATTTTTTCCGCTTCAGAAAATCAAACCCCCATTTTTCGTCGAGTTTTTTAAAAAGCAAGGACGGGATCGAAATTGACAAATGATACCGCGCGCGGCCCTCTTTCTCTGTTTCTTCCAGAATAAATTCTTTATCGGATTCCTCGTATCTGTCCTTGTTGATTTCCGACAGCCTTGCTCGCGTGTATTCGGAGATCATCCGGAAAACTCCTCCGATTCGATGTCCATCGTCTCGTCCAGTATCCCGCCGAGCGCGTCGATAAACGTCGGAGCGGCAAAACCCCGCTCTTCATCGTATTCGATCTTCGTCACGGTTGTCCCGCCATCGCTTGCGTCAAACTGATAAACGGCAACGCGCTCCGAGCCCAGCCGATCATCTTCGCCGTATTCAAGTTTCGACATCACTTGTTCGCGGTCAGGGCGTTTTTTGAGGCGCGTCATATTATTGACATGCTGAAGAATGATGTCGCTGTGTGTCGAAGCGATGACCGGAAAATGGAGGTTCGCGATTTTAGCGAGCGCGCGCGCGATTTCCTTTTGAAGCGCGGGATGCAGGCCCGTCTCCGGCTCCTCGATCATCAGGCAGTTTATCCCGGGTTTGTTTAGAACCAGCCACAGCGGCAAAGTTTCGGTAACGACCCCGGAGGAAACGAACATCGGCAAAGATTCCGAAAACCCCAGAGGCAAATACATGTAATCCGGCACGGGGGTTTTAGTCACTATGATTTTGCCGTCCAGAATTTTATTTTCGACGAACTCCGCAGTCCGCGCGCGATAATCTATGTGACGCGATTCCTCGTCTGTTGAAAACGCGGCGAGCATTTTTAGGAAATCGATGACCGGAACCGTCAGTTTATCGGCGTTTCCCGCGGCGTTAACAGCGCCGGCGATGCCGAACGCTTTTTCTATCGAACCTCCGACCAGAGATTTGAAAGCCAATAGAAACCCCGTCCTCGACGCGGGCAGATACGCGGGGCGATCCATCGCGAGTAAAGTTCTGATTATCGCGCTCACCATCAATGCAACAAGAGATTTCCTGTCTATGCCGTCCATAAATCTCGAAGTATTAATCAGCCTTGAATAACAGCATTTTTTCGGCCGCGTTTCCAGGCGCAGATAACTCATCTCCCCATCGTTCGCCACGGCGTCGAAGCAAAGGTCGATTTCCGGAAACGGCGGACAAAATTCGACCGCCAGCTTTCCTATCGGGATTTTTTTGTTGAAAATCCGTTCTATAAATATTTTTTTATCCCTTTCCAAAATGTCATTTACCGTGCGTTCCAAAAGACCGAAATCGTCGGGACTAAAGCGGTATCGTTCCGTTTTGCCGGACAATCCATCCTCAATCATCGGTATGAAACGCTTGGATATAAAATCCTTATTTTGTCGAAACAAATCGAAAAACGGTTTGCTCAGCAAGCCGTAAATCAATGTGAGCAAATAACTCTTGCCGCTGTTGTTGTCTCCGATAAACAGCGTAAGAGGAGACAATTCGATGTCCGCTTTGGCAATTTTCCCGAAATCTTCTACATGAATCTTAAAAAACGACTGCGACGACGGCGATTGGCATTTCTCCCGCATCTCAATTTCACCTTCTTAAATTGTGATAGTCACAATAACCCTGTCCATCTGAGGATATTCACACATGGTCGTTATCCACCAGCACGTACAGATGTTCCGCCATTTGAGCGGCTTCTTTCCAGTGGGGCATATTCGATATGTCCCGCGTGTCTTTCAGGAACGCGAGCAGTTGTTTTACCATGTCGCGGCTGCCCCAATAATCCCGCAGGTTGCTTTTCAGGTGGTACAAGCCCTTGACAGGCTGCTCGTCCTCTTTCAGCGCGATGTGGATCGCAGCCAGGACGAGCCGAAGGGTGGAGTCCTCGAATCCAGGCGCGTCGCCCACCGTCCGCATCGCGAACTCGGATGGCGTCTTCAGGCGGCAGGTGTTCGCCCGCTCGTTTGCCATGAGCTGGCCGTAACCGGACAACGCAAAGCCCCTCGCGTACTCCTGATACGTCGAAATCTGATAGCCGCCGTTTTTCTCGCTCTCCAGGCCCTTGACGTAGAACCGCTCGGCGGGGGTCAGATCTTTCCACAGGAAACTGTCGAAGCCCTTCGGGATTACGCAGTCATACGCCTGCTTCTTGGCACGTTCGATCAGAGCGACGACCTTCGATTCCGCCGGTTTGTATATGGCGCGGTCAAGTTCGTAGTCCAAATCGATTTCGCCGATCGCGCCGTAACTCGTCAGCACTTTCAGCGAGGCCGCGTAGGCGGCCAGCACGTAGTCCGGGTCGGAGAAATTCGGGTCTTCTTTGTCGTCGAGCGTCTGCATACTCTCGATCTGGCTCTTGACCTCATTCTTGATGTCCGAGTTGATCTCGTCGAGAAACGCCTCACTCGCGCCTGTGCGCTTGCGAAGCACGAGCAGCACGGTGCCCTTGACGTAGTTACCGTCTTTTAGGCCGCTCGCGTCCGTCTCGGTGGCGACGTTCCACGCGGCGGTGACTTTCAGCCCCGCCTTCCACATTATCAACGCGAGCTGCGCCCACACAGCCGGGTCGGAGTGCGTGAACATCACGATTTGCATTCCGTCGTCCGGCATATGCGCGGTGAGGTTGGAGTATATGTCGATCATGCTCTGCGCGAAGTTTTCGCCCCCGCGAACGGCCAGGACGCGCTTGCTGTCCGCGTACCAGCCGGGGAAGGCCTCTTTCAGCAGCCGCTTGTCCCACGCGAGAAAAAACTCGGAGAGTTCGTGGTAGTTCACCGCGTCGGCGTAAGGCGGGTCGGTGAGCCAGATATTGGCGTTATGCGTTATATTGCGGGCATCTGTTAAAATAACGCTTGTGTCGGTCATTTTGCGGTATTGGTTGTATTTCGTATTCCAACACGAACTGCACATCGTAACGCTTCTTGAACCGTAATTAAATAATGTGTTCAATGCCTGATTCATAAGCGTATTTTTGGATTCATCACGAGAAACGTCCCAAATACAAAGCCGCGAAGTCCAACCGACGTGCCTATAAACACAAAGTAAACTTGCGATCTGATTCAGTAAAGAGTTTGCGCTATTTGCCTGTTCCGCAAACCTGCTCAACACCAGCAACTGCCGCGCGTTGAACAACTGGTGCCAGTACGCCCAGCCGCGATTACGTATAAGCTCGGTCGTTTTATCTCCCGGTTCAATCTCCATGCTCGGCACAAGGCCCTGTTCCTGCCATTTGACGATATTTTCGGCGACAATTTCGCGTACCTTTTCTTCGTTTTGCAAGTCGCGTTCGCTGGGGGCGCGGTAGTAACGTTTGGTTTTCTTTTTGCCGTTTTCCGCATATTCGTGTTCATAACGAACGGCGTACAACCGCTCTTGAAAAATGTCGCCGGGACGCGGTTCAAACTCGTGTTTTTCCCAACGGCGCAGGCCATAGACGGTATTGCCGTTCTCATCCTTTCGGTCGCGGCGCAGGACGCCAATCGGGGTGGTCTTTCCGCAACGCGGGCAAGCAAGACCCTTTGACGTTACCGTTCCGTTTTCGGCTTGCTTCATTTCGGCGGCGGTCGCGTTCATTTTTACTCGAATATCATAATTCCCATTGTCCTCAACAAGTTGGGCAATTGTTTTCGTCCCTTTGCCGATAACCCACGACGGCGCCATAGGGACTTTTGTCCCGCACTCCGGACAAATTGCTTCCACGCAATAGATGTACGATACAGCGCGTTCGCCTTTCTCGTTATGCTCTATGCCGAGTTCGGTTATCTCTTTGTCCACCGCGTCATAGACTTCCCGCTGAAATTTCTTTATTCCTTCTATCTCAGCGTCGCTCGCGCCGCAGATGTTGATCGCCGCCCACGTCAGCAATCCGGCGATGGGGTTCAGGTCTGACGCGTAAACGTCAAGCCCCATGCGCGCCGCCTCGAAGGGAATGGAGCCGCCGCCGCAGAAGCAATCGCCGACAACGGCGTTCTGACCGAAGCGTTTTTCGGAGAGCTGCCGCGTGAGGCCTCGCAGGTTATAAGCGTGAGTGCCCAAGTGATGATTTATCTCGTTCCACGCGTGGTCGTCGGGGGGACGCTCGAACTGTTCCGGGCGGACGCAGGTTTTCAGTTTTTCGTCGTAGCCGAGCCTGTTGAAATCACGGTAGAGTTCTTTCTCCCGTTCACACCAGTAATTGTCGCTTTTATTCTCCAAGGCTTTATGGCGGAGCCACAGCCCGCCGTCATCCATGGACATTATTTTCAGGAAAATTTCCATATCTCGGCGTGGGTTGTCCGACGCGGGCATGAGGCAACCCAAAATAGCGGCGCGGACAAGCACGAGCGGCTTGCGTCCCCACCACTTGCCAAGCCCTGTAAGGGTCTGACTTGCCCCGGCTTTCCGCTCCTTGTAGCTCTCTTTGGAGAGCTTCGAAACGGGGAATTGACGCTCAATAAAAGAAATCGTCATTTCACGTTTTCGCTGTCATCATCGAACGTTTTGTCTGCCCTGGCGATCAAACGCAAGTTATTATTATGATTCGACTCAAAATCAAAGGGCCCTTCCTTTGCTTCATATTCTTTCAATATTCGCTCCAGTTCCGGCAGCAGCACAGGGACATCCTGTGTCGCGATTCCCCGGATGAGCGGCCATTTTATCTGATCATAATCATGGGCAATAACGTTTCTGGTCTTTCGCATTTGCGCCAACGGAAGAGCGCTATGTTCGTTTCTGAAATCGTCCGACAATTTGTTTGCCAGCTCGCCGACATTGACCAGCACCATGCAAATGGCGTATTTTTTTGTAGTGTCATTCATGAAAGCGTTATAATCCAAACCGAATATCATCTCTGGAATATGACTCGCTTCTTCAAACATTCGCGTTATGATTTGCCTGTTTCTGTTTATCGGCATAGCACTTCACCACCCTTTCCAAAATCAAATGACTGTCCTTTTCTAACGGAAGAATAACGACATCCACTTCTTTACGCAGGGTATCTTCCAAATCACCTATCAACCCCGCGAGAGTAAGCAGCGTTGCCGCGGGTTCAAACTCCACCAGCAGATCCAAATCGCTGTCGTCGGTCTGTGTCCCTTTAGCGTATGAGCCGAAATAATAAGCGTTTTTTATTTTATATTTCAGCGCGGAATTGCCGACCGCCTTGCAT
This sequence comes from Synergistaceae bacterium, assembly GCA_031260185.1. Lineage (GTDB taxonomy): Bacteria > Synergistota > Synergistia > Synergistales > Synergistaceae > JAIRKI01. The sequence continues at coordinate 11,294 of JAIRKI010000008.1, read as the reverse complement.
ATATCCTTATGAGTGAGCATATTCATGCCTCCTCCATGTCGAACAGCGGCAGCTGTCGGGGCCTTTCCACCACCGGGTTCTCGCACAAGGCATATCGCAAGGCCTTGCGCCAGCCCTTTCGGTCGGTCAGGCCGCCCGTCGCGGCGTTGGTCATCGTATAAAGCCACCAACGCTCCTCCGGCATAAGCCCTTTCCAGTTTCGAACGGCAGGGGAAATCAAAGAAGGATCGCTGTCCTCGATAGCCCAAAGTAACACCATCAGTTCTTTTCCGAACAACCGCTCGACGGGCGTGCCACCATTTATGGCAAATTTGCCGGTTTTCAAACCCTCTTTTTTCAAACGGGCGTTGAATTCCATCGTCAGGGCCGTTTTGACTTCGGTCCATTTGTGTTTGGATATTTCAAGCCTCAGTACGTCGGCGTCATTCAGAATTTGCTCATCTCCGTCCGTCCAGGAATAACGTTCGAAAATCCGTATCGGCGGCGTGGTCGTCTCTTCAATAGTTTTCGGACGTATCAGCACGAAAAAGTGGTTCGCGCTTTGCGCCGGGTCTACGCCGAAACCGTAAGTTATCCTTTTCGCCATCTTTTCCAATCTCCAGCTACTATTGCTTAACGGTTCCCTTTGTACTCAGCTCGCCGGCGTCAAGTTTGTTCGCCTCGACCCACTGTTTGAACGCCATCCCTGTGTTAAACTGAATCGTTTTGTATTCGAATTCAACCTCGGCTTCTTTTCCCGCGAAAGCGGTTTCGCGAATAAGGTCCACCATTGATTGCAAGTTACCCGTATCCCAAGAAACTTTGGCCGTGGTGATTTCCATGTAGTTGTCGGGATTGCCCTTTTCGCTGATGGTCACGGTAAACTGCCGGATAAACGTCCCCGCTATCTGTTTCAGTTTCGCGAACTCCGCGTAAGCAAGTTCGGTGTCGCCGCATTTCTTCTGCGAAGACAGCGTGTATTCGAGCGATTTGGCATCGTCGATTTCGACTTTCTTTTTTCCGGGTCCGGCGGCGACGGGGATACTCTCGTCGGCGACGAGTTCGTCCTTACAGTACGCCGCCACGCGGACGAATTTGCAGCCGGGAGGCAGTACGATTTCGCCGCTGTACAGCCCTCCGCTCTCTTTTGGGTTAGAACCGTCGGTCGTGTAGCGGATTTCATACGCCTTGTGGGTTTTCAACTCCAGTACGTTGTTGCCGTTCGCGTTTTGCCGCTGCTCGCGCCGAAGCGGAGCTTTGCCGAGCCATTTTTTCGCCTTGCCCGTAGGATGGGGATTTTCGCCGCCATCCGTGTCACAGCATACGAAGTACGCGGAGGGTTCTTTAATGACGAGCGTCTGCTGTTCGACTTTGCTTGACGCTTTCGTCGGTTCCGCGCCGATGTCGTAATAGACGCTGTTGCCGCGCACGGGTTTGACTTTCAGGGTAAACTCGCCCGTCTGTTCGTTGTAGTCCATCTGCTCTATGGCTACGTCGGTCGGCTCCTTTTTGAACGGGCCTTTGACGATGTAGCCGCCGATTTCCCGCCACGCGCCATTGGCAAGGCACTTCTTCCGAAGCTCGTCCATCTGTTTGGGATGATACCATTGCCATGATGTTTCCGTTGCCGCCCGCTCTGAAATCGTACTCCACGGAATTTCCTTTTGCGTGAAGATACGCGCTTCGGCCTTTTTCCTGAGTGAATCGATGAAATTGTCCTCGGAGGAAAAATCCTCGAACTTCATCGCTCCCTTGAGCGCGGCGATAATCTGTTCCTCGCCGTTGAACTTATTCTCCTTGAACTCTAACTTGAAATCCTCGCGGGACAACCCTGTCTTGGATGGATGGTAAATAGTGATAAACGTTTCCCGTATGGTCTGTAAAAGCGCGGCAGTAGCCTTGTCGTGCTGATTTTCCGCTTCCTTGTACTGCTGGTCGGTTTCGGGAACGTGCTCGTTCCTCATATTGGCGATAATATGCCGAATAGCGGCAAGCCGCTTTGAGTTGGCGTAAAGTTTTTCCATCACGTTGCGCTGACCGGACAGGAACAGGACGCGATTCTTGTACGCGCAGTTTTCATAGAAATTCCGCAAGTCGGGGTGAAGCCCTGTTCCTGTGAACGGTTCGAAGATGACGAGCGACACCTTGTTCTGCTCGATGTGAATTTCGTCGATAGCCGGAAGGACGTAAAGAGATTCGTAACATTTTTTCAGCTTCGGATCGAAATTGCCCTCCAGGAATTTACGAAGTTCTTTCTTCGCGCTCTCGTCCGAATAGGAATCAACGAGCGTGTTCATCTCCGCTACCATATTTTTCGTATTTTGGAAGTAGAAACGCCCGCGATTGTCTGTTTTAAGATACCAGCACCGCGAAACGATCTCGTCGAGAGCTTTCCTGTGACTGTTGAGGTCAACGCCCGGTTTGCACAGAAAACCCAGGGCGTCGGATTCGGTCAGGCCCATTACGCCGTTTGGCGTGTCATTGAGCGACGACATAAGCAGGAGCCTCGCGACGTCCTGAGCGTACTTCTCTTTCTTTTCGCCGTTCTGCTCGTCAATGACTTCCGCGACGGATTTGCCGCCCTGCGCTATATCGTGGCTGATCGCGGCTTCAAGCGAGGGTTTTATTTGCTTGATGAGAGCTAATATCCCACGGTCGTTCAGATCGATGTTGGATACGTTGATGAGATTTTTCTTCTCCGCGTGACCGCTCTCAAAAAAATTCCGCACCACTTGGCGCATCAGCCTGATGAGGCCGCGCGTCTGCTGGAATCCCTGGTTTTCCTTAAAACGGGCGTAGATCTCTTTAATGGACGGGTGAAACGGATAAGAATCCTTGATTCCGAGGAAAACGGAATCGCCCGTATAACCTGTCAGGCCGGATCTGCCGGCGCCGGCGAGAGCTTCTTTATAAGCCGCGGCAATCTCGTTGACCGCTATCGAAGCGGACGATGCGCATTCCGCGAAGAGCCTTTTGCGGAGAATGTCATAAACCTCGTCGGTATTCAGCGCGACCGGCTCTAAGTTCAACGCGGCGCGGTTCGCTTCGTTCTCGAGTTCTTTGAAGCTCGACGAGAGCAACTGACTCCCCGCTTCATATGTCGCCCTAAGGTCGGAAAATACAAGGCATACGTTCGCGAGTTCTCCTTTGCCTATCGCGGTGAACAGGTTGGAGAGCGCGGTAACCGTCACCGAGCAGAGGTCAGAGTTACCTACGGTGATGGACTTCGCGTTCACTAAATAAGGCGGCAGTTCGTCTAGCAGTATGAGCGCCATCCTGCCTTTGAGCAGATTGACCCACGCGCTTTCTCCGGGAGCTTTGAGCGGCGCGTAATGATCCGCGAAGAATTCTTTCATGCCCAGTTGCTCAGCGATACTACCCCAGATTCCTAAGTTCGCGTCGCTTTCGCGTCCTGAAAACGCGACAACTTTGACATCTCCGATATTACTGAATTCACCGCCTATTATCTTTTGGCGCAACTCCGGGTATTGGGCAAGCAGAGCCAGGGCCAGCATATTGTGAGTCTTGCCGCCGCCCATAGCCTGCGTCAATTTGATGACGCCCGTTTCGGATTTGCCAGAGAATCTCCTGAAAGCCGTTTCAAAGAGGATTTCCATCCCCTTCGTTTTGAAGTTCTCGTCGAAGAATTTAGCGGCGTCGATTTTGCCTTCGATCAAGTCGCTGAGATTCAGCACATCGTCGCGTGTTGTATCGGAAAATACGCTCTCGCGAGGTCTGCACAACGCCGAAACAGTTTGCATATTTTAAGCCCCCTTGCGGCTCATTTAGAATGATGGAGAGTATAATCATGACAGCGTGTATACGCTTTCCGGTTTCGGTTTGGACGCGGCCGAATTATCCGGACAAACCGTCATTCATCCTCCTGCCCGAACATCATGTGTTCCATGAACAGATCCTGAAAATCGGGATGCGTGTTGAGCTGTATCTCTCTCGCCTTTTTGGCGAGCGCGCGCGCGGCGTCCATCATCTTCATGTCGCGGCAGATTTTAACGCAGCCGCCCAGCGAGCTGTTGCCGCTCGCGCGGATTTTCTCCCGCAGCGCCTCCGGAATCAGGCCTATCTCGACCGCGCTCTCGAGACACAGTTTCTGCCCGAACCCGCCCGCCAGGTATACGGTGTCGATCCGATCCGCCGAGAGTTCCGATACCTTGAGCATTATCTCCACCCCGGCCCTGATCGCCGACTTGGCGAGCTGAATTTCCCTTATGTCCTTCTGTGTGAAGATTATCTTTCCGCCGCCCGCGCCCTCCGCTATGACCACTCCGTCGCCGAAGTACGGGTCGTTCATGCGTCCGCTTTCATCCATATATCCGCCCCTGAGCATACAGGCGGACGCGTCGAGCGCTCCCGATCCGCAAATTCCAATCGGGCTCGCTCCGCCTATCGTCTCGCAAACAAACTTGCCGTCCGCGAGGCCGACTTTGCTTATGGCGCCCGGAATGCTTCCCGTGCCGCATTCTATCCCCCCGCCCTCGAAAGCGGGGCCCGCCGCCGTCGAACAGCACCGGATATTGTCTCCCGACCACAGCATCATCTCTCCGTTCGTCCCCATGTCGATCAGGAGCGCGGTTTCATCGGGTCCGGCGCGGCAGGCCAGCCGGCCCGCGGTGATGTCGCCGCCGACGTAGGCCGACACCCACGGCACGAGATATACGGGACAACTGAACGCGTCGCTTCCGAACACATCCGAAAAAGTATATCGCTCCCTGATCGGGAATTCCGGCTCGAACGGGTACGCCCCGAGAGAGTCGCAGCGATGACCCAGCAGCAGATACATCATCGTCGTGTTTCCGGCGACGCAAATATATTCCGGCCGGCCGCGATCCAATCCCGCGTCTGCGCAGAGCGCGCAGAACGCGGAGAGCAGGCCGCCCCGTATCGCCCGGTTCAGCGTGTCCAGACCGCCCTCGCCCGCGTACTTTATGCGCGTCACGACATCCTCGCCGTATATCCTCTGCCCGTTCAGAAACGAGCGCGTCCCGACGACGCGCCCGTCCGACGCGTCTATCAACTGCAAGACCACCGTAGTGGTGCCGACGTCTATCGCGACGCGTGGACGCTGGCACTCGCCGGGAGGCGCGGCGGCCGCGCCTCCCGCGTAGTCGGTCACTATCGCGAAGCTGTTCTCTTCGTTTTCGATTTCGACACGCATATCCGGCTCGACTTTTGTCTCGCAGGCGAGTTTTTTCACGCCGCCCGTTATGACGCCGCACTTGCCGCACGTTCCGCGCCCGCCGCAGCCCGCCGCTATCGGAATGTCATTGGCGCGGAATACGCCGAGCAGGTTCGCCCCCATCGCCGCTTCTACTTCGCGCTCTCCCCGCGCGGTTTTGATCTTGACGGTCGTTGCGTCATCCCTCATTCGATCAGCTCCCCCGCGTGATTTTAACGCGTTTCACGCTCCCCAGTATTTTCGGATTTTCGCCCCGTCGAGTTCGCAGCCGATAAAAGTCAGGCAGCACTCTCCCCCCGGAGGATTTTCATCGATGTCAACGCTCTCGAACACGGCCTGAAGCAGTTTTGGAACGCCGTCATACATAACGCGCCCTTTCGCGCGGTAGAGCTTTCCGAACGCGCCGTCCCGCGTCATGCGCCTCAGTTCTTCGAGAGAGGCCTCGTCGAGGTCGCGCGGCGTGATGGTTATGGTATCCAACTCCTCGTGAAGAAGTTCTTCCCCGTCCCCATGATGATGGTGATCGTGCTCATGATGACGGTCATGACCGTCATCGTCGCCGTCCGCGTCTAATCCCGCGCCGCCGCCGGAGTCGAGCGCCGTGAAATCATCGTCGGTGAGGCTGTCCCATGGTTTTGCCCAGATTCCGGCGCGTTCGTTCAGTTTTCTTATTTTATCGATGATTATGCGCGGATTGCGCGCCTCTTTAAGCTGTGTTTTGCTCAGGACGAGCGTGTCGGCGTGGGCGACCTGGTTGGCGAAGAAATTGCCTTCGACGAACATCGCGTCCATGGCGCGCGTGCTGTCGACGACGGTTATGACGCCGTCTATCCCGCAGTTTTCCCTGATGAAGGGTTCGTCGAGTATCTCCCGGAATTTCTCGAATATGAAAATTCCGGACGGCTCAAATACTGCGCGGTCGGGCGCGAAGTTTTTCACCACCTCGCGCAGCGCCTCCGATATCTTGCCCCGCAACGCGCAGCATACGCAGCCGCCCGCTATGCCGACCGTCCGGAAACCTTTTTGGGCGATGAGGCCGGAATCCACTTCCGCCTTGCCGAATTCGTTCACTATATACGCCGTCTTGAATCCCTTCCTTATATAATAATTCAGCAGCAGGTTCGCGAACGTCGTCTTTCCCGCGCCCAAAAAACCGGAAATGACCGTAACGCGCGTCATATGCTTAGGCTCCATGAAGTGTTTGCCCGCGGTTCAGAATTCATAGGGCAGGTCGTACTTTTTGGGATTGAACTTGTCGCAGTCGTCCTTCACTTCATCCCACAGCTCGTCGAGCGTGTCTGGCAATTCTTCCGCCGCGGTGAGAAGCTGTCCGAGCCAATCCTTCTCTTTGTCGCCGAGGCGGAGCTTGCCGCTGTCGCTGCCCTTCCTGATGGATTCCAGCGAGAGCCTGCACGCGGCCTTGACCCTGTCGTAATAGCCGGTCTCCTTCACGATGCCCTTTGATATATCGAGCACGACGTCCGGGCGCAGTATCCACGCGTGAGGGTCGATGAGACTGTCGGAATCGCAGAGAATTTCCCGCATCTGTTCCCCGAAACCTTTTTTTTTGGCGGTGCGCAGCATGCGGCAGTCGTATTCCAGTGTCTCGAAGGACGCGATCGGGGCTATGCCTGAGAGCAGCTGGATGTTCTGCACTGATTCGTTTGACCACAGGTCGCACACGCACATCGGGATGTTTCCGCAGGCGCTGAGGTGGGCGCAGGAAGCCGTCTTTCCCTCCATCGCGATCGGGATGCCGCTGATGGCTTTGACGTAAGGCCCCTCGTAACCGCAGTCCTTGTCGGGGCCAACGCAGCCGGCCTCGACCGCGACGAGGCTTCTGACGCCGGCCATGACGCGATCCATCGCCGCGAACACGCGCGGGATATAGTTTTTCTCGGCAAGAACCATAGCGGTATTGGCGAGACCGCACGCGGTGTCGCCGCCAGGTATCGTGTCGGTCTTACGGGCGATATCCACTATCGCCGTCCATATCCTCTCCATATCGGGGCAGGCCACCGCCGCCATGGCGAATACGTCCTTTTTGAGGTCGCACATCATGAGGGCGTCGTCGTGAATTTCCTTGCCGCCGATCGTCTCGATCGCGAAGATTAGGTCGGTGTCGCCCTTCGCTTTGCCGCTTCCCTCGAACGCCTTCATGGTCTCGTCCCAGCGGTCGCCCTTGTACATGTGCCGGACCTGGTCGCCCTCGCGGTTGTCGTTGGGAGTGATGCGGAACGCGCCCCTGATGCCCTTTTTGGACTGAAATTCGCTGATTATGTCGCAGCAGACCTTCGTTGCCTCGACGCACCACTCGGGCTTGAAGGTCATGTCGGGGAGAGTCTCCAGCTCGCAGGTGAAACCGGGACATTCCAGCTCATACGCGCGCTCGCAGGTCTTGGTGATTATTTCCCTGTAGTGCCCTATCGCCGCCGGCCATGTGTCGTCGTTGAGAACCATCGTCGGGAGCGTGAAGTTCAACTCTGGGTAAACGTCGCCGCCGCCGATTACCATTCCGTTTTTCAGCTTGACGGGATACTTCGCCGAACCGAAGATGAAATCCTTCAGATCGGTGTACGCGGTGCTTGTGAACTCTTTCCTTGCCATAAGCAGGACCTCCTCGAATATGCGTTGATTGGGCGTGTGTTCGGGAACCCGATGACCCGGCGAACATATACAGATTAGGCTCACGGGCGGGCACACGGGTTCGCCCCTACTTTATGAACCGGTTTATCGCTTCTTTCAGTTCGTCTATTCGCCGGGGTTCGTCGTTTCGCACGGCGTCGACGATGCAGTGCTCGATGTGCTGGAGCATTATGATCTTGCCCGTGCCGGTGACGGCCGAGCGGACAGCGGCAAGCTGCACCAGGACTTCACCGCAGTCCCTGTCATCCTCCACCATCCGTTTGATCGATTCCAAGTGCCCTATCGCGCGCGAGAGGCGGTTCAGGATGGCTTTCCGATCCTTAGGCGAATGGACGTGACGGTATTCACGGGGATGCGGGTGATCGCGCCCGTTACGCATCCGAATCGCCGTCACGCCGCCGCGTGATCGTTTCGCGCAGCGAGGCGAGATCATACGGCGTATTCGGGTAAATCACGAAGTTGGTCCAGTTGCGGAACAAAAGATTGGCGTGAGCGCCCCACTTCATCACGGGCCGCTCTTTCGGGTCGTCATTCGGGAAATAGTTTGCCGGGACGCCGTTCATGCCGGCGTCCCTCGCGTATTCGTCGGCGAGAGTCGCGCGGTCGTACTCGGAATGTCCGGTGACGAAAATGTTCCTGCCGTCCGCGCTGTCGATTATATACGCGCCGGCGTCCTCCGAGAGGGAAATCATCCGCAATCGCGGGCGCGTTCTCAAATCCTCTGCGCGTATGCCCGTGTATCTCGAATGCGGCGCGTAATACACGTCGTCGAAACCCCACAGCAGCGGATGATTCGGCATGACGCTGCGGTGGGTGAAAACGCCGCTGAGTTTCCGGCCGAGCGGATATTTCTCAACGCCGTAATGATAGTACAGCCCCGCCTGGGCGCCCCAGCAGATGTGGAAGGTCGAGTAGACGTTATATTTGCTCCATTCCAAGACGGAACACAATTCCGTCCAGTAATCGACGCGCTCGAACGGCAGTTTCTCCACAGGCGCGCCCGTTATTATCATGCCGTCGTAACATTGGTCTCGGACGCTCGCGAACGTTTTGTAAAATGTTTCGAGATGAGATAACGGCGTGTTCTTCGATATGTGCGACGCGACGTGGAGAAAATCGACTTCCACCTGGAGCGACGTCCCGCCGAGCAGCCGCAGCAACTGAAGTTCGGTGTCGCTCTTGTTCGGCATGAGATTCAGCACGGCGATTTTCAGGGGGCGGATGTCCTGATGAACGGCCCGCAGTTCGGTTATCACCATTACATTTTCGCGCGCGAGGACTTTGGCGGCGGGAAGGTCGTTCGGAATCTTGATCGGCATCGTTGTCGAATATCCCCCGGCGGATCCGGGGAGATATTATTTTTTCAAGATCCGCATATTCGCGCCGCGACGTCGGCCGCCGACGCGGCGTCGGACGTGTAGTAATCCGCGCCGATCCGCTCGCAGTAGGCCTGGGTGATGGGCGCGCCGCCGACCATTATCTTGACCTTGTCGCGGATCCCGGCCTTCCTGGCGGCGTCGACGACATCCGGCATTACCGACATGGTGGTCGTGAGAAGCGCGGACATGGCGATGATGTCGCAATCTTCCTTCTTCGCGGTCTCGATGTATTTCTCGGGATCGACGTTCGCGCCGAGGTCGAACACCTCGAGACCCTTGCCCTCCATCATCAGCTTGACGAGATTTTTGCCTATGTCGTGAAGGTCGCCCTTGACCGTGCCGATGACCACTTTGCCGCTTGCCTTCACGCCCGCCCGGGTCAAAAAGGGTTTCAGAAGCGCCGTTCCCGCGTTCATGGCGCGGGCCGCCAGAAGCACCTGGGGGACGAAAATCTCGTTCGTTCTGAATTTTTCACCTATAATGTCCATGCCCGCCAATAAGCCTTTCTCCAGAATCTCCTTCGCGTCCGTTTTGTCGTCGATGGCCTTCTGAACCAGTTCTTTGACGCCCTTCACCCTGCCGTTCTGAACTTGTTCGGAAATTTCGTCAAATACCGACATATTCTAATACCTCCTCGGAACTTACGGATATACGCTGATAAAGCGGCGTGAAACCTCTTACGCGGCCTTCGGGGATTTCCTGAAACGCTTCGGGGACACGCCGACGACCCGTTTGAATACCTTGGTGAAGTAGCTGTGATCCCCGAATCCCACTGTCGCCACGACATCGCCAATACGGCTGCCGCGCAGCGACAATAACTCCTTGCTCTTTTCTATCCTCAGCCGGTTCAAATACTTGTTGAAATTGCATCCCACTTCTTTTTTAAATATTTTGCATAAATACGCCGGCGATAAATAAACCTCCCTCGCCACGTCTTCCAAAGTGATCTTTTTCGAATAATTCCGGCTTATATAACTCACGGCGCGGTAAATGACGTCCGTATTTTTGCCCCCGGAACAATCTGATATATTGTCCGCGTATCTGTCGGCCGCGTCCGTCACCCTCGGCCCGCCTGACCCGGCTATGCTCTTCATATTCAGATCAGCCTCCGCGTTTCCGGTAAAAATCAGGGGAAAGTATACGCCCGGAAAAATATTTTGTCCACACCCCAAATTCACAACACCGCCCCCGCCGTCCCCTACGGGCGTGATTCTTCAGGGGCGGAGCGAGGGCGGATCGATGAAATGAGCCGAACGGTGTTGAATCTTCTCCTAGATATCGTTGCTGGGGCCGGGCGGGGACAATCTTTCATCAGAACCTATCGCGGGCAGTTCGGTGATGGTGGTAGTGTTGCCGGATAAATTGCTCTCGGCAACACCGCCGACGAAACCGCCCGAGTAGGCTTTACCATTCATGGCGGTAGCCGTGACTTTACCGTCACTCACAACGCAACCGGATAAATTGCTTCTGGAAACACCGCCGACGAAACCGCCCGAGTAGGCTTCACCATTCATGACGGTAGCCGTGACTTTACCGTCACTCACAACGCAATCTGTTATCGTTCCCCCAGACCAACCTATGAGTCCGATGAGACCGCCCGAGGAGGCTGCTTCATCATTCATGGCGGTAGCGGTAGCCGTGACTTTACCGCCGCTCACAACGCAATCTGTTATCGTTCCCCCAGACCTAATCTGACCTACGAGTCCACCCGCGGTCACGCCAACATTGGATACGGGGTCGGATGTTGAAATTGTACTGTTGCTTGCCTTGCAGCCTGTTATCGTTCCTTCATTCGACCCCACGAGTCCGCCCGCGACGCATCCGTAACCGGTTAAGTCAACATAACTGTTTTCTGCCACGCAATCCGTTATCGCCCCATAATTCCACCCCACCAGTCCACCGGCGAAAACGAGTCCGTCGTTGACACCGGAAATGGAGATTTCAGTTAAACCGATGTCTTTGATAGTTCCGTAATTGCTACCGACAAAACCTGTGAATGCCCCGCCCCATTCACTTGGCGGCTGAACAATTACGGTTATATTCGATATAACTTTTTTTTGCCCGTCCAATGTGCCTCGAAAGAAATGCTCATAATT
>JAIRKI010000136.1 GCA_031260185.1 Synergistaceae bacterium | reverse complement strand
TATACGGTCATTTTCCCGTTCTATTGTTCTCCATTGGATTAATTGGCGCAGAGCGCATCAAGCTATTGCTATGTGGTATCACTATCGTCACTCGCAAATTTTACAACTGTAATACTAGTGCGTATGAGGCGGAGCCCCGGTGTCTTGATTTTTTAATTTTCAGCTCCGGAGGACATATCGGCCGACGCTGTGGGGGGCGCGGCGTTGACGTCGATCTTTATGAGTTTCTGTATTATCCCGTCGATGTAGTAGTTCGCTCTGACCACGCGCATGGAGCCTTCCCGCGTTTTTTCGTTTCTTATCTCGCTTTTTAGCTTGTCGTTTATCATGGCGTCGGCGTCGCCGCTTTTCGCGCGTTCTATTTGTCTGTCGAGCGCTTCCTGTCCGCGAATTTCCATGACTATCTGGTCGTTGCTCTCCTTGGCGTCAAGTTCGCCGAGCAAAATCGGCAGGCTTGATATGCTGCGCCACGCTTCGTTGGCGTACTCCGCCGATTCCTCGGCTATTCCGCCGCCCCTCACCAAAAGCTGAGCCATTCCGTCGACCTTCTCCGGCACCGTCAGCGAATACGTGCGGATGAAGGGGTCTTTTCTCCATGGGCGCAGCGTTATGTCGAACTCGACTTTTTCGCCCGGACTGAACGGCCCCGCGCCGGATATCTTCACGTCCTCGATGTAGAGCACTCTCGGCTCCTGAGTCACTTCCACCTCGACATCGACGCCGAACGGCCTTATCTCCTGAAACTGGTTCACCGCGAACATCCGCGTCAGCAGTTTGAACTCCTCCAGCACCTGAGACGCAACGTCGCTTTCGGAGACGAACATATTGGTGCGCCGCCAGCCGCCCCGCAAGGCGCTTCCGGTGAATTTGGCGGTTATCTTGGCCGTGCCTCCGCCGATCCTTCCCCACAAGTCCTCTATGCAACCGACAATCGCCGGTGACGCGAGTCTGGAGAGCATGTATTTGTCCTGCACCATCTGAAAGAATTTACGGTACGTTCGGCCCGAGTCGGCGTCAGTCACGCTGACGGCAAACGACGCGGCGGGCGCGAACCGGCCTATTCGCCCGCCAATACCCTGCGGCCTGTCCTGCGTCACTATCCCTATGATATCGCCGGGCGAACCGATTTTGAACGAACTTTCGAGACCCGCGACGACGCCCGATATGCGGGCGCTCCTCAGCACGGCCGCCGTCGGGCCCAGGTTGAGCATGGGATGCGCGTACGCTATGAACCTGCCGTCCGTCGACAGGGCGGTCAGCGTTCCGACGGAACTGACGTCGACGTCGCCCCAGAGCAGGGAAACGCCTACGGCCATGCCGGGGCGGATATCCGGAGCGTAATTCAGGGAGGGCGCGCCGCCTTCCCGCGCGCCGCCGAACGGCGCCGTCCCGGCGCCCAGCGCGTTTTTAATCTCGCGCGCCATCCTTCCGGAGACGCCGGATATAAAAAAATCGCCCGATTTTCGGGAATCGTCCGAAACCGTCCGGTCGCGTGAGACGAGCAGATCCCACGACGCCCTTATGCCGTCGTCCGGCGAAACGTCACGGTCTCCCGAATCCGCGCCGTCGGCGGATACGGCGTCGAGACCCTCCGGCGCGCGGACGTCCGCGCTCGACGGAGGTTTTTCGGCCACCAGCGGTGGCAAGTCGAAGGAAGGGATTATCTCTGGGTTGTTCCATACCTCGATCATCTCCTCTATCGGAGTCACGAGACCCATCTTGTGATCGGTGAAATTGAAGCCGTATCCTATCGCGCCGACCAGACGGCGTCCGATATAAAACGGCGACCCGCTCATTCCGGCGGCGATGCCCGATTTTTCCACCACGGGGCCGCTCGCTTTTATGAGTATCAGTTTTTCCGGCGACGACCCGGCGTCGAGAATATCCACGACCTCGGCGTCGAAGGAGACTATGGCGTCGCCCTTCACGACCGTCCGGCACTCGCCCCTCATCCCCGGTTTCACCTGGGAGAGCGGCATTATGGGATCGGTGGGGACGAAAGGCGTATATGTGAATTTCTCTTTTTGAGCGGCTGCCCAAAGGGGCCGCGAAACCGCCGCGAGAATCAAAATCGCGATCACGATCGCGCGTTTTTTAAAGGCCCCGTTCATCCGCATCGCTCTCATTCCTTTACGGTAGCCGCTCCCGCGGAAGCGGCGGCGCGATCCGTTTTGATAAATCTCAGGTACGCCATGATCATCCCGTCGAGGTCTCCGTCCAGGACGGCGTTCACGTTGCCGGCCTTGAAGCCCGACCTGTGATCCTTTATCAGTTGAAAAGGCTGCAGCGTGTAGGAACGAATCTGGTTTCCCCACGAAATCGACCGCTTTTCGCCCTGAAGGGATTCTATCCGCTCCATGCGCTCACGCGTGGTCTTGTCGAACAGTTTCGAGCGAAGCACCCGCATCGCGACCGCCCTGTTCATGTGTTGTGACCGCTCAACCTGACAGCTTACCACAATGCCGGTGGGAATGTGGGTTATCCGCACGGCTGAGTCGGTCATGTTCACGTACTGCCCCCCCGCGCCGCTCGAGCGGAACGTGTCCATTTTGATGTCCTCGGGCCTTATCTCTATCTCGACGCTGTCGGGAAGCACCGGAAGAACCTCGACCGAAGTGAAGCTGGTATGCCGCCTGCGCGCCGCGTCGAACGGCGATATCCGCACCAGGCGATGAACGCCCTGTTCGCCCTTGAGATATCCGTAAGCGAAATCCCCCTTGACCTCGAAGGTCACGCTCTTGATTCCCGCCTCCCCGTCGCGGAGTTCGTCAAGAACGGCGGCCCCGTACCCGTGCGATTCGGCCCACCGCGCGTACATCCTGAAAAGCGTCTCGCACCAATCCTGCGAATCCAGCCCGCCGGAACCGGCGTGAATCGTCACGATGGCGTCCGAGATATCATGCTCGCCGTCCATGAGGACGTAAATCCGCTTCGATACGAGATTTTTCCCAAGGCGCACGGAGCGTTCGCAAAACTCGTCCCGCAATTCCGCGTCGTCCGCGTCCGACAGCAGTTCCGCCAATGTCTCCAGATCCGCGAACTCGCGGTCGAACGCGTCCATTTCCGCGAGCCGCGCCCGCGCCGACGAAAGCTCGCGGTTTATGTCCCTCGCGTCGTCACGCTCCCAAAAACCCTCGGACAGGGTGGTTTCCGTGAGTTCATGCTCTTTTTTTTTCAGCGCGGGCAGGTCAAAGACTGTCACGCAATTCGCCCATTGACGAACGCAAGTTCGACATGACCGTACTCATTGGTAAAACGACCATAGCCATCACCTCTCGCGACGAATTATAACCCCCAATCGCCGCCGGACGCAAACGTAAAAAACCTCGCCGGCAAGCAGGCGAAGTCATAAAATTCATTATATCCGGCCGCGCTCGCGGCTTTCGCTTTTGAGCATGAAGAATCCCGCGAGCATAAGAGCCTGCTTATACTGACCAACGAAAACATTTATCATTGATCACGCGGCTAGTTTTTCGGTCATAAAGCTACAAATAGGGCTGTTGCCGACAACAAGAGGGTCATCAAAAAGCTGAACTTTTTCCCC